>JBGSPJ010000284.1:0-5729 GCA_041738655.1 Rhodothermales bacterium | reverse complement strand
GACGCGCCGCCGCTCGTGCCTTCGCGTCAGGTGGTGGTTTATCTCAACCCGCCGCCCGACCAGGCGGCCCGCTGGGCCGAAGCGCCGATGCTACTGGACATCGACCCGGACAGTGGTTTTTATCTGGTGCCGCCGCGCGGGGACAAAGGGCTTAAGATTGGCGATCATCGCTTTTCGATGCAGGGCGATCCGGAAGCGCCCCGCGTGGCGACCGAGGCGGAAATCGAGACCATCCTGGCGGCGGCACGGGGCCGGCTGCGGGATTTCGACCGGTTCACGGTCGATCGCGCGAAGGTCTGCTTCTACACCGTCGCCCCGGAGGAGCGATTTTTTGTGGGCAGGCAGGGGCGGACGTGGACGCTGGCCGGCTTCTCGGGGCACGGATTTAAATTCGGCGCCCTGATGGGCGATCGGCTGGCCGAGTCCATCGATGGAGAGCTTGACCACGAGGCCCTGAGACGCTGGGCCGCCGGCGACTGCTCCCGCCGCTGATCCCGGCTGTTCGTCCGTACGGCCACGGCGTGGCCAGATTGTGGCCGCAAGGAGTGCTTCCACGCAAAAAAGGGCCGCACCGACGAATCGATGCGGCCCCATGTTCTAGTGCTTCAGGAAAGGACTAGGACTCCGATTCTTCGGATGCCTCGTTCGCTTCCATCTTGCGCTTCAACTCTTCGAGACCGCTGAGTTCGCCGAGAGTCGTCGGACCCGTTGCGGCGGCGGTTTTGCGCTGGAATTCCTGGACGACCTGACGTTCGGTGTCCTGTTCTTTCCGGCGTTCCTTGTGTTCGTCGTCCTTCTTTGAGCGTTCGTCCGCGCGTTGCTTCGCGGTTTCGCTGAGGAGGATTTCCTTCTGGTTCGGATCAAACTTGATGACGCGCAGGTGGAGGGTCTCCCCTTCCTTGTACGCGTCCTGGAAGGTCTTCGGACCGCTCTTCAGTTCGCCGGCCGGCACGAAGCCGTCCAGTTCAAGCCCGAGCGACACTTCGATGCCGTTGTCGACGATCTTCTTGATCGTGGCGTCGGTGTCGGTGCCATCCGAGTACATCTTCGCGAAGTCGTTCCACGGGTTCGTCTCGATCTGCTTGTGACCGAGGGAGATCCGGCGTTCCTTCTCGTCGATATTGAGGATGACGACATCCAGATCCTGGCCCTTCTTCACGTATTCGGAAGGATGGCGGATTTTCTTCGTCCAGGACAGGTCCGAAATGTGGACCAGCCCGTCGATGCCCGGTTCGATCTCCACGAAGACGCCGAAGTTCGTGATATTGCGCACTTTGCCGCGCAACACCGTGCCACCCGGGTAGCGGGCGGCAATGCCCACCCACGGATCGGGTTCGAGCTGCTTCATGCCGAGGGAGATCTTCTTGCCCTCGTTGTCGATGTTGAGGATACGAACCTTGACAATCTGGCCGAGCGATACCATCTGGCTCGGGTGCTTGATGTGCTCCGTCCAGCTCATTTCCGAGATGTGGACGAGGCCTTCGATGCCCTTCTCCAGTTCGACAAACGCGCCGTAGTCGGTGATCGAAACCACCTTGCCTTCGGCTTCGTCGCTCTCCTTGTACTTCTCGCCGATGTTCTCCCAGGGATGCGACTGGAGCTGCTTGAGACCGAGCGAGATGCGCTGACGGTCCTTGTCGTAGTCCAGCACCACCACGTTGAGCTTCTGATCCAGCTCGACGAGTTCGGACGGGTGCGACACGCGGCCCCAGGAGAGGTCCGTGATGTGCAGCAGGCCATCGACGCCGCCGAGGTCGATGAACACACCGAAGTCGGTGATATTCTTGACCGTGCCTTCGAGCACCTGACCCGGCTCCATCGAGGAGAGGATCTTCTGGCGCTGTTCTTCGAGGTCTTTCTCGATGAGCGCCTTGTGCGAGACGACGATATTTTCGTTGGCCGGATTGAGCTTGACGATCTTGAACTCCATCCGCTTGTCGAGGTACGCGTCAAAGTCGCGGACGGGCCGGACGTCGATCTGCGAACCAGGGAGGAAAGCCTCGATGCCGTCGAAGAGCTCGACGATCATACCGCCCTTGATGCGGCGCACGATCGTGCCTTCGAGTACCTTTTCTTCGAGGTGCGCAGTCTCGATCCGCTGCCAGCGCTTGACCGTATCGGCCTTCGTCTTGGAGAGGATGAGCTGGCCCTGGAAGTCTTCGATGCGTTCGAGGAATACCTCGATTTCATCGCCGGGCGTCAATTCGGTATCGAACTCATTGCGGGCGATAATGCCGTCGCTTTTAAAACCGATATCGACAACAATGTCTTTTTCGCCGATGCTGACGACGCGCCCGGATACGATCTCGTTTTCCGTGACGTTGGTCAGGGTCTCGTCGATCATGCGGCGGAGCGATTCATACATCGCCTTCGCCGACGGATCGTCGATCCCGCGATTCAGGTCGGCCAGTTTGACGACCTGGCCTTCGATTTCACCTCGGAAGCCAATAAACTCGGGCGCATGTGCGAGCGCCGGCACGGAGTGCGCCGCAGCCGCGGCGGGCTCAACGGCGGGGGGGGCCTGGACTGGAGTGGCGGTAGCTTCCACGGCCGTTTCGGCGGCGGTTTCTACAGCGGTTTCTACAGTGGCTTCAATAGCCGCGTCGACGGTTGTTTCAACGCTGGCCTCTACGCTTTCAGACGGGTCGGTTGTTTTTTGCTGATCTTCAGCCATTCGGGTTCTCCGGAGCCACCGCATCGGGTTGCGATGAGGAGACGCGACAGCGCCAGGGCGTTTAGCTCTCGTGGCCCGGCGGCCCTCATCGTGCCGGCTCCTCGAGAGATTAGGGTTTTTGAGGAAAATTGGGGGACGATCCCCCGCCGGCGCAGGCCGCGCCGGTGGACAAAATCGACAAACGGCTCATACGAACCGTTCGCCGAGGCGTTCCGAGAGTTTGTTAACTACGAATGAAACTTGCGCATCCATCGTAAGCCCGCTGGTATCAAGGGTAACGGCGTCGTCGGCCTGGCGAAGCGGCGCCAGTTCGCGCCCGCTATCGAGGGCATCGCGGGACTCAATTTCGGCCAGGATCTGGTCTATGTCCCGATGGTCTCCCTTCTCGGCCAATTCGCGTTGCCTCCGCTCGGCGCGCACTCGAGGGTTGGCGGACATGAAGATCTTCAGCGTTGCCTCGGGGAAAACAACTGTCCCGATGTCGCGCCCATCCACGACCACGCCCCGCCCTTCCGCCAGCTGTGCCCGGGCCATGGCGCGCTGGGCTTCGACCATACGGTCGCGCACGGAACGGAGGGCGCTTACCTGACTGACGTGCCGGCCTACCTCGCGCCCCCGGATTCGGTCCGTCGCATCCTCCCCATCGATCCGCACCGTCATCTGGCCATCGCGATGCCCGAGGTCCAGACGCAGCAAGGCCAGGAGCCCGCCGACAGCCTCGTCCGTCAACGCACAGCCGGCCTCCAGCGCGGCAAGTGTCACCGCCCGGTACATGGCGCCCGTATCCAGGTATACATACCCGAGCCGCTCGGCGACAGCCCGGGCCGTGGAGGTCTTCCCCGAGCCGGCGGGTCCGTCGAGGGCGATGATGGCGGGCTTCCGCCTCATCCTACTTCCCGGTTCACGATAACGATCGGGTCCGGGTAGCGGATCGGGCCGATGACGGTATCGATGACGGGGATGGCCTGGAGGCGGACGTTTTTCGGGGCGCCGCCTTCACCGGAGAGGGAGAGGACGAGGTCGACGAGATCCTGCGCGTTCTTATCAAAAAAGCTCAGCAGTTCGAGGTCGATCGCAACCGGGATGTCGACGGGCTGCCCGGGGTTAAGGACCTGCTCTTGATCCACCACACCGCTGATGGTCTCCCGGTCTTCCAGGAAGAGCGTCCAGTCCATCCGCACAAGCCGCGCCGCCACCGAATTTGTCTCGGGGTTGAGGGCCGCAACATGCAGGTTGAAGCGGAGTGGAAGATCGCGGCGGGCGACGGCCGTGGTGAGTTTAAACAGATCGCCGGCGCTGAGGTCGCGGTACGAGCGAACGTTTTGCAGCGAAACACCCGCGAGGTTCAGGCCGCTCAGCCGGTCGAGCGAAAAATCGACATGGCGTAGATTGGCGATTTCCTTCAACGTCTGGCAGCCGGAAAGAGCCGGCAAAACGACGAACAAGGCCAGGAAAATAAACGATCGTTTCATGCGATGCACAGGCTAACGGCGCGGGCGGTATCCACCGGCGACAGGATGATACAAGCGGTATGAGGAAATTACGGCACGAGGAAATCGTGCGGCTTACTCCTGCGGACGAGGGCCACTCCCCCCGGCACCCGATTGCGGCGGTCGTCGACAATGTGCGCTCCATGCACAATGTCGGCTCCCTCTTTCGCACATCGGACGGGGCGTGGATCGAGAAGCTCTATCTGACAGGCATCACAGCCACCCCTGACCATCAGGGATTGCACAAAACCGCACTCGGAGCCCAGGAAACGGTTCCCTGGGAGCACGTGGAAAACACGCTCGATGCCGTCCGCCGGCTCAAAGCCGCCGGCTATACCATCGCCGTGCTTGAACTGACGGACTCCCCCACGCGGGTTGACGATCTCCTCCCCCGCCATTTCCCCCTCGCCCTCGTGCTGGGCAACGAGGTACAAGGGGTGCAGGAGGAGGTCATGGCCCTCGCGGACCTGGCGATCGAGATCCCCCAGTACGGCTCGAAACAATCCCTCAACGTATCGGTGGCCTATGGCATCGCGGTGTTCGAACTCGTGCGGCGGTACCGAGTGGTGATGGGTACGAAGTAACGTTCAACGCGATAACGTTACGTCGAGTAGGAGTACGAGTACCGCTTCGCTGAGTACGAGTACGATGTTGAACAGGCTACAGAGCACGGATATGGAATTACTCCGCTATTTCCCGCCGGCGGGCGTTACGGCGTGGCTCGACACGGTCGCGACCGATCTGAAGGGACGCGCGGTTGAGGAGACGATCACGTGGACGCCCGCGCCCGGCGTCTCCGTTCGCGCCCTCTATCCGGCCGATGACCTCCCCGCCTCAAGCGCCTTGCTCGAATACCCGGCCCTGCCGGGCTGGGCCGCCTGCGCCAGGATCGGAAACACAGCCGACGCCGAATTCCAGACCCGCCTCGACGTCGCGCTGGCCGGCGGCGCGGAGGCCCTGGTCATGGAGACGAATGACAGCCTCTGGCCGGCTTCACCCCTCCCGGTGTACCTCTTCGCCGCACAACCGCTGGCCGGGCCAGGGATACCAGCCACGGCCTCAGGGGCCTATCTCTGGCGACCCGAAACACGGATTGATTCACTGAATACGGTTGTGGACGCCTTCTGGCCGGCAGCCACTACCCTGCGCGCCACGGCCCCCGAAATCCGATCCCTCGGCGTCGACCTCACCCCCTTCGTGACGGCATCGCAACCGGCCCAGCTGGCCCTCGCGCTGGCCCTCACCCGCCGGCACATCGACCGGGGCCTCGCGGCCGGCTGGCCGTTACCCGAAATCCTCGCCCGGCTCCAGGTTGTCATCCCCCTGGGCCGGCTCTTTTTCCCAGAACTCGCACGTCTGCGGGCGCTGCCCTGGTTGATCGGCCAGATGGCCCTTGCCTTCGATCCGGGGCTGTTTGCCCTCCCTCGCCTCGCCATCCTGGCGGAAACCGAGCGCCCTTCGGGAGATGACCCGCACGTACACGCACTCCGCACCACCCCGATGGCCCTCGCCGCGATTCTGGGGGGCTGCTCGGCGCTGCTCGTCCACCCCGGCGCGGCCGGTCC
>JBGSPJ010000261.1:0-16869 GCA_041738655.1 Rhodothermales bacterium | reverse complement strand
TCCCAGTCGGTCACGGCTTTATCGTAGGCGTCTTGTTCGACGGTGAAGAAGTGGCTGTAGTGATCAACCACGTCATCGCCGAACGAAGCGCGGACGAAGGGGCTGGACGAGAAGGATGCCGTGGCCTCGCGGAGGGTTTTGGGGAGGGCCTGGATGTGGCCGGCGTTGTAAATGTCGCCGTCGAACATCTCGGGCGGTTCGATCTGGTTGGCGATCCCGTCCATGCCGGAAGCGAGGGCGGCCGCATACGCCAGGTACGGATGGCAATCGGCCCCCGGGATGCGGCACTCGATGCGGAGGCTTTTGCCGCTGCCGACGACTCGGAAGCCGGCCGTCCGGTTGTCGTGGCTCCACGCCAGCCGCGTGGGCGCCCAGGAGCCCGACTGGTAGCGTTTGTACGCGTTCACCGTCGGAGCGTAGCAGACCATCATTTCGGGCACGTGGGCCATCCATCCCCCCAGAAACCAGCGGAACAGGGGTGAGCACGCGATCGGTCCGAGGCGGTCTTCTCCGGCGAAGGCGTTGGCGCCGTCTTTCCAGAGACTGAGATGGATATGACAGCTCGAGCCGGCCTGATCCGCGGCAGGCTTGGCCATAAAGGTCACGCTCAGGCCCAGCTCATCCGCCACCTCCTTGAGGCACTGCTTGAAGATGACGTGGCGATCCGCCATGGTCATGATCTCGGCGTAGCGGACGTTGATTTCGTGTTGTCCGAGGCCCCACTCCCCTTTCGAATTCTCGACCGGGATACCTGAGTGTTTCAGGTGCCGGCGCGCGGCAGCGGTGAACACCTCCTCGCGGGTGCCCTGCAGGGCGTGGTAATCTTCCAGGTACCAGCCCATCGGGCGGAGCCCCGTGTACCGGAGGTCGGAGGCTTCGCGGTAGGAGTCTTCGTAGATGTAGTACTCCAGTTCCGAGCCGGCCTTGGCGACGAGGCCGCTGGCGGCCAACCGATCCATCTGCCGGCGCAACATCGACCGGGGCGCGACATCAACCAGCGTGTGCGTTTTCTCCGTGTAGATATCGCACAGCACCATCGCCGTGCGGTCCAGCCAGGTGGCGACACGGAGCGTCGAAAGATCCGGCACCAGGTGAAAATCCCCGTAGCCGCGCTCCCAGTTCGAGTACCGGTAGCCGGCGACGGGCTCCATCTCCATATCCACCGTCAGCAGGTAGTCGCACGCATGGGTGCCGTGCGCCATGCCATCCTCAAGGAAAAAGTCCGCATCGAAACGTTTGCCCATGAAGCGGCCATAATGATCGGTGAAGACCACCAGCACGGTCTCGATCTCGCCGGTGTGGACGAGGTTCTGGAGCATGTCGGGCGTCAACATCCCGGTGAGAGTAGACATGGAGAAGTGAGAAGGAAAAAGTGAAAAGGGAAAAGTGACTACTGGGCTGACGACATCTGGATCGTTGAACGATGACTCGGGGGTCATCACAATGGACAATGGTTAATCAGAAGTGTTAACAAAATTCCGAAACGACCAAAAAAGGCAGTTTGTCATCCCGCACTGATGCGGGATCCAGCAGAATTGCAATACGGCTGGATCCCCGATCGGGGTCGGGGATGACAATACAGTGGTAGTTAGCGTTTTTGTTAACAGCCTTGATGGTTAATGATTAATGTTACTTGTGCGCCAGTTCGTCTTGTGCTTTCGCCATCAGGGCGATTTCCTCCTCGGGCGCCTGGGCGACGAGGCGGTAGCGGCTGTAGGTGAGAAAGTACACCACGGCGATGGCCAGGAAGATCACCGTTCCCCAGACGCCCGGGCGGTAGTCCGGCACGGCGAGGCAGGCTACCAACGCGACCAGCGCCAGCAGCACGCCGACGACCGCGCCGCCAATGCCCAGCGGGCTGACATAGGGGCGGGGTAGATCGGGGTTGTAGAGTTTGAGCTTGATGTAACTGACCATCACCAGCACGTACGAGATCACGGCGCCAAAGACGGCCATGTTCAGCAGCGCCGCGCCGACGGCAGCGCCTTCCTGGAGGTGGATGACCACCGCGCCGGCGAGGCCGATCGCCCCGCCAAGGAGCAGGGCCACATAGGGCGTCCGGTTTTTCCCGGTTACCGAGATCCAGCGGGGGAAGTAGCCGGCGCGGGAGAGCGCGAAAAGCACGCGGCCGTAGGCGTAGATGATGGTGTGAAAGCTGGCGACGAGCCCCGTGAGGGCAACGATGGTCAGCAGCGTCGTCGTGGCTCCTCCGCCAAACACAGCCCGGAACCCTTCCTCGAGTGGCGCCGCGGAAGCTCCGATGACGGCCGCCCCGCCCCCCACCCCGCTATTAAGCACCAGAGTGAACAGCGAAAGCACCAGGAGGGTGCCGATCCCAAGCAGCAAGGCCCGCGGCATCGCGGAGACGACATCGTGGGTCTCCTCGGCGGCGAGGGGCAGCTGTTCGATGGCCAGATAAAACCAGATGGCAAACGGCAGGGCCGCGAATACGCCACTCCAGCCATGAGGCAGCCACGTGGCCGACTGGCCCGGGTCGGGCGCGACGGTAAAGAGCAGATCCCACGAAAAAGCGCCGCTCCAGAGCGTGCTGACGTAAAAGACGACCAGCACGAGCACCGCCAGCAGGGTAACGACGAGGCCGACTTTCAGCGTGAGGGCGACCCCGCGGATGTTGATGGCGATGAACAGGGCATACGAGATGAACCACCAGGCATAGGGTGGAACGCCAGGAACGAGTGCGTTCATGTAGCCACCGATGCCGACGACGATCACCGCCGGTGTGATTACGTACTCGATCGTATCCGTCACCCCGCAGACAAACCCGCCAAACGGACCGAGGGCGCTACGGGTGAAGGAGTAGAAGCCGCCGGCGTGCGGCAGGGCGGCGGACAATTCGGCGATGCTGTAGACCATGCAGATGTACATGATCGCCATAAGCACCGTTGCGATTGCAAGCCCCCAGAAGCCGCCCGACGCCAGGCCGTAGTTCCACCCGAAGAAATCTCCCGATATCACGGCTCCGACACCCAGCGCCCAGAGCAGACCCCAGCCGGCGTGTTTCTGCAGCTTGCGATTTTCCAGGTACGAGGCGTCTACATCCTGGTACTGAGCCAGGCGCGTGCGGTTGGTGGGTTTCGTCATCCGGGGACGTCCATCAGGGCTACAAAAGGGCATGTCGAATGCCCGGAATATAGGATGCCCTGAAGGATAAAGAACAAGCCGGCCTACGTGAATCTTTGTCCCGACAGCGGCTGGCGCCGCACCCGTCCATGCTCTGCGCCGGTGGCGCGAAGACCGCCCCGCAAAGGCTTCAGAACAGGCTCATCCACGGACCCAGGTCCCGCCCGATGACGGAGCCGAGCCGCTCGATTTCAGGCGTCAGTTGCCGCTGCAGCAGCGCCAGGTAGCTGCTTTCCACCGACACTTTGAGGGTGCGCCGCGCGATGGGGGTGAGCGCCGCCTCAATCCACCGATCCACCCGAAACGGAAGCGCGCGATGGATGGATCGGGCCCATCGTGCGTGCGCCCGGGCCCAGTTCATCATCCGGTGCCGCAGGTAGTGCGCCTGCGTGAGCGCTACCTGTTCGTTGTGCACATCAAAAGACGGTGTAAACGATGGATCGATCCCCAGAAACAGGGCCACCTCACGAAATGTGGCGGCCGGATCGCGGGCAAAATCATCAAGCAGGCACACCTTGACCTGCTCCGCCCCGAATACGTGTACATACCGCTCAACCTGCATCGAGAAGGTAGCCATCTCCAGGTATTGCAGACAACCCGGATAGCCGGACGCCGGCGGTAGGCGCATTCCGGCCCGGCGCTGGTCCGCCACCTCTATGGCCTCGCGAAAATCGACGATATCCTCATGTCCCCAGCGGAGGCAGTCGCGATGCCAGGACATCATCATCTCCACCGGATGGCGGAGCATGATGAGGATCCGGGCGTCCGGCGCAAACGCCTTGATCCGAGTGGGGGCCTGTTCGCTATACAGGTAAAGCGCGGATGATTCGCCGATGCGAGGTTGTCCGGTTGCCCCTTCAAACAGCTTCAGGTACTCCTCCTCCGTGTGTACCCCCATTCCTTCCCGCGCAATGAGCTCTTCGCAGAAATAGTAGGGTTCTTTGGACCGCCAATAGTGCTGACCGTCGTGCGCCATGAACACCTCCGGGTGCTGGCGCAGGTACTCGTAGAGCGAGGTCGTCCCACACTTCGGGGCTCCAACGATAAAAAAGTTGGGCCTTTTTCCAACTACTGGCGGCATACGAAGGCACCGGATACGTCTCCAACGAGCGGGGGCACGGATCGCAGCCTGGGAGAAGATCACCGATCGCCAGCGACGACTCGATGACGGGACACGGCCGGGCTAAAAGCCCACTCCGAGACTCAGAAGCCACATATTCGGCTTCTGCCCGTCGTCTGTCGTGATGGAAACACCTTCGATCTCATATGAACGATCCAACCATTCCGATAAGCTAAAGCTGTACCGAATTTGCGGGTAGAGGGTCAGCCCGACACCCGGGATTGAAATTTCCACCCCGAGGCCAACACCTCCATTCATCACCAGATCGCTGAGCTGATCTTGCAACTCGTCGGGGGCATCTTGTGCAGACGCCAGGATGCGGAGTTCGGGGCCCGCGAGGATATAGGGCTTGATCGGCCCCACTCCGAGGGAATACCGAAGGTCCACCGGCACACTGACGTACACGAGATTGAAGTCATCCCGGTCCAGAAAATCGGCGCCGTCGAACAGGGGGCCGGCATCGAGATAATAGACAGCCGGCCGGATGCCGAATGCCCCGAATCCGATATCGAGAAAAGCGCCGATGTGATAGCCGGTGGCGTTGTCGAGCTCGACGAGCGACTCGCCGGCGGTCACATCCTCCAGGGCGGAGAAGTTCGCGCCACCGAGAATGCCGAGGCGCACCTGGGCCTGGGCGGAAACGGCCGGCAGGGCCAGGAGCGCGATCAGGGCGACAACGACTGCGAAAGAGACCCCGGAATCGGGTCGACGGGAGACGATCTGCATAGGCGTAACCTCATGGGAAGTGAATGCGAATCCGGTACACCGACGAAGCGGCACGCCCCTACCCTGGCAGGGAGTCACATGGCGCGTACCAAAACACCAGACGTTCAACGGATAACGTCCAACGCGTGCCTTCGGTTATTCAGTAACGACAGGGAGCTGCACTTTGTTACCAGTCGGAGCAGATGGGCCTGAACATGGTGTACGCGCTACTTGCCCGTGCTGCGTTGAGCGATTGCCAGATCCATCGTACGGGTATCGAGAAACACGGGCGCCTTCTCCAACATCATCATCACGGCGATGAATTCCTCGGTGGAATCGATAGGCAACTCCGCCTGCTGTCCGTTCGAAAAGACCGCCCGGATGATCCCGCTGTTGTGTACGGGGTTCCACTCCGCGCTATAGTTGACGACTTCGAGCTTGGCCATGAGGATGCAGGGGAGCTAGCCTTCGGACCGGAACGGCCTTCAGGGCATGTTAAAGACACATCGCCACATCATGCCGTCATCGATGGGCGTGACAAACGCGGAGATCAAGAACGTCAACGGCAATTGGATCACGAGTGCGATCGCCGTCCTGAACATGTTGTTGCGTATGCCCAGCCGGTCACAAAGGTTCATCAGGAAGAAAATCGGCAACGTCAACACGCCGGCGATCGGTGGCACCACCCCGAGGATATACGGGAAACGCATAATGCCCATGGCGCACGATTGCAGGGGGCCCACCTCATACAGTGCACACAACCAGATGACGACGAGGCTCAGCAGCGTACTGGTGATGATCGGGGATATTTTCATCTCATTGAATTCGCCGGCGGACTCAGGGTCGCCTTCCGGCCAGGGCATAAAGTCGCTCAGGGCGCACGGAAATCCTTCCGCGTGCAAAAGGCGTGGGCCTTCCGTGGCAGGCGACGACGATAAACGCACGCATTAACAGCGGGCGCTAAAATACGCATCGGCTGACGATCACCAAACGGAGCCCTCAAAATCGTGCCATGCGGGTCCCCTGCCTCATGTCATGCGCTTACTTGCTGCTTCCCGATTCGCCACTGGCGCAGCCATGGCGGCAACGAAGCCTCCCATTCCCCGCCCCTGGAAACCCACCCGGGTTGCTTTGGACAGCATCCGGGGACGCGCCAGAACATACGCGGGCGCGGCCCCTGCTCTTCGTTTCTTGGTACACCCCACCACGATCCCCCTCATCGTGCGGTTCGCCGCGACAATTCGATCGACATCCTATGCGTATTGCGATTTCCACCCAAAACGCCTGCGCCACGCGCCCCCGGTTGTTCACGTTCCTTACCCTCCTCGCTCTCCTCGGCCTGTACGCCGCCCCGCTGCGGGCTCAGGTTCAAACCATCACGTTTGACGCGATGACCCGAGGTCAGGTGGTAGACTCCGTCCGTGCCGACGGGGGCTACGGTCCGATTCGCGTGTTTGGCTCCAACCTCACCAACACGCCGGCCGCCAACGCTGCTGTGTTGTTCGATTCCCACTGCGCCGACGGCTGCACCGGCAGCGACCCCGATCTGGGCAGCCCGAACGTCAAGTTCGGCGGCCCCGGCGAGGGTTTCGAAGGCGGCCGTGCGCCCTATGCCAACATGACGGCGCTCGGCAACGTCCTCATCGTGCACGAATACCCCAAGGAGATCATCCCCTTCGGTCAGGGCATCCATGGAGTTACCGACCCGGACGACGAAGGGGGTGCTTCCACGATCACGCTCACCTTTCCCGAGCCGGTGACGATGTATAGCTTCACCGTGATCGATCGCGAGAATAACGAATACCAGAATGTCGAGCTGCTGGACGCCCAGGGCGCCCGGATCGGCCTTTTCACCACGCCGGTGACCGGCAACAACGGCGTCGCTGTCGTGCGGACGGATAGCGGCCTGGAAGGCACCGGCACCCCCGGCGTGCTCCAAATCAAGATGAGCCATCAGGGCTCGGGCGGATTGGACAACATTATGTTTGCTCCGCCGGCGCCCGTTGAAGGCGGCTGCACGTTCGCACTCAGCTACTGGAAAAAGAATCCGGACGCCTGGCCACTGCGACAACTGAGCCTCGGAGGCATGGTCTACGGCAAGCGTACGATGCTGAACATCATGGTTAAGAATCCCAAGGGCGACAAGTCGATCCTCCTCGCCGAACAACTGATCGCGGCTCACTTGAACATCGCCAACGGGGCCGATGGGTCGTCGATCGCACAGGTCATGATGCTCGCCGACCAGTGGTTGGTCGCCCATGGTGGCATCGGCAAGAACCAGCGTAAATGGGATGGCGCGGAGTGGATCATGGAAGCACTGGAATCCTACAATGTGGGCGCTTCGGGTCCCGGTGCGTGCAAAGTAAGCAAAAAACACGGCGCGGTGGCCTCGAATAGCTACAGTGATGTCACCGGCGAAGTCGCGACCGCCGAAAGGGCCCTGCCGGCTACCTTCTCGGTCGATGGCAACTACCCGAATCCATTTAACCCCACGACATCCATCCGCTTCTCAGTCCCCGAAGCCACCCAGGTGCGACTGAGCGTGTATGATATGCTCGGCCGCGAAGTGAGTGTCCTGGTGGACGGATCGGTTGCCGCCGGCCAGCATTCGGCCACATTCGATGCGGCCGACCTACCGAGCGGGATGTACCTCTACCGCCTCGAAACCCCCGCCGGCGCACTGACCAACCTCATGACACTGCTCAAATAAAGCGCGACGTTCGATACAAACGGACCAACGGGGAGGCGTGCAGGACACGCTTCCCCGTTTTCTGTTGATGTGCCACCTCCATGCCCCGGCTGGTTGATGTCAATCTCGGCGCCGTATATTCTCGGCGATCCACCCAGAGATCCAAACGTCACACCCTTACAAGAAGAAAACCACCATGCGTTGGAAAGACGGCCGGCGGAGTTCAAATGTCGAAGACCGCCGCGGCGGCGGGCGCGCGCCGATGGGGCGCGGCGTCAAGATGGGCGGAGGCCTGGCGATCGTCGCCCTGCTCGTGAGCCTGCTCCTGGGGCAAGACCCTACCGCCTTGCTCCAGCAGATTACAGCGGAAAACAGCCAGCCTCCGCAAACACAGTCTGGAGCCGCGACGGATGAAGCGGGGGATTTCACGACCGTCGTGTTAGGGTACACGGAGGACGTCTGGACTTCTCTGTTCAGCAACGCCGGCAGCCGCTACCAGCAGCCCGGCCTCGTGTTGTACGACGGCGCCGTGGAGTCCGCCTGTGGCTACAATACGGCCGCCACTGGCCCGTTTTACTGCCCTGGCGACTTCAAAGTCTACCTGGACCTCAGCTTTCTGCGCGAACTCCAGCGCCTCGGCGCGCCCGGCGACTTCGCCTTCGCGTACGTCATCGCCCATGAGATCGGGCACCACGTCCAGAACATTACCGGCATCGAGCGTCAGGTACGCCAACTACAGAGCCGGGCCAGCCGCGCCGAAGCCAACGCCCTCTCGGTGGCGATGGAGCTCCAGGCTGACTGCTACGCCGGCATCTGGGCCCATCATGTGCAACTCCAGTCGAATATACTCGATGAAGGCGACATCGAGGAGGGCCTTGGTGCGGCCGCAGCGGTCGGCGACGACCGTCTCCAGCGCATGGCCGGCCAACGCGTGCAGCCCGAATCCTTCACCCACGGCTCCTCCGACCAGCGCATGGAATGGTTCCAGAAAGGCTTCCGGAGCGGAAATACGGATGTTTGTGATTCCTTTAATTGACGGTTGATGGTCGATAATAGATGGTCGATGGTCAATGATCACTAGTTGACCATTGACCATCGACGATTGATCATTGCTTCATTATTTCTTGCGCAAACCCCGCCGGCACCTGGAAGCGTGCGGGGTCGATGGCTACCTCTTCGATGGAGGTGTAGACCTCGTTCATGGTGAGGAGTGTTTGTTGTTCGGCCGGCGGGGCTTCGGTTTGTGTTTCGCCGGCTACCGGAATCCCTCGCGACCGGAGCGCCGACCGGGCGATACCGCCCAGGGCAGCGCCGCGCTTTTTCTCGGCCTTTTTCCGACCGAGGAGCAGGTCGACATCCAGCTCCATCTCCAGGGGGACGGTCACGATATAGGTGGTGCTCCGGAGCGGCGTCCCGTTCAGTTTTTTCATCTCCTCGGCCATCCGTTCGAACGCCGGCCCGATCCGGCCATCCTGTTGCAGAATCTGACCGAGCGACGCCACGGGACTGCTGGATGGATCGATGGCCATGGCGAACTCCGCGGCGTAGGCGCGTGTGAAATCCTGGACGATGGCGTGGCCCTCGGCGCCCTCGCCCACCCAGGCGTCAGTAACGGCGAAGAACTTCCCGCTGGCCGTTTCAGTCTGGCCGGTCTCGTCGGTGCCCTCGGCGGTGTACCGCAGTTCGATCGTGATGAGTTTGCGCTCCGTGGAAACGCCGCTGATCGTCTCCGTCTCGCCAAGGTCGTCCACCGACACGTCGAACTCATAGGTGACACGGACGGAGTCGCCCTCAGCCGGCGCCGCATCGTTCGCCTCCTGTTGAACGTCCGCCGCCATGTTCTCGGCCATGGCCACCATCTGCTCGAAGGTCATTTCTCTGTAGGTGCGCCGCTTGAAGTCCACGGACGTCAAGATCCGATCGGGGAGGCTGACGATGGAGCCGGCGTCGCCCGTGACCGTGGCCATTCGATCCCGGGTCACGTAGGTCATGCTCGTCACCGGCTTGCGGCCCAACATCCCACCCAACACGCCAAAGGCGTCGATCTTGAAGGTCGTTTCCGTGGTGTACTGCACCATCTGGGCCGATGCGGTGGGCGGAAGGATCAACGCCAGGCCGGTGCAGGCAAACAGGACCAGCCGTGAGAATATCGAACGAATGAACATAACGTCGCGAGTATCTTGTTCAGGGGTATCAATGGTTAAAACTGCTCCACCTGGAGTTCCACGTCGTATCTGGACTCAAGCTCAGTATTTTCGAAGATGAGCGCGCGGCCCTGGAGGTCGAATGTGGTATTCGACAGGCGATCGGTCAGGAAGCCGCCACGGTAGTGTGGCAGCATGTAGGCCTCAGTCGGCGCCGTACGCATGAAGATGGCGGAGTTTACCCCGATCATCTCATCGGTATCGCCGGCGGAAAACACGACGTTTTCAATGGCTTTCCCGGTGACGAGCGGCTGGCGCAACGGGACAACCGCATCCTGGAGCGCTACATGTAATTCATCAATGAAATTCGAGGATTCAAGGTTTGGCACCCTGCGCTCCTCGATGCTGCGCGACACGTTCGACCGCACATACTCCGTTACTTCCTTCACCCGGTTGCGCATCACGGCCCAGGGAGAGCGGTCGGACTCAAACGCGATCGCCACGAAGCCGATCACTTCATCGGATTCCACCCCGTCGAATCGCATGATGCCCATATCGCCTGGAATCGTGGCCGTCTGCCCGGACCGCAGACCACCGCTCCAATCGCTATTCTCGTACTTATTCACAAAGACCTGGGTGGAACCCGATCGACCGAACCGGCTTCTGTAACCAAAAATGACGACGTACGGCTCATCGCCATTACTCAATGGGACGCCGAGAAACGAGCGATCCTCCTGGGCATCGACGACCCGGAGCCGTGTCATGATCAGTTGCCAGTTCTGGGGCCGAGACACCACCGACCGCGTCGAAAGGTCCAGGCCACCCGAACAGCCCAGAAGCAGACACAGACTCGTCAGCACGACACCGAAGGTCCACCTGGAAACGTACCGCTGGATCATCTCCTCAATCATAGGCTAATTCCCGTGTATCTTCCTGCTAGCCTATCGGATTGGCTACCAGTTGCCGACGCACGTCCGGATAACACGTGCATGGACGTTCAAACCTACGAAGAAAAAACATAGGCTGCGTAACGCCGGATACAAGAATTGATGCCGGCGGATTCGTATTCTAGAGCCTTGCCGCACGCGACCCCCATCGACCCGGACTTCCCCATGCGCCTGATCATCCCTATCGCCATTCCTGTGCTGACGATCCTGCTCCTGATGCTGGATTTCCGGGAGGAGCCAGTTTTCCGGGAAGAGCCCCCGCCGGCCGTATCGCCGGCCGCCCCACACATCGTATTCGTAACGGGCGATGAAGAGTATCGATCCGAGGAGTCCATGCCCATGCTGGCGCGGATCCTCGAGCGGAACTACGGCTTCAAAACCACAGTCTGCTTTGCGGTCAACGACGCCGGCGTGGTCGACCCGAACGTGCTGGACAACATCCAGGGCCTCGAAGCGCTCGAAACGGCGGATATGATGGTCGTCTTCACCCGCTTCAGGGCGCTGCCGGACGATCAGTTGAAGCGTATCGTGGACTTCGCGGAGTCCGGCAAGCCGATCGCCGGCTTCCGGACGTCCACCCACGCTTTCCTTTACAAGGACGACCCCACCCGCGCGGCGTTCAACGAAACCTGGCCGGCCAACGTCTTCGGCCAGAAGTGGATCACCCACCACGGTCACTTCGAGGACGGCAATAAGCCGCTCACGGATGTCCAGCTCGTCCCGTGGAAATCGGGACACCCCATCCTTCGGGGCGTAGCGCCCTTCCACGCCTATTCGTGGCTGTACCATGTGGACGGCGGTGCCTACGAACTGAGCGGAGACAGCCGGCCTCTGCTCGTCGGCACCGCCCTGCGCTCCGGTCACCAGGAGAATAACCGACTCGACGAATTTCCCCTCACCAATCCCGTAGCGTGGACCAAGACCTACACAGGCACGTCCGGCCAGGCCGCTCGCGTGTTCTTCACCACCCTCGGCCACCCGTACGACTTCCAGGAGGAGTCGATGCGCCGCCTCGCCATTCAGGGGATACTGTGGGCGATGGGTCAGGAGGACCGCATCGCCTCCGAGGGAGCGGATGTATCCATCGAAGGCATATATGAACCCAACAACTCGGGTTTCGGCGATAAATTCAAGGCCAACCTCATGCCGGAGGCGTTCCTGAACCCGTCTCGGTAGCCACCGCTAACGGGTTTTAAAGTGGTCGTTCGCGAAGTCCAAAAACACCATCCAGTCCGCCACCCCAACCCCATGTTCGCCGGGGCGAATATGGTAGCCGAGCGGCCCGCGCAGCAGCGTGTTCACCTGTGGCATCTCCCGCGCCTCAAATCCGTCGCCGCGGAGTAGTCGATATACGGGATCGACCTCGACCAGCGACAGAAACTCGCCCAGCGGATCGGCCCAGGCATCGCCCTCGGCGCTCATCACAAGCAGGGGCCGCGGTGCGATAAGGGCAAGCAGGCTGTGTTGATCGATCGGCAGGGCGTCCTCATTGCCGTTGTAAGCACGAAACCGACGGTTGAACCAGTGCGGGAAGGCCGTATTGATCGCCTTGACGGTTTCCCCGACCTTCCGCCGGCTGATCGCCGCGCCGCCGCAGCCCGACTGGTTGGAAATGGCCAGGGCGATGCGTTCGTCGGTGGCGGCCGCCAGGAGCGCGGCCTTTCCATTGCGCGAATGCCCCATCACGGCGATGCGCGCAGAGTCGACCAGCGGTTCTTGAAGAAGATAGTCAACAGCCCGCTGCATCCCCCAGGCCCAGGCCGCGAGCGTGCCCCAGGAAGTATCCGTGCGTTCTACCGAGCCATCGACTGGCACGTGTGGGTGGATGCCGTCGGCAAAATCGTCGCGATCCGGATCGATATCACCGTGGTACAACGTCGCCACGGCGTATCCGCGGGCAACGACTTCGCGGTACGGCCATCGATCCGCCACGGCGCCCCGCGCCGCTTCCGTGGCGCGATTGTCCACCACGCCTTTGCCGCGATCGGGCAGCCAGTAGGGCGTCAGCGGGAGCGTGGGGTCGTCGATGGTGGCGTGGTTTCCCATAAAATTGAGGCCAAGGATCACGGGAGACGGCCCCGGCACACCGGCCGGAGCCACCAGTAGCACATCGATGGTCGGCGCGCCAGCTGGGCCTACGGTCAGGCGGACCAGTTTCTTGATCGCCTTGCCATCCAGATAGGCGGGATCTTCCTGAAGCACTTCGACGCCGATTTCAGCCGGCGCGGGGGGCATGAACCCGTATTCGTATTCCTGCACCAGCCTCAACAAGTCAGGCCGGCGCTCAGAACGCCAGGCTTCGGGCGTCCGCACGGGTTCGCCCGTTTCTGATTGGAGCAGCGCGGGAAGCGTGCGTCGGTAGCCGTATTCGGGATCGTTGGGGGCAGACATCGGAGCGTTGCCAGATGAACAGGCCGCGGCCAGGATACACGTCATCATGCCGGCGACCCAGGTAGAACGCGTAAGGAAGAATGTACGCATCGTTGACCGGGGTTGGGTGGGGGAAATTATGGGGCCAATATAGCCTCAGGACGGGGAAATACAGCCGATCGAGCATGGTTTCGGGGCAGATTTCCAGAAACACGGCTCTATGTGACGACCTACTCATGAGTACGCGGCCCCCGGACCGACGCGATCTCCCCTTGCACCGTCTTTCGATCGATGACATCTATCCGCTGATCGACCGATCCGGACACGCCCGCCCACCGGGTTCGCGTCCGATCTCGTGATCTGGCCCTGACCACATGAAGTTTCGTTTCCTGGTTCTGATCGCGGCCCTGATGGGCATCTCGTGGTTCGCCTCGGCCTCCGCCATGGCGCAATCGATTGCTGTTTCGTTGCCGGATACGACCACGACACGTGCCGAGATCGATTTGCCTGTGCGACTGGGCGATACGACCGGCCTAAACGTGGTGGCGATCAACCTGATCGTGTCGTTCGACTCTACTATCGTGCGCGTGGACAGCATCACCACGGCCGGCTTCCTTGCCGAGACGATGTTTCTCACCACGAACTTCAGCACAGCCGATCGTGTGATCGTGGCCGGCGCCGGCGCGGCTTTCCTCAGCGGCGGCGGTACGCTGCTCACGCTCCACGCTCGCTTCGTAGGCACGGGCACGACCGCCTTGCGCTTCGAAAAGTTCGTCTTCAACGAGGGTTCGCCCGGGGCGGACCTCGCCAACGGTTCACTGAGCAACGCCGACGACACCGCGGCCGAGGATCCTGCCATCCTGCCCGAGTCGTTTCTCGTCCATGCCAATTTCCCGAATCCTTTTGCCACCGAGACCACACTCCAGTTCGATCTCCCAACTACGGCGCTCGTGCGTATGGAGGTGATCGATATGCTCGGCAGGCGCGTTCACGCACAGCCCGCGACGCTCGTCGCGGGGGGTACCGGCCGTGAATTGACCCTTTCCGGGGCACATCTGCCCGTGGGGACTTACATTTTGCGCATACATGCCGTCCTCCCCGACGGCGAGCGCATCGTCAACCGGCTGGCGACCATCGTACGCTAAGCCAGGCTATCACGCATCCGAGAATCTTCCAACCGGGCCGGCGGTTCATCCACCGGCAATCACCCCCAAACGACGATCACATCCCGCATGGAACTCCAGATCCGCGACCATGACGAGCCCTACGGCCGGCCGCTATCCCATATCTTGAACGACCTTCGTAAGCCGATCCCAGCCCATGTCATCCAGAGCCGACAGGTCGGTGGCCGGCGGGTCAAATACCTCAATCTGAACGATACCATCGCCATCCTGGACCAGTTTGCACCAGGTTGGGAGGGCGCCGTGACCACGATCTACGCCGCCGCGAACCGCATCCATGTCAGCTACCGCCTCACCATTCACGCCGAAGAGGGCAAGTTCTCGCGCGAGGCTACTGGCAGCGAACAGATGGATGCCGCCACCCAGGGCGACCCCGTCGCCAGCGCGGAAGCCAACGCGTTCCGAAACGCCGCCGCGAAATTCGGACTCGCATTATATCTCTAGTGCCAGTATCTTGACAACGGTATCTTGGGCCATCACCCCAGAGGCGCTGCATCATCCCGGGCTATTTCATCCATTAGCCGGGATTCCCATGAAAACGTGCATCGACTGCGCCAGCCACGACACGGCTCAGCTGGCCGTCCGTAAAGACACCATCATTCTTTCACTGGAGTGGGTGTGCGTCCCGCATTTGCTTGAACGCATCGAGCGGCTCAACCGTCTGTATCCGGACCTCGACTACGATGCCCGCATTCGTCCTGAGCCCGCGGCGCCGCCGGCACCGCCGCTTGCATGACCCTCCTCCCACACGCTACTTTACCCCCACCGGCGTCAACTGCCCTTCGCTATGTGCGACGATCACTGCAACGGCGGCATCACCCGTGATGTTGGTCACGGTGCGTAGCATATCCAGGATGCGATCGACGCCCAGGATGAGCGCGATGCCGGCGCTCGGAATCCCCACCGATTCCAGAATGATGACCAGCATGACGATGCCGGCGCTGGGCACCGCCGCCGTACCGATGGACGCCAGCAAGGCTGTAAACACGATGGTCGCCTGCGCCGCCAGATCGAGCCCCAAGCCAAGTGTCTGCGCGATAAACACGGCCGCGACGGCCTGATAGAGGGCGGTGCCGTCCATGTTGACCGTGGCTCCGAGGGGTAAGACAAACGAAGAGACCTCCTCCGAAACGCCCAGGTTTTTCTCCGCGCACTCCATCGAGACCGGCAGCGTGGCGCCGCTCGATGAGGTAGAGAAAGCCACGAGTTGAGCCGGCGCAAACCCGCGGTAGAAGTCGACGATCCGAATCGGGCTGAAGAACTTGAGCATCCCGGTGTAGACAATGCCGATATGAAGCACGAGGCCCAGGATGACCGCGATGCAGTAGTACCCGAGCGCCCCGACCAGCTCGACGATGTCCGACAACCCGCCCTGCGCGATGCTGGTGATGGTGTCCGCCAGGAGGGCGAATACCCCGATCGGCGCGAAATACATGATGATATCCACCAGTTTGATCACCAGCTCGTTCAGACTGTCGAACAGGCGGAGTAGGGGCTCACTTTTTTCTCTCGGGATCATCAACAGCCCGATGCCAAAGAATATGGCGACAAAGACGACCTGGAGCATATTCCGATTGTTGCCGGCCGCCTCGAAGAAATTCCCGGGGAAGATATCAACGATGGGCTGGAGTGGCCCCCGGCCTTTGGCCACCTCGGCCTGTTGTTGTCGCGATGCGGCGTCGGTTTCGTAGGTGGCCTGGAGGCGGTCGCGCATCTCCGCCGGCACGGAGTCGCCGGGCCTGAGGACGTTCACTACGGTGAGGCCGATGATCAGCGCGATCAGGGTGGTGCCCATGTAGATCGCCAGTGTTTTCCCCCCGATGCGCGACAGTTTCTGGAGGTTCGAGAGCGACGCGACGCCGGTAACCAGCGAGGCCAGCACGAGTGGCATCGCAATAAACTGGAGGAGGCGCAGGAAGATGGTGCCAAACGGGGCGATCCAGTGGCTGGTAAAGGTGGTCCAGCCGGCCGCCGCGGCCACCACGCCATAGGCCAGGCCGAGTACGAGTCCAATAATGATCTGCCAGTGTAACTTCTTGTACCAGGGCATAAGCGACGCGCGTTGAGGTGGGAATGTGGTGCCCAATGTAGGGTTCTTTGCCCAAAAAAACCGCCGGCGCCGGATTTCCTCAGGGCACCAGGAGCCGGCCCAGGGCCGCCGCGGTCGCGAGGCCGGCAAGGGTAGCGGCCAGATTAACGGCATCGTTCGTGATCCACGCCGCACCCCGAATCAATTCGGGCGGCTGCCCCGTGGTCTCTCGGCGCTCGGTTACGGCACCATCCCCGTCCCGGTAGAGAGCCTGGATCGTGGCCCCGGCGAGGCTGTCCGTCAGCGAGCCAACCAACCCTGCAGCAACCACCACAGCGATCCCCCAACCCGATGCGAACCCGAGCGCCCGGGCGACGAGCGCGATAAACAGCGCGCCGGCCAGGGAGGCGAGCGATCCAAGAACCGTAACACCGCCCGAGGTACCGGGAGGTACGGGCCGGCCGGTGGTGATCATCCGCGGGGTTGCCCTGGAAAGGCCGCCGATCTCGGTGGCCCACGTGTCGGCAGTGGCGGCGGCAAATG
>JBGSPJ010000185.1:0-9505 GCA_041738655.1 Rhodothermales bacterium | reverse complement strand
GTCGCGCACGGGCTGGCCGGCGGCGTCCAGCAGGAACAGCCGCACCGGCTCGCCGGCCTTCGCCTCCAACCGGGCCGTCCACCCGAGGGCCGTGCTGCGGGTCTGTTCCGCCTTTTGCACGTCCCAGTCGACCGCCTTCTGGTAATAATTGTCGATCACTTGAGCGCCGCCATCCCGGTTCGCGAGGAAGAGGAAGGTCCCCATCGTGAGGACACTCATGGTCAGGAGACCGATGACAAAGGCCGGCCATTGCCAGCCGGAGGGGGTAGGCGGCTTCCCGTTACGGGAGTAGCCGTCAGGGCGTGGAGGTTGCATGGGCAGATGGGCCAAGTAAGGGGAAGGACACGGTTTCCGTGAAGCCGTCCGACGAGGTAAAGGTAAAGGAGGCCTCGCGGCTGGTGGCTTCGTGGAAGTAGGAGGTTGGCACGACAATCCAAGCTTCGAGCCGGAGCATCTCGCCGGGCTGGAGTTCGACCGGGTGGGCGCCCACGAACCGCAGTTCGATCTCGTCGGGCGTTTTCGTGGCGATCGTCATCGCAGCCGGCGTGCCGGTCTGGTTGCGCAGGCGGAACCGGAGGCGGTTGGTGACCGTGCCGTCCGGCAACTCGGTGAACGGCGAACCCGTCACGCGGCCGATGTTGATGTCATAATCGGAGCGGGTCACGAGCCCGACCACGAACAGGCTGCTGACGAGCACGATGAGCATGGAGTAGAGTACCGTGCGCGGCCGCAACAGGCGCGACTTCTGGCCGGCCAGCGCATTTTCGGAGGTATAGCGGATCAGGCCGCGCGGCTTTTCGATCTTGTCCATGATCGAATCGCACGCGTCGATGCACTGGGTGCAGGCCACGCACTCCATCTGGAGTCCGCTTCGGATATCGATCCCCGTGGGGCAGGTGCGGACACATGCGAGACAGTCGATGCAGTCACCCATCGCCGGCCGTTCGCCGGCGGCCTCCTCGTCCATCACCTTGCGGGATCGTTTCGCGCGCGGCTCGCCGCGCCCGGGGTCGTAGGAGACGATGAGGGAGTCCGGGTCCAGCAGTACCGACTGCATGCGGGCGTACGGGCACGCGATCGTGCACATCTGCTCGCGGAAGTACCCGAAGTCGTACAGGATCAATCCCGTCGTGAGGGCCATCATCCCGAAGAAGCCGAAGTGCTCGCCCGGAGGCGCCAGCATCCAGTCGATGAGGGTGGACCAGCCGATGAAGTAGGCCACAAACGTGTGCGCCAGCACCAGGGCGATCATCAGGTAGATGCTCAGCTTGAGCCCTTTGCGCCAGGCCCGGTCCCAGGTGAGCGGCCCTTCGTCGCGTTTTTTGCGGATGTGCTCCTTGCCCTCGATGAGGCGCTCGATGGGTCGGAAGACAAACTCGAGATAGACCGTCTGCGGGCATGCCCAGCCGCACCAGACGCGGCCAAGGAGTGCCGTACCCACGATGACGACCAGCACCATGCTCACCCCGAAGAGGAGCAGGAGCAGCGTATCGGTGGGGTAAAACGTGAGCCCCATGAGCGCGAACTCGCGGTGGACAAAGTCCAGCAACACAGCCGGCTTGCCTCCGATCTGGATCACCGGCAGCGCCAGGTAGAGCACCACCAGCGCATAACCCACCACTTTCCGCCAGAACATGAAGCGGCCGTTGCTGGGGACCGGGTAGAGCCAACGCCGCTTGCCGTCGGACCCGAGTGTACTGAGGACTTCTTCGGGGGACTCGAGAATCCGGGGGGATTCCGTCACGAACGACGAAGGTTGTTCGGTGTGTTTCATGGTCATTGCGCGCCGGCCTTACGGGGCCAGTGCGCCGTAGTCGATTATGATTCCGAAACCATCTCGCCTTCCGGCGCCTTCGGATTGGCCGGGTTGGTACCCTGGAGCGACTTGATAAACGCCACCAGTTCACCCCGCTCTTCGGCGGAGAACACCGGCTCCCATGGCGGCATGCCTTTCTCCAGCACGCCCTTTGTGATCACGTCGAACACGGCCGTGTTCGACGCGCCGTGGACCCAGTACGCGTCGGTCAGGTTGGGGCCGATGAGCCCCTGTCCTTCCGCGCCATGGCACACGGCGCATTGCGCGGCGAAGTGGGCAGCGCCGGCCTGGACCATCAGTGGGTTCGCAACGATCGCATCCAGCGACGAGGCATCCACGGCCGCGTCGGGGTTGGCTTCGGCATAGGCATGGCGCATCACCTGAAGCTCTTCCTGTCCCTGCGCCAGATCATCCTCGTAACTATCGAGGAATCCCATGTAGTGCACGCCAAGGATGTAGAAGGGTGCGAAGATGATGCTGATCCAGAAGCTCCAGACCCACCAGCCCGGCATCGGGTTGTCGTATTCCTTGATGCCGTCGTAGTTGTGCCCCCGGATGATGGGGGCGTCGTCGGAGGCGTCCTCCGGTGCATGATGCGGGGTTTCAGACATGGTTCTTCTCCGTTGGAAAGGGTTCTGCCTCGTTCAGGGGCATGTGCTTAGCGGCGTCCCGGAAGCGGCCGGACAGCGTAAAGGTCCAGACTAGAATCAGGGTAAACGCCAGCACAAAAGCGATCAGGCCGACTTCGGCCAGCGCGCCGGTTTCGAGGGCGCGCACGGCTTCCTTCATCATGGGGTCACCCCGGCGGATTGTTGGAATTCGGGCGCGGCCTTCAGGTCTTTCCCGAGGCGTTGCAGGTAGGCGACCATTGCGATGATCTCCTTGCTCTCCAGCCCGGCCGGCCCACCCTGGGCGGCCACGCCGGCGGCGATCTGCTGAGCCTGCTGTTGCGCGGTCGCCGTGGCGTTCGCGATGTCGTCCTCCGAATAGGGGACGCCCACCCGGCTCAACGCGCGGAGCTTGGCCGGCAGCACCTCCAGGTTCGCTTCTTTCCGAAGCAGCCAGGTGTAGGGCGGCATCAGCGAGCGCGGGCTCGTAGACCGTGGATCTTCCATGTGGCGGACGTGCCACAGATCCGGGTACTTGCCCCCGACGCGCGCCAGGTCGGGGCCGGTGCGTTTCGAGCCCCAGAGAAACGGATGATCGTACACGAATTCACCCGGTTTCGAATACTCTCCGTACCGCTCCGCTTCGTCTCGGAAGGGGCGGACCTGCTGCGAATGGCAGTTGTTGCAGCCCTCGCGGATGTAGAGGTCGCGCCCGGCCACCTCAAGCGGCGTATACGGGGTGACGGTCGATATCCGGGGGATGTTGCTCGAAACCAGGGCGAGCGGCAGGAACTCGACCGCGCCGCCGACGAGGACCGACACCCCGATGAGGATGGAAAAGAGCAGCGGCCAGCCCTCGAGCTTGCGGTGCACGCCGTCTGTTCTGATAAATTGCTTTGCCATGAGATTCTCTCGGTAAAGGGAGGGCAGATTAAGCGGAATGCTCTGCGGCGGTAGCCGGAAGCGCGAAGGCCGGATCGGGCAGCTCGCGCGGGGCCGACTGCACCGTCTTCACCATGTTGATGAGCATCAACACGACGCCAGACAGGTACAGCAAGCCGCCGATGAGACGCACCCAGTACATCGGCACGATCTGGACAACCGTCTCCATGAAGTCCGGATACGTGAGCCGGCCGGCCTCGTCAAATGCGCGCCACATCAGGCCCTGCGTCACGCCGGCGGTGTACAGTGAAAACACGTAGAGCAACATGCCGATCGTGCCCAGCCAGAAGTGCGTCGTGGCCAGCTTCTGGCTCCACAACTCGGTGCGCCACAGCCGCGGCAGCAGCCAGTAGATCATCCCGAAGGTCATGAACCCGTTCCAGCCCAGCGCGCCGGCGTGGGCATGGCCGATCGTCCAGTCCGTGTAGTGGCTCAGGGCGTTGACAGCCTTCACGGAGAGCAGCGGCCCTTCGAACGTGGACATGCCGTAGAACGTGATCGCGATCACGTACATCTTGAGCACCACGCTGTCCCGCAGCTTGTGCCAGGCGCCCCGGAGGGTGAACAGGCCGTTGATCATACCGCCCCAGCTCGGCATCCACAACATCACCGAAAAGACCATCCCGAGCGTTGCCGCCCATTCCGGCAGCGAGGTGTAATTGAGGTGGTGCGGGCCGGCCCAGATGTATAGAAACACAAGGCTCCAGAAGTGGACGATCGACAGCCGGTAGGAAAACACCGGCCGCTCGGCCGCTTTGGGCAGGAAGTAGTACATCAACCCCAAAAAGGGCGTCGTGAGGAAGAAGGCCACGGCGTTGTGGCCGTACCACCACTGGATGAAGGCATCCTGCACGCCGGCATACACGGGGTAGCTCTTGAACAGGGTCGCCGGCATCGCCAGGCTGTTCCCCACATGCAACACCGCAATCGTAATGATGGTGGCGATGTAAAACCAGAGCGCCACATACAGATGCTGCTCGCGGCGATGCTTCAGCGTCATGAAAAAGTTGACGCCGAAGGTGATCCAGATCACGGCGATCGCGATGTCGATCGGCCATTCCAACTCCGCGTATTCTTTGCTCGTCGTTATGCCCAGCGGGAGCGTCAACGCCGCCGATACGATGATGCCCTGCCATCCCCAGAAATGGATCCGGCTCATCAGGTCGCTGAACATACGGGCCTTACAGAGCCGCTGCGTGGAGTAGTACACGGCTGCGAAGATGGCGTTGCCGCCAAACGCGAAGATCACTGCGTTGGTGTGCAACGGCCTGAGGCGGCCAAAGCTCAGATATTCGCCCAGGTTCGCGGGCCAGAACGGGAGCTGTAGGGCAATGAGCGCTCCCACCAGCATGCCGACAAGACCCCAGATGGCCGTCGCCCAGACAAACATTCGGACGATGCCCTCGTCGTAGGTGAACAGTTGGTAATCAGATCGCTCGGATCCGATGCCAGCTTGCCCGATTTGGGTGCCAGTTTCCATGTGATTATGAGGCTGAGGAGGAATACATAGAATGGCGGCAAATAACGAAGCGACCACCCGCAACGATGACGGCGGCAGCGCTACAGCCGGCGCGGGGCGCTCCCCTTCGGCCGTGACGGGGATCCCCTCGGATTGTGTAGTGCCCTCACCTACAACAACAGGTAAAGTGGGCAGAACGCCCCACACGCCGCGAGAACGGCGAAGAAATGGAATTCGATGACCGAGAAGGGGAGATTATCCCGGGATCTCCGAGCCTACGTCACCCATGGAGCACGGACGGGATCTCCATGAATTTGCGTGGAAGTGGGCATGTCTCAAGACATAGTAACGTCGCCATCCTTATTTCGCAACGACTTATTTTAGCCCGCCGTGACACTCTCGACCCACTGGATCGCGTGCTGGAGCAGCTCCGTGGCGTTGTCGAGATCCAGCTTGCTCTTGATCCGCGCCCGGTAGGACTCCACCGTTTTGATCGACAGATGCAACCGCTCGGAAATCTCGCGCGTGGTGAGGCCGCGGCCCGTCAACTCAAACACCTCGAGTTCGCGGTCGCTCAACACCTCCATCGGGGATGTGCCCTGCGCTCGCCGGCCGGCGAGCATGCCCATGAGTAGCCGCTCGTTGATGTCGGCGCTGACGTAGATCCCCCCCGCCAGCACGCGGCGGACCGCCTGCACGATGACATCGCCGGCCTCCATCTTCATCACGTACCCCCGGGCGCCGGCGCGGATCGCGCGCTCGGCGTACAACGATTCGTCGTGCCTCGAGACCACGACGATCTTCACGCTCGGATAGATCGCCTGGAGGTGCTTGATGAGCTCGAGCCCACTCATTCCCGGAAGCGAGATATCGACGATCGCGACGTGCGGACGCGTCGCCTCGAATAGCGCCATCCCGTCTTCGGCGCTGTCCGCCTGACCAATCACTTTCAGATCGGATTCCGTTTCCAGTGTCATGGCCAGTCCCTTCCGCATCAGGGGATGGTCGTCCACGATGATGATGTTGTACGTCATGGCAGTCGTCTTATTGTGCGAGCCAGCGGTGTGTCGTTCATCTCAAGCTCGCGTGTAGGCAGCCTATTGATTACGTGACGTTGTCGCCCACAAGGGCGTTCGACGTCTCGTCAAGCTTGTTCACGTACGGCACAGTGCAGGTGATCACGGTGCCGTCCGCCGGACTGGTGCGCAGGTCGAGCGCCGCGCCGATCATCTGTGCGCGATATTTCATGATATTCAGGCCCATGCCGACGCTGTCTTTCTGTCGGCTGGCGATCCCCTTCCCGTTGTCCTGCACCCGAAGGCGCAACTGCCCCTGGCCGGCGGCCAGCAGCATCTTGATCTGGTTGGCCTCGCTGTGTTTCGCGGCGTTGTTCGTCGCTTCCTGGGCGATTCGGTACAGGTGCGTGGCCACGGCGCTATCATAGACATGCACGCGGTCCCCGATTTCTTCGAACGTACAGGGAATCCCGAACATGTGGGTAGCATTGGCCGCGAGGCGCTCCAGCGCGATCGACAGGCCATTGCTGTGGAACTCGATGGGGACAAGCCCGCGCGCCAGATTCCGCGCCTGCTGGTCCGCCTCCTTCACGAGGCGCGCGATTTCCGCGACCTCCGGGGCCTCGTCAACGCCTTTTTTATCCAGGCGCCGGGCGAGGTTCTGGGCAATCAACCCGATGCCCGTGAGCATCTGACCGAGCCCATCGTGGAGGTCCTGCCCGATCCGCCGGCGCTCTTGCTCGCTGATGCGAAGCAGCTCGCGTTCGAGCTGGCGCTTGTACGATATGTCGCGGACGATGCCGGTGAAACTCCGCGTTCCGTTTGTGTTCACTTCGCTCACGGCCAGATCCATGGGAAAAACCGACCCGTCCTTGCGCATCCCCTGCACTTCGCGCCCGATCCCGATGATCTTGGCGTGGCCTGTTTCCAGGTAACTCCTCAGGTATCCGTCGTGCTCGTCGCGGACCGGCTGCGGCATGAGCATCTGGAGGTTCTGCCCGATACATTCGGCCGCTTTGTACCCAAAAATCCGCTCCGCGGCCGCGTTAAACGACAGGATGGAGCCGCGCTCGTCGATGGTGATGACGGCATCTACCGTGGTCTCGACGACGGCGCGCGCGTTGGCCTCGCTGGTGCGCAGCGCCGCTTCCAATGCCCGCTTCTCGGCGCGTCGTACGATCCGGGCCCGCGCGAACGTCAGGCGGCCCGTGAGGCGGAGCGAGGTCAACGGGGGCAAAATGAAGTCGTCCACCGCGTAGTTCAACAACTCCGCCGCCGTGATGTCGGGCTCGTCCTGATAGATGGCGACCACAAGGGGAAAACACTGATGCGCTTCGATCATTCCGGCGCAAGAGGCCAGCACGTCGGGGGTAAGGGCACACAACACCACCAGTTCCGCATTCTCCATCGCGCAGCGTTCCCGTAATAACGCCGAAGTGGCCACGTACTCGAAACTGAATCCGCATGCAACGAGTGCTTCCTCAAGGAGAGGATACGTAGCGCTGGCGTCCGACAGGATGAGGCTTTTCACGTGCGCGGGCAGGTTCTTTTGAACTATTGCGGAAGAAGCACCGGGCAATATACGCCCCGCCCCCACACACGCACGTACTACCTTCCCTCGCCTGCGTGTAATAAAATCCCCTACAAAAGAAACGATCCCTACGCCAGCCCCCGGGAATCGCCGAGTGCGTGCGTCACGATCTTCTCGTCGACGGACTGGCGTGGCACCTGTTCGAGGTGCCGGCCGCCCATGGGGTACCCCAGACGCAACACAAGTTGGGGATAGGGGCGACCAATCCGCTGACTCAGGCGCTCGCGAATGGCCGGCACCTCCACGGCCTGGTTGAGGAACGAGGCGGAGAGCGAATGCACGGTGGCTGTGAGCAGGAAGCGCGACAGCGCCTGCCCGGTATTGAGCCAGGCGACGCGATTCTCGATGGGCGTGCTGAAAACCGCGATAGCCGGGGCATGGGCGGCCTCCGATGCATCGAAGAGCGCTTTTTCTCCCCCCCAATCCTCCAGCCCGCCGCCGGTCGTGCCGTGGCGCGCCCGCGCGAAGGCCGGCACGGCCTGCTCCTCCCCCACCTCGCCCGTCCAGGACGACAGCTCGTCGCGCAATCGGTCGTTCTCGAGTTGCGCCCGTTCACCCTCCGCGATCAATGCGCCGATCTCGGCTTTTTCATCGGGCCGGGTCAGAATATCTACCCGAACCTGCTCGCTCTCGGCCGCGGCTCGGAGGGCGTCGATCTGGATGGGTGCCAGCATCCGATTGACGAACTGCCCGCGGTACGTCCGCCGCTTCTTGATCGCCATGAACAGGCGGTGCTCGTCGAGGGTTACTTCGCCCGGTTGTACGATACGCACCCGCGCCACCAGATTCATTTTATCCTGGTCCGGGAAAATGTGCACGATAGGCTGATGCCGGTAGTGTTTGGCCGCCGTCCGCAGGTTAAACAGAGCGGAGCCGCAGCTCATGATGAGCTGCCGGTGAGAGGGGTCGAGTACCTTCATCGCGCGCGACGCGTCGGCATAGACTTCCACCTCATCATCCAGCACGCGGAAAGACCAGGGCTGGGTATTGTGCAGCGAGGGGGCCAGGACGGCATAATTCAGCAAGAACTTGATCTTCTGACTGACGGACTCCTGCCACGGGAAGCCCACCTCATTAATCTTCCACGGATTCTGCGGGAATGAAGACGTACTCATTACGCGACTACTCGAAAAAGGTACGGCCATACGATCAAAGCTGTGATTGGGGAGGGACCGGAGCGACAGCCGCGGCATGCGCGATGTAGACAGCGCGGTCGGAGTGTCGAATGACCCACTCGGTCACACTCCCCAGGAAAAAGCGTTCGATGACGCCCCGGCTGTGGGGCGCGATCACGATCAGATCGGACTGAAGGCGTTCGCCGGCTTCGCGGATGACCCTTCCGGCAAACCCCTCCTCCACCGAGGTGCGGGCCACGAGACCCGCCTTCACCAGGCCGGCGGCCAGCGCGGTCAGCTCGCGTTCCACCTCCCGCTTGCGTTCGGGCATCAGTCCATAGAGGACATCCGCGTCGACGCCCCAGGCCGGAAGCGGTGGGTCGGGGAGTACATACAGGAGGTCTACCTCCGCGCCGAACAACTCCGCCAGTCGCGACGCCGCCCCGATCTGGGCCGCGCTGGTCGGGGAGAGATCCAGCGGCACGAGCAGGCGCCGGATGGTCAGGGTCGCGGGTTCGGTCAATGTTCCATAGGCGTCAAGGGTGGCAAGGTCACTCATCGGTTTTCTCCTCCGTGGGTTGGGCGGCGGGTGCATCCGCCGATTGCAGCAGGTGTTCGAGCACATCCAGACGACCGACCCAGAAATGTTCGTAGAAAGCCAGCCAATCATGCGCACTGGCGAGAGGCCCCGGGTTCAGTCGGCAGGTATGTGTGCGCCAGCGCACCTCGCGTTGGATCAGGCCGGCGGCTTCCAGGGCCTTGATGTGCTTCGAGGCGGCCGCCAGCGAAATCGAAAACGGTTCCGCCAACTGGCTTACCGTCCGTTCGCCTTCCGCCAGATCGCGCAGCATCCGGCGGCGGGTGGCGTCGCCAAGGGCGTGAAACACCGCATTCAGTCGGGGCGATTCTGATTCAATCATGAGGTTGAATGTAGAGGATCACCCACATGAGTCAACTC
>JBGSPJ010000174.1:0-5593 GCA_041738655.1 Rhodothermales bacterium | reverse complement strand
AGCATGCCATCGCGCGGGCGGACGAGATCGGGCTGGCGCTGCGGTCGCCACGGGAGGCGGAGCGCCGCAGCGCGATGCTGGTATTCGAGCTCCAGGGAGCCGATCGCGCGGCGCTTTTCCTGAAGCGTCGGGGCATCCTGGTCGATAGCCGGCAGGGGCGGTATCTCCGACTGGCGCCATTTGTCTGGAATACGATCGAAGAAATCGACCGGTGCTTCGCCCTCCTTGGCGAGGGGCTTGTCGGACGTCGGTACCTGCGCGAGCGCCCCGAGGACACGGCCGGCCCTGTCACGTGAAGAGGGCGGCATCGCTCTGGCAGGTTCTTTGCCAAAAGGAGGCGTGACCCTTTCGATCATCCCTTCTCCAGCTTCGTATGGCAACTCCGTCCGCCGGCAGGCCGACCCTCGCACTCGCCATGATCGTACGCGACGAGGCGCACAATCTAGAGCAGTGGCTACCCCAGGCGCGCCCCTTTCTCGACGAACTCGTCGTGGTAGACACCGGCAGCCGAGACGATACAGTGTCCCTGCTGCGCGAGCTGGATACACAGGTGTACGAGTACGCTTGGGAGGATAATTTTTCCCGTTCGAGGAATCGAGGGCTCGACCATGTCACAGCGGACTGGATCCTGATCCTGGACGCCGATGAAAATGTTTCGCGTGAGGACTGGCAGCGCATCCATGCCCTGATCGACCACGACGACGTACTGGCCTATGCGGTCCAGGTCAAAAACTACCACGCGGCGGACGACCTGACGGCGTTCGACCTCATGACATCCTACCGGCTGTTCCGGAATCATCGCGGCATCCGGTATGAAGGCGCGGTCCACAACCAACTGGCGGCGTCGATCGAGCGGGCGGCCGGCGAAAGCGGCTTACGGATCGAGGAGGCGCCGATCGTGGTGCATCACTACGGCTATGCGCTCGGGCCGGAGGCCATGCGCGCGAAGCGAGAGCGGATCTACCGGATGGTCCGCCGCGCCGTGGAAGAGCACCCCGGCGATTCGTTCTACCTCTTCCACATGCTCTCGATCTGCCATGCGATGGGGCGCTACCAGGAGGCGCGAGAGATCGTGACCGCGCTGCCGTTCGACACCCTGAGGCCCGAGTTACGGATGAAGGCGCTGGCCAAGGCCGCGCAGGTATCCCTCTTTTTTGACGCGTTTGATGTCGCGAACGCCTATGTGCGGGAAGCGCTGAACGAGGCACCCGATCTGCCTTTTCTACATCACCTTCAGAGCCAGATCCTGTACCAGATGGGCCGGCACAGCGACGGCATCCGCGCCGCCTATCGGGCGATCGAATCCGCGCAGAAAGGGCCGCAGAGTGCCGAGGGCATCTACCTGAGCCTCGACCAGTTGCTGGCCAATCTGGCGATGGGATATTTGCTCAGCGGCGATCGAAAGACCGCCGAGTGGCACCTGCAGCAGGCCCTATCGATCAACCCGACCAATTACGACGCGCGGACGTGGATGAGCCGGTTGGAAGAGATGCAGCTGGCATGAGCCATCAGCCAGCCGGCTCGACCGCGAGGTCGGACACGTGCAGGTTCAGCCCGTGGTTGACGCGAATCCCGACGACGCCGTCGGTGCGGACATCCGCCGCGGGCAGCGTGGCGACATCGACGTCGTTGATCGAAAACACGACGTCCGTTCGGCCAACCCGGATGCTCAGCTCGTTCTCGACCGACGAAACCGTGGGGTCCGTGTACCGCAGGATGGCGGGGCTGGCCGTCCAATCCTGCACCAGCTGTGTTTCGGAGCCGATACGCCGTTTGATGAGGTACTCGCCGCTGTTTCGGATCAGGAAGTAGTCGTAGGTCTGATTCTCGCCTTCCAGGTCCTGCCCACCCACCAAAAGACCGAAGGCCTCGTTCCGATCGCCGGGATCGAACAGGTGGAGGACCGTGCGGGCCGTGTACGCGCCGGCGGCCGTACTGGCCGGGTGATAGAAGACACCCGATGGCCCCGTCGTGATATGCCAGCCCGGCGTCATCGACACGAAGTAGATATCGTCTTCTTTATCGTCCGCGCCGATCGTCACCGCGGGATCGGGCTCATCCAGGCGGACTTTCCAGAACGGCGGCGTAGCCATATTGCCCCCGACGGGGCTATGCGGATCGGGGCGCACCAGGGAGGAGTCCGGCAAGGCGACGACCGGTTCAGACGGCGGCGGGGTTTCGGGGCCGGCGCACGAAGTCATCACGAAGAGTAGCGCGGAGAGTAACGCGGCAAGCCGAAGATTGGCAATGGTCAACAGGAAGGGCATAGGGGCGAGGTTTGGCTCGGGGAACGTCATTCAGTGTATAGCCATTTCCGAGAATCGTTCCGCCGGCTGGCCATGCACCGGGGGTAAAATAGCCTCAAGAGCGGCTCGGGCAGGAGCATTGTCCGTCTCGATATAGTCCGCCGGGCGCGGGGCGTCGGCGCGGGGCCGGCCTTCCGCGATCTGGGCGACGAGGCTGGCGACATCGGGGGCGAAGAGGAATCGGTTCTGGCGGATATCCGCTTCAAACATGGTCGCTCCTGTTTCGCCGACGATGGAGGTCGGGACATCAAACGCCAGCGCCTCGTATCCGACGGTCGACCACTGCGTGACGTGGTGATGGGAACGCTGGAGGAGCGCGTACAACGGCAGCCGGGTTGCGTGCTGCAGGTCTACGTTCCGCAGGCCGCGTTCGCGGATCTGTGTTTCACACGCCGACAGCTGCTCGCGTTGCAGCGGGTGCAGGCGCAGCAGCCAGCGCCAGGTATCGGGCGCCCGCGTGATGGCTTCGAAGAGCCATTCCGGGAGGATGGGCGTGACCGGTTGTAGGGAGACTAGGATCACTTTTCCTTCCGCCTCGATGTGTTGCAACGCTTCGGCATCCGACGGGTCGAGCGCGAGGGTGTCGGTATCGCGATGGACCCACTTCGCGAGCCAACGATTGCCGCCGACCTCCACCCGGTGCGCCGGCCGGGACGGTGCCGGCAGCCAGCGTTCGATGTGTTGGCGGGATTCCTCGCCCCAGCACCAGAAGACGCGGGGCAACAGGGCGTAGCCCTCGGCCGGCACCCGCTGCCAGTGTGTATACAGGCCGTGGTACCGCCCCTGCTTGCCGTGTTGCACATCCACCGATACAATGCCGAGGTCGTGGCTGGCCGCCATGAGCGCCATCGCGAGGTCGTAGTAATAACAAACCGCAAACACGGCCCGCGGTCGGATGGCTTCGAGCATCGACCGGAAGTAAGCCCGGAAGTGAATGAGTTGCTCGGCGTCGAGATACAGCTGCTCGCGGCTGAAGGGTAGGTCCGGCTCGAGGCGCTGGAGCTCCGCGAAGAACCCCTCGATCCCCTCGATACCCGGCGTGGGTTCGCCGGCATGAAAGGCCTGGATGAGGCTGCGCCGGGCGTCGTAGCGGACAAAATCCGTGGAGTCCACAAACGTCGTCGGCTCAAAACGCGGCACCGTCTGGGTGGCGCCGGCGGTGGCGAGCTCCAGCTTCAAAAAGGAGTGGGAATCCCGCACGAGGTCGATCATCGGATCGATGTGCCGGTTGTAATAGCGTCCACCGAACCGGTCGGCATGGTCTTCCACCCGGGAAAAAAACAGGGCATCTACCGGCCCGCGCGCCGCCAGTGCATGGTGTTGCCGGAGGTGCTGCTCGTGGTGGCGGATATAGGCCGCGAAATTGGCCGGCTCGGCAAACGAGGCCCCGTGCATCCGGGCCCATTGCACCAGGCCGATTTCCGGCTTCGACACATACCGGTCCGGATTCAGCATCCGCGCCCAGAGTTGGAGGCGGATGTACGGCCAGAGGGCCAGGCCTTTGTAGCGGATCGATTCGACCTGACAGGCTTCTTCGATGGCCTGGATGCGTTCGATGCTTCGTTTGTGGTCCATGGCGGTTGTTCGTCAGGCGTCGGCGAGTGCGTCGGTGTGGATGAGCGTGTAGGGCTGGATGTCGCCGGCGGCGGATTTCCCGATCACCTGATGCAGGTCCATGGGGGACAGGCCGGCTTCCTCTTCGCAGCGCAGGAACGCGACCTGATCACGCGTGATGCGGGTGCCGCCCGGGATGAGGCGCGACGCGACGATGCGTTTTTTCTGAAAGACGCGGTACTTGATGTCGCTCTCGGAAAACGGCTTGAGGCCATACGAACCGGCGGCGCGCGCGGCTTCACGCATCGTGGTCACGTACGTGATCATCTCGGCCGGTTCGAGGGCCGCCTGGTAGTCCGTCCCCTTCTCCAAGCGGTCGAGGGTGATGTGTTTTTCGAGGTAGCCGGCGCCGAAACCGAGCGCCAGCAGGTCGATCACCCGGCTGAGGGGCAACTCGGCGTCGGTGTGGTCCTGATACCCGACCGGCAGGCCAAACACCCGGCGGAGTAGCGCGATCCGGCTCACCTGGGCGTCGTCGATGGTGGTCGGGAAGTTTTGCATGCCGTGCATGAGGACGATCGGGCCGGCGTCCGGCATCATCGCCAGGGCCTGGCCGACCTCATCGAGGGTCGATGCGCCCGTGCCTAGGGTGACCGTTAGCCCGGTGCGGGCCGCGCGTTCGAGCATCTCCGGGTTGGAGAGGTCGGCCGAGCTGAGTTTGATGCCATCGATCCCCTGATGGAGGGCGAATTCGAGGCTGGGGAGATCGTAAGCAAAAACGAACACGTCGATCTCGTACTGCCGCGCATGGGCGATGATCGACTCCCACGCGTCGTCGTTCAGCTCGAGCTTGCCGAGCAGCGGGTAAAGCCGGTGGTGCGGCGTCACCTGATGGGCGCGGCGAAAGATCTGGAGCTGGATGGCGTCGAAGCCGGCGGCGACGGCGGCGTCGATGAGCCGGCGGGCGCGGCTCTCCTTGCCCTCGTGGGCGCAGGCCATTTCGGCGATGAGGTACGGCGCGTCGGGGGCGTGGCCGGGGGTGTCGTGGAGGAGTTGCATGGCGTCAGGCGTTGTTCTGGAATCCGATCGAGTGGACGAGATCGCGCAGCGCCTCACACTCCGCCGGCTTCAGCCGATCGAGCGGCGCGCGTTCGTAGGGCGGCATGAGCCCGAGGATGTGCATCGTTTCCTTGAGTGCGCGGTGCCAGCCGTAGGAGACGGCCTTCGCGAAGTACGGGTCCTCGTACGCGGCCGCGATGGCCGTCGCACGTGCATCGTCGCCGGCCATGACGGCGCGGTAAAACGTCACGGCGAGGTCCGGCCGGAAGCTCCCGATGCCGACGAGGTACGTGAAGGCGCCCAGCTTCGCGTCGTTGATGAAGCGCCGCATGGCCCCGCCGGCGCCGATGATCGGGAGGCGGCTGTTGAGGCCGGCGAGGATGGCCTCGTAGACGGCGCGTTCTCCGTTTTCCTCCTTGACCCCGACTACATTTTCGATGGCCGCGATCTTTTCGAGCAAGCCGATATCCATCAGCCGGCGGGCGTGCATCCCGCCAAATCCATCGCGCATCGCCACGGCATGCACCATCACACCCAGGTCCGCGCCGGCGGCGACATCGTTAAAGAACCCGACGACCGGCTCGTCGCCGTACCACCGTTCGGGGTAGACAAGCAAGATGGCGTCCGCGCCGACGGAGCGGGCGTGCCGGGCGAAGGCGATGTTCTCGCGCGTC
>JBGSPJ010000147.1:0-7644 GCA_041738655.1 Rhodothermales bacterium | reverse complement strand
GCGCCGGCTGAACCCGCGCCGCAGCCGCGCCAGGCGGGCGCGATCCTCACCCCGGTCCTGCCGGTGCATCGCGAGGAGATCGTTAACGAAATGCTCATCCGTTCTTTCGGTCGTTGCTGTCATCGTTTCTGTCATGATGGTTCCTCCTTCAGGGCTTTCTGTCGGTTGATATATTCTTTGACGGGCCGTAACACGCGTTCTCCTTCCGCCACGGCCCGAAGCAGGCGCGCGCTCTGGTCCAGCGCGGCCGTGGCTTCGCGGAAGGCGGTCTGGGCGGTCTGGAATATCTTTTCTGCCCAGTTCCACCGGTAGGCTTTTGCCTCTTCGAGAGGCAAGGCCGCGATCTCGGCCAGGGCCTGGTAAAAGAGAGTCTCCAACAAGGCCCAGTATCGTGGCTCGGCGCAGAGGGCGGTAACGAAGTTGGAAACGGCGCCGGTTTCGGCTTTCGGAAGATCGGCACTGCCGGCCCGTGGCGCCGACAGTGCATAGTTGGCGACCCGCTTGGCCGCATCGCGCATGTTCAGCGCCTGCTCCTCGGCAAATTCGAGCAGGGCCTCCAATACCAGCACCCGCTCGGGCTCGATGAGGTACGAGAAATAGACCGGCATCCGTTCGTGGCGCCAGAGCTCGATTTTGGCCTGGTCGTTCATCAATCCAAAGACATCCACCTGCTCGGAAAGCGACCGCCAGTCGGCCAGGCCGGCGTAACGCAGTTGCGCGTGCTCCTGAAGCCACTGAAAGGTCCGAGGGCAATTCCCACGCTTGTCGCCGGAGAGTTGTAGCAACCCGCTGGCATCCCGCCACAGCGCCCGATTAGGGCGAAAATTGAAGGGGAAAGGCTCCTTTTTGGCGTCCCGGGGGATGACGGTGGCCATGAGGGGGTCTTTGACAGGGTCATTACGATCTCCCTGGGTGAGGAATACACCTGTTATGGCAGAGTTACCGTATTTAGAATCGATCGAGAGGGTCAGCCTCCTGGATTGCCAGGTGAGGTAGTCCAGATAACTGCGATGCCGGCGTCGTTCATGTAGTTCGGGTAATGTGGATCTCCAGGCAGGTTGCCCGCTGGTTTCAGAAACTTCGCTATTCATGCGTCCCTTCTCGTCAGGCGGTGTATTCAGCAGCAGTGCGTCGAACAACGACTGTCCCCGAATCCAGAAAAACGCCGCACCTACCAGGGGGCCATGTGATAAGTTGAAGGGCACCGAGACGCCGCCCCCGATCGCAGCGGCTTGTGTTGCAAGGATACCGCGGGTCACGGAAGGTAATGATGCTGGCCGAAAAACGTCATCCATCGAATGATCGAACAGCGTCCCGTTATTCCCGCTGGCCTCGCCGTGGAATAACTTGCTGAGCGGCGCCGGCTCTTTGGCGAGTGGTTTCGGGTGCTGATAAAATGGCCGCTCGGGGTGGATCAGAAAAAACGCCTCTCGGTGTTTAGGGCGGTCGAAGTAGGCGTCCACCTCGGCCGGATCGAAGCGGCCCTGCCGCCAGCGCTCCAGCCATGCGGATTTGTCCGTACTCGGCCAGAACCCGTCGATGCCGATCGCCAGCAAGAGGCGGTAAATCGCCACGGTTTCAATCGGGCTGTCGCAGTACACTTCGCGAATGTGGTGGGCGTGTTTCAACACATCGCGGAGCCCCAACTCGCGAAAGGCCACAGGTGCCTCCGGTTGGTCGCGGAGATCGGATTCCGCGAGCAAGACGGGGATCCAGGGTTCGATAGTAAGATCGAATGCTTTCATGGCTGTAGTGCGGAAGTGAATAGCTATTTCCTTGAAATGATCAGGCCCAATTCGTCATCTTCCCGGACGAGATAGCCCCCGCCGGCCCAGGCACGATTATCAAGCACAAGAGGATACCGGTACAACAATGCCGGCGTTTCTGCAGTGCGGGATTGCCACCATTCCAGGATCGTTGTATCGAGCGGCTCACGGAGCGCTTTGGCTATACCCTGATAACTGATGCGAATGACGTTGTCGAGCAGCGCACGCACAACCTCGAGAGGGATGCCGGCCTCACCTTCTTTTTGCATTCGTAACGCCGGCCGGGTACAGGCGGGATCCAGATACAGTTTGCCTGACGCATCTCTGTACAGGGCAATGGCTTCGATGCTTTCTTCGCCGTCTCGGGTCAGCGCCTTGCGAGAGGCATGCGCCTCTTCGTCCTCGGGGTCGGCCAGCGTCGGTTCTGAAAGCAGGAGAAGATCCCACATCCCATCCTCCGTGGGTTCGGGCACCATCCGTTCTTTGGCGTGCGTACTTGCCCGGCTGGTATTGCCCTGAAGTCGCTTTTGCCCTTTTGCCCACGCTTGTCGGGCATCGGCGCTTAAACCGGCCGGCGTGGCCAGGTCTGCATCGTACACCGCCTCGATTAGCGCTCGGTAATCCGCCGGCAACGCCCACCCGACGCGCTCGCACAGCACCCGCCAGGTTTTCCAGACGATGAGCGGCTCGTAGACGCTGTACTCCCCGGTGCGGACGCCCACTTCGGTGAGGTCGGGCAGGGCGTCTTCATCCGCTTCCGGGCAATGCCAGTAGAGGGTAGGGACGGCAAAGGCCTCGGGACGGCGGCGGGTGTGGCGATGGAGCCGGCCGGCGCGCTGGAGCAAGAGATCGATCGGGGCGATGTCGGTGAAGAGGACATCGAAGTCGAGGTCCAGGCTTTGCTCGGCCACCTGAGTAGCGACGAGCACGGCGGGGTGTACGTCCGGCCGTGTTTTTCCGAAGCGCTCGCCGGCGCGTGTTTCACGTGATTGCCTGGCGTGGAACAGGTACCGCGCATGAAACAGCAGCACATCCTCTTCGGTCATGCCATCGGGCAGCCGTTCTCGGATGGCGAGGTACACCTTCTGGGCGCGGTTGACAGTGTTGCAGATCACGCCGACCGTCGCGCCGGCTTCCAACGCCGCGACCACCGACACGGCAATTGCCTCGGGATCGGTGTCGTGGCGGGTCAGGCGGGCCTGTTGCCCCCACGCCGGCGTGAGTCCGTCGGTCAGACGGTGGCATTGTCCCCCAGAAACGGACCAGACGGCCGGGTAGGGTACATCGGCTGCGTGTTCTACCGGCGGCTTCGCTCCCCAGGCCGATATGAGCTCGTTCCGCAGCCCCGCCGGCAGGGTGGCGGAGAGCAGGATGACATGGGTATCCAGTGCTCGCAGCCAGGCCAGCAGCCGGCGGAAAAGCCTGCTCATATAGACGTCGTAGGCGTGGATCTCGTCGAAGATCACGGTTTTGCCGGCCAGCGCGAACAGCCGGAGGAAGAAGTGTCGGGCGTACAGGACGCCGAGAAACGCTTGATCCACCGTCCCCAGCCCGTACGTGGCGAGCAGCGCCCGCTTCCGGTTCAAAAACCACCGCATCGTGCGCACCCGTTCGGCCGGCCCTCGCGTCTCTTCCTCGTCGAAGAGGTGACGTAACATCCGGGCATCGATCCAGAGCGCTTCCTGACCCTCGTGGAGGTCGGCATTACCGTGGACCAGGCGGAAGTTGGCGACGGTGTCCGGGGCGATGGCTCGGTCGAGAAAGGCCATCGTGCGCGTGAACAACCCGTTGCTTGTGGCCTGCGTGGGCATCGCGATGTAGATGCCGCCGCCCTGGGTGCGGGCCGCCTGTTGCCGGGCCGCCAGCACAAAAGCCGCTTCGGTCTTTCCCTCGCCGGTTGGCGCCTCGATCAAGGTGAGCGTGGCCTCGCCGGATGGACTGGCAGGGAGTTGCCCCATGGTAACCTGCAGCGGTCGCGGAGAGGGGATTTTGGGGAAAAGCCTGGCGAAATCGTGCGTGATAATCGGCGCCGGCTGACCGAAGCCGGCTTTCAGGAGCGCCTTTGCGGCGCCGCGTCGGCTCCCGGCGAGGTAGTCCGCCGGCCCGATGTCGGACGCGTCGACATCATCTGGAAAACACTCCGACATGGATCCGAGCCAGTCGGCAAGGGTGGTCCAGCCGGCAAACCCCGGCAGCCAGGTGGGCAGCGTGTCCCGTCCCGGGGAAAGGTCCGGGAACGGGTAGGCCTTACGCCAGATCTTCGTCACTTCATCCAGCAGCTCGAACCGGGCGTCGCGCCAGCGGGTGTCCCCCATGATGTTAGGATTGGTTGCGTCGCGCTGCCAGGACGATTTGGCGTAGAGCCGGCCGTGGTGAAATCCCACAAACGCGGCTACATGTTCGAGCAGGTCTTTTTCGGGGGATTTACGGGCGTCGAGCCACTGGGTAATAATTCCAATGGACGCATGCCCGTGGTGTTTGCGCGTCTGGGCTTCAGTGAAAGAAAGGCCTCGAGCTATTAAAGAATGCCGCGACGAGTCATGCATCCCCTGAAAGGTCGGGATGGCTTTTCCGATGTCATGCAGTCCGATCCACAGGCTGAGTAGATGCCCGGTTTCACGGACGGAGAGTCCGAGTGTGGTGGCGAGTTGGTATTGAAGACTGTCCGGCACGTGCCGCTCCCAGAGGATCAAGGCCGTGTGGCCGACATCGAGCAGATGGGCCCAGAGCGGATGGATCCAGGTGGAGTGTTCCTGCCGGTCGGTTTTGGCCCAGAAGACGCGCCAGGCATCGGAGGGTGCGATCATGAAGGTCCGGGATGAAGTTGGATGGACGCTGGCCAAGATAAGCCGGGTGTCTGCCAACGTCGGACATCCCGATGGCCGATGTCATGGATTGGTATATCGTGCCGCCAGCTCGCTGGCCTCCTCGCCGAGTCGTCGGCGCATGGATTCGGGCTCCAGCACCGTGATGGTCGATCCCCAGCCCTGGAAAAACGTGCGCCATTCCTCGAAGCCAGCGCCTTCCCAGGAGACGACTACACTTCCGTCCTCACGCTCTTCCTCGATCTGCTGAAACGACTTGTGTTCGCGTTCCTTGAACGAATGGGCGACAGTAGGGGAGGCCAGTATCCGAAAGGTTTGCACGGCGCCCTCCGTGACAATCCCCTGAGTGTCGCTGCGGTAATAGTCCTCGGGGATGAAGTCGGCCGGCCGGTCGAAATAGACCTCCGGGCAGATTTCGGCCTCCTGGATACGTGCCAGAGAAAAGTGTTTGATAGCAGGGGAGGTCGTTGGGCGATGCTGCCTCGCGGTAAGCAGGACAGCCTGATCGCGCACCCAGATGCACAGCGGATCAATCCATCGCTCGGTCACGCCCTGTAATTGTGGCTTCTCGTAGAGGATCCGAAGCCGTTGATTGTGCGCGAGGCCCTGCACGATCGTGGTAAAAACGCCCCCATGCATGCGCGTTTTCGCAATGGCCTGGATATACCATCTGCCAGGCTGTTCGTCCAGCTCGAATCCATAGACCTTGTCGGTGAGCTGGTCGAGTAGCCGCTGCATGGCAACGCGCGCGGGTTTTCCAAGTGGTGTGCCTCCAAGGACAGCTGCGATCGCCATAAGGCCGGCGGCCAGCGCCAATCCCTCCTCCTCGGAGAACCGAATCGGGCCGACCACGGCTTCAAAATGCCGCTCATCGAGATAAAAGACCTTCTGACGACGATGCCATCGGAATTGAATCGGTAGCCCCTCATTTGTCAATTGCGTCACATATCGACGCGCCTGTCGCTCGGAAACGCCAAAGGCAGCTCGAATGTCGTCCAGGGTCACGGCCTCGCCTCGGCCGAAAGTGGCACGTAAATCGGCAAGCATGGAAAGCTGGGTAAAGTGGTCAGTGGTGTTAGGACATGTAATGCATCGATTCGGATAAATAGCAAGTTTGGAACTACCGAAGATCTACTTTGAAATGCCCATGCGCTGCGGATCGCTTCACCCTACCTCCGAAAACCCGCGCCAACGCCCTTTTTGGCCCTTTTGGGACACTCCCTAACTTTAAGTTATTCTTTTAGTCGTCGAAATGAAAAAGCCGTAAGTCGTTGGTGGACAACAACTTACGGCTTTATTATGCGGTCCGGACGGGACTCGAACCCGCGACCTCCGCCGTGACAGGGCGGCATTCTAACCAACTGAACTACCGGACCAGGATGATACGCCTAGCGTACGCTTGGCGTCGTTTCCGTTTCGAGGGGCTTTCTACCGGCCGCCTCGAAAAGAGATCCAGATGATACGGTAGTCCGGCACGCGCCACAAGCCCCACGCGATCGAAAAACCTCGCCAGGCCGTGAAAAACAGTTGAAGAGCCCCGGGCTCTTCAATTACGCCCTTTCTAAGTCTATTTGCACATGGTTTCGGATCTGTTTAGATTGCCGGTCACCAGTCCATGAGCGTCGTACGTGACTGACGCCGCGGTCTGGATCGTGATGTCGCTGTTGTTTTTGAGTAGGCTTGATGAGAGTAGGCCTGATGAGATCAGTACCGCTGTAAGCGCTTGCAGCCGGCGCATCGCCGCACCACCGCCGGCACCCTGCGTGGCTGCGCCCTCCGCGTGAACAGCTTCTGATAGATGTATTTTTTCCTGGAGTCCGGTCGCTTGCTTGCCGCAACGCGTCCCGTGCCGGGCTTCCGTTTGTTCATCTGACCGTGGAGAAACCAACCATGACAACAAGTAACGTGGGCATCAATCGCGAAAAACTGTTCTGGGGTAGCTGTTTGGCGTTGCTTACCACTGCCTTCGCATTCACCGTGATCACCTCGATCGCGTTTGCGGTTAAGCAGGAGTTCAACGTCACGAACGCGCAACTCGGCCTGTTTACCGGCGTGTTTTTTATCGGATTTACGGTCTCTCAGGTCATCTTTGCCCCGTTCTGCGATACGATCGGCATCCGTTGGATCGTACGGCTGGCGTTTGTCGGCCATGTGGTGGGCGCGCTCTTGTTGCTGTTCGCCGGTAGTTTCTCGATGGCGGTAGCCGGCTCGCTCTTCGCCGGCCTGGGCGCCGGGCTCGTCGAAGCCGGTTGCAATCCGCTCGTGGCGGCGTTGTACACAAACAACAAGTCAACCCGCCTCAACCTCTTCCACATGTGGTTTCCGTACGGCAACCTGATCGCGGCGCTCCTCACGACGTTTGTGTTGAGTAGCCTGGTGGGGGATGGATGGAGAGGGAAGACGATGTTGATCCTCGTCCCCGCCGTTGCGTACGGCATCATGATGCTTTTCGCGCCGTACCCCAAGACGGAAGGCGCGAGCGCCGGCGTCAGCTTCGCGGATTCTTTCAAGGCCACGTTCGCGCCGATCATGCTCATCATGCTGCCGATGATGCTGTTGACAGCGTCGATGGAGCTGCCGCCGAGCAGCTGGGTGCCTTCGGTACTCACCTCGGGCGGCGTGGATGGGATCCTCGTGTTCGGCTTTATCTTCGGGATCATGGGCACGCTGCGCCTCGTCGCCGGCCCCATTCTGAAGGTCCTGACCCCCACCGGCGTCCTCTTCGTCGGCTCTATCCTCGCCACGATCGGCCTTTACCTCTTCAGCCAGGCGGATACGGTCGGGATGTACTTCGCCACGGCCGCCGTCTGGGCCTCGGGCATCGCGCTCTTCTGGCCGACGATGCTCGGCTTCGTCTCCGAACGGAATCCGCGTAGCGGGGCCCTCGGTCTCGGCGCCATGGGCGCCGTGGGGATGCTCGCTTCGTTCTTCGTCACCCCCTGGCTCGGTCAGATCGCCGACGTCGAAGGCCACTCCCAGATCGGCGCCACGCCGACGATGGAGGTGTTCGAGACCGTCCGGCGCGACTGGCCGGCCGTCGCCGCCAACGCCGG
>JBGSPJ010000082.1:0-19151 GCA_041738655.1 Rhodothermales bacterium | reverse complement strand
GGGCGCACGGCGCTCCGCCTCGGTGAAGGCATCAATCGCCCGGTCGTACAACCCGGCCCTATGATACAGCCGGCCCAGGCGGAGGACGGGTCTCACATCATCCGGGTACCGCGCCGCGGCCTCCTCGGTGGCGGCCACGTCGGTCATCAACACCCGCGCCGTATCCGCCAGCGCCAGCTGGACCCGGGCCTCCGCCTCCCGCCCCACACGCAGCAAGGCCTGACCCAGGTTGTATCGCGCGGGATAATGGAGCGGCAGGGCCTCGGCCGCCTGTTCAAGAAAGGGGATGGCCTCGCTCGCCCGGCCCCCGCGAAACAACTGTGCGCCGACGGCAAAGCGGAAATTGGAATTGCCGGGCTGGATCGTGAGCGCCCGACGCGACTGCGCCAGGGCCTCCTTGTAAGCGCCCAGTTTTTCAAGAAATTGTCCGTACAGAAACGCCGCGTTCGCGTTGGCGCTGTCGAGCCCGATGGCGCGCTCATACGCCATCCGCGCGCTGTCGGCCACGCCGGCCTCGGCGTACAACACCCCCAGCTTCTCGTACAGGGCAGACGTCGGCCCGGCTTCGGCCGCGCGTGCATAGGCGCGGACGGCCACCACCGGCTTTCCTTCCGCCTGCGCCAGATCCCCCTTCCGCTCCCACGCCTCGGCCATCACGGAGTCACGCACCGCTGCCGGGCCATTATCCGGGGGACGATCCGGGGCGGCACAGCCGGCACAGGCCAGTCCGACAACGAGTATCCACCCAGAATAACATCGCATCGCCGGCACCTATCGATCAGGGGAAAGAATAACCAGCTCCGCGGCTCCTTCCACCGCGAGCACGTCGGAATCGGGCGGCACCTGTTCGTACACATCCACCCGCCCACTCGGCCAGGTAATCTCCAACCGCTCAACGGGGCGCCAGGCTCCCAATCCGAACGTCGCCACATGCTCGGACTCGGCCTGGAAGCTCCCGCCCGTACGTACGCGCCGCTCCATCGTCAGCCCGCCCACGTTCGCCCGAATCCACGATCCGACACCCTTTTGATTGCCCGATGAGGCGCGGAGACGGACGCGCAAGTAGTGGCCGCCTTCGAGGTCGTTTCGCCACAGATGCGCCGGCCCATTGTTTTCGGTGAGGAGGACATCCAGGTCCCCGTCGCCGTCGATGTCCCCGGTCGCCAGGGCACGCCCGACCATCGGCCGGGCGAACGGGCTGCCGGATGTGTCGGCCTCTGAAAAGTGACCCGCCCCGTCGTTCAAGAAGAGCTGCGCCGGCTGCCGGAAGGTGACGCCGAGTTGTTTGCCGGCGATGTGCGCCATCACATGCCCGTTCGCGGCAAGAAGATCGAGATCGGTATCCAGGTCGGCATCAAATAGCGCCAGCCCGAAGGTGAGGGTTTTGATGCTCGGAAACCCGAGCCCGGAGGAAGCCGCCCGATCCTCGAACAACTCCCCCCGCTCGTGGCGCCAGACGCCGATCATCTCCTGGGAGAAATTACCGACGATCAGACTCAGAGCACCGGTACTATCCACCACGCCGGCCTCGACGCCCATCCCCGCCCGCGGCGTCCCGTTCTGATCGAGCGCCACGCCGCTCGTCATCGCGATCTCCGTGAAGCCGCCGGCGCCGTCGTTTTTGAACAGGAAGTTGGGCTCGCCGTCGTTGGCCACGAAGAGGTCCGGCCACCCGTCGTCGTTCATGTCCAGTTCGATCACCCCGAGGCCTTTGCCGGCGCGTGGCGAAGCGGCGGCGCTGAAGCCGGCGGCATGGGTCTGGTTCGAGAACGTCCCATCGCCATTGTTATGGTAGAAGGCATCCTCCGCGCCGCGGTAGGTGCGGGGATTGCAGTAGTCCCGCTGGCCGGCATCGACACAGGGCAGGTCGGTTTCGGGCGACCAGTCCAGGTAGTTGACGATGTAAAGGTCGAGCCACCCGTCCTTGTCCGCATCAAAAAACACGGCCGAGGTGCTCCAGCGGGAGGCATCGGCCAGGCCGGCTTCGCGACCAACCTCGCGAAAGACACCACGGTCGTTTTCAAAGAGAAGATTGGTACCAAGGGTGGTCAGGAGGAGGTCGGTATCGCCGTCGTTGTCGTAATCGGCTGCCGCGAGGCCCTGGCCGTAGGCGCGCATATCCGCGAGGCCCAACGCGGCGGTCATGTCCGTAAACGAAGCCCCATCGTTGCGGTAGGCAACCAGCGCCGACTGGTCGATGGCCGGCCGGCCTGGCAAGGCGCCGCCGCCGACGAGGACGACATCCGGATCCCCATCATCATCGAAATCGACAAACCCTCCCCCGCCGCTCATGATCTCGGGCATCCAGTATTCCCCGAATCCTCCGTTCTCGTGGCGAAAATCGCCGAGTCCGGCCGTCGTGGTGATATCGGTGAAGCGCACACCCACATCTGTCGTAGATGGAGCCGGCGCGCGGCAGGCGGAGCACAGGAGGAGGGCAGCAGCGAGCAGGACGCCCGGGCAATAACGTGCGCGCACGATTCGATAGGACTGTTGGTGGGGAGAGGTTGGAATGTACGAGCTAGAATGGTTATTTACGTGCCCACCGATTCCAGATGATCATGCGCCCTCTCCCCCACCTGCTGTGCCTTCTTCTCCTCGCCGGCCTGGCCGGCTGCGCCCCTACACCCGTCTCACCACCCAATATCGTACTGATCATCAGTGACGATCATGGCTGGACTGATTACGGGTTCATGGGCCACCCGGATATCCAGACGCCCCACCTCGACGCGCTGGCTGCCGAGAGCCGGGTGTACACCCGCGGGTATGTCCCGACGTCCGTCTGCCGGCCCAGCCTGGCCACGATGATAACCGGTCTGTTTCCCCATGAACATGGGATCACCGGAAACGACCCGCCCGGCGGTTCGGAGACCATGCGCTACCCCGTCGCCCGGGCGATGATGGTCGAGGTGTTCAAGCGTAACCCGACGGTCAGCCAACTCCTGGCCGACCGCGGCTTCGCCTGCCATCAATCGGGCAAATGGTGGGAAGGCCGGCCGCAAGACCACGGCTTCTCGGCCGCGATGACCCACGGCGACGTAGCGCGCGGCGGCCGGCACGGCGACGAGGGCCTGACCATCGGCCGCGAGGGGCTCCAACCGATAACCGACTTTCTGGATGCCGTAGACGGCCAGCCCTTTTTCCTCTGGTACGCCCCGTTCCTCCCCCACACCCCGCATAATCCACCCGACCGTCTGCTGGATCACTACCTCGCGGAAGATCGTCCCGTGGAGGTCGCCCGCTACTACGCGATGGTCGAGTGGTTCGACGAAACCATCGGCGAACTCCTCGCCCAGATCAATGCCCGGGGGCTCCGCGAAAACACGCTCGTGCTGTATGTGAGTGATAATGGGTGGATCCAGGAATCAGGAGGACGCACGATGGCGGACAGCCGCTCCAAGATGTCGCCCTTCGACGCCGGCATGCGCACCCCGATCATGCTCCGCTGGCCGGGCAGGGTGGAACCGGGACGCGATGAAACGACGCTCGCCGGCAGCATCGACCTCGCGCCCACGATGCTGGAAGCTGCCGGCATCGTCCCGCCGGCCGGGATGCCGGGGCTCAGCCTGCTGCATCCCGATAGGCTGGCCCGGCGAAAGGCATTGTACGGCGCCCTGTTCGCCCATACCGCGGCCGACTTGCACGATCCCATCGCCAACCTGAAGTACCGGTACACCGTCCGCGAGGATGGCTGGAAACTGGTGCTCCCGTATGCCCAGAACCAGGACCTCACGTTGATGATCGACGGCGCCCGGGCAGACTGGATGGGTACGGAGCCCGCGTTGTACAACGTCCTTGCGGATCCCCTGGAAACAACCGACCAGGCCGGCGCGAGGCCAGACCTGGTCGATGAACTCATGCGTTCGTTGGACGATTGGTGGACGGTGTACCAGTGATCCCGCGTAACCCATCAACGGCCGTCTGCCCGGGAAGAATCGGCGGGGTTTCTTCTCATTCTCTTAACGAGACGGTGGAAATCCTCGTTCGGGGTGCCTACATTCCGGTGTCCCAATACACCTCACGCACTTCACGCCATGGCCTCGTACTCTCTGAACGTCAACGGAAAACGGCATCAGGTGGATGTCGAATCGGACACCCCGCTGCTCTGGGTGCTGCGCGACCATCTGAACCTCACCGGCACCAAGTTCGGCTGCGGCGTCGCACAATGCGGGGCCTGCACAGTGCACCTGGACGGCACGGCCGTCCGCTCCTGCTCCACGCCCATCTCTACCGTGGGTGACATGGCGGTGACGACCATCGAGGGGTTGTCGGACGACGGCTCGCACCCGGTGCAGCAGGCCTGGCTGGAGCACGACGTGCCCCAGTGCGGCTACTGCCAGGCCGGCCAGATCATGACGGCCGTCGCCTTCCTGAAAACCAACCCCTCCCCGACCGACGAGGCGATCGAACAGGCGATGAATGGGAATCTGTGCCGCTGCGGCACGTACCTCCGCATCCGCGCCGCCGTCAAAACGGCCTCGTCCCACCTCTGATCTGCCCCTCACCCGATCCATCTTGAACCGGCCTGCCATGAACACGACGCTCAACCGCCGCTCCTTCCTCAAAGCCTCCGCCCTCACCGGCGGCGGCCTGGTTATTGGCTTCAACTGGTTCGCCGGCTGTCAGCCGGCCGTCGACCCGCTGGCCCCCGTCGGGGCCTGGAGCGAGATCAACGCCTTCCTCAAGATCGCCGAAAACGGAATCGTGACGATCATGTCGCCCAATCCTGAGATCGGGCAGAACGTAAAGACGTCGATGCCGATGATCGTCGCGGAGGAGTTGGATGTCGACTGGAAACATGTGATCGTTGAACAGGCCGGGCTCGACACCGTCAAATTTTCGCGCCAGATCGCCGGCGGAAGCCAGTCTATCCGCCAGAGCTGGGCCGGCCTACGCAAGGCAGGCGCCACGGCCCGTCATATGCTCGTCGAAGCCGCCGCGCAGCGCCTGGAGGTACCGGCGTCGGAGTTGACGACGAGCCTGGGGGTCATCACCCACGCCGGCAGCAAGCGTTCGGTGGGGTACGGTGACGTGGCCAGCGCCGCCGCCCTGCTCCCGGTGCCTGAAAACGCGCCGCTCAAGGAGGCCAAAGACTTCACGATCGTCGGCACGAGCCGCAAGAATGTCGACGCCCCAAAAATCGTGCAGGGCGAGCCGCTGTACGGGATGGATTTTAAGCGGGATGGGATGCTCATCGCGATGGCGGAGCACCCGCCGGCGTTTGGGATGACGGTGAAATCGGTCGACGCCGCGGCGGCGAAGGCCATGCCGGGCATCGTCGATGTAATCACGGTCAACACGCGCCCCGACGGGTTCCAGGCCCAGTGGTCGGACGTGACGGCGTTCCCGGAGTTGGTGGTCGTCCTTGGCCGCTCCACCTGGGAGGTGATGAAAGCCAAAAAGGCGCTCGTCATCGAATGGGAGACGACGTCGCCGCTCGAAAACAGCGCCGGACACACCGCCGGCCTCGCCGGCCTTCTCTCCGCCGGCAAAGCCGAGGTAGCCCGCCGCGACGGTAACCCGGAGGCGGCGTTCCGAACGGCCGCGAAGGTGATCGACCGTACCTTCAGCGCTCCGTTCCTCGCCCACAACACGATGGAGCCGATGAACTTCTTCGCGCACGTCACAGCGGACCGCGCGGAGCTGATCGGGCCGATCCAGACGCCGGAGCCGCTCCGTAAATCGGTCTCCCAGTTGCTGTCGATGCCCGAGGACAAGATTTCGATCCATCTCACCCGTATGGGCGGCGGCTTCGGCCGGCGCCTCTACGGCAACTTCGGGATGGAAGCCGCGGCTATTTCGAAAGCCGCCGGCGCGCCGATCAAGCTGATCTATACGCGCGAGGACGACATGACGCAGGGCACCTACCGGCCGGCGTACCAGGTCCGCTACCGCGCCGCGCTCGACGCCAACAACAACCTCATCGCCTTCCACGTCCGCGGCGCCGGCATCAGCGAGAGCCCGGTCTTCGCCAACCGCTTCCCGGCCGGGACGGTGGACAACTACCTGGCGGAGAACGTCGTGCTCGCATCGAATGTCTCGACCGGCGCCTGGCGCGCGCCCCGCTCCAACTTCATCGCCGGCGCCGAACAGGCGTTTATCGACGAGTTGGCCGAGGCCGCCGGCAAGGACCCCATCGCGTTCCGCCTCGAACTGTTCGACCGGGCGATGACCAACCCGGTGGGGACGGACAACGACTACGACGCGTCCCGTATGGCCGGCGTGCTCAAACTCGCCCGCGACAAATCGGGCTGGGACGCCACCCCCGCCGGCGTCGCCCGCGGGGTGTCGGTGTACTACTGTCACAACTCGTACGTGGCGCAGGTGCTGGACCTCACGATGAACGGCAGCCAGCCGGTGATCGAGAAGGTGTGGTGCGCGATCGACTGCGGCATCGTTGTAAACCCGGACGCGGCGCTCAACCAGATCGAAGGCGGCATCGTCGACGGCATCGGCCACGCCATGTACGGAGCCATCACCCTCGCCGACGGCCGGCCCGAACAGCGCAACTTCGACGCCTACCGGCTCATCCGCAACGCTGAAGCCCCAAAAGCCGTCGAGGCCTTCTTCGTGGACAACGGCATCGACCCGACCGGCCTCGGCGAGCCCTCGCTGCCGCCGGTCTCTGGCGCTCTGGCCAACGCCATTGCAAAAGCAACCGGAAAACGCCTCTACAGCCAGCCGTTCGCGCCGGCTCTGGAAGGATTGGAGCTGCCCAGCGCGGTTGGTTAACGTTTGGGCGCACGGCCGTGCGCCCAAACCGCGCCCAAACCGCCCCCAACACCCTGGCACAAGGTCGGACAAATGCGGTCTTCGAACACTTACGCGACCCACTCGCAGTCCGGTACAAACACCTCGCTCCACGATCACGAACCACGATGACGTGACGCTAACCCTTGCTAAAATGAGAAGGGGTTCATATCTAATGACGTCATTGCACGCCATTATGAGGTGCGCAGTGCATCGAATACAGGATCATGAGACAGGGGTGTTAACTAAATTCCGAAACGACCCCTAAAGGCCGTTTGTCATCCCGGGCACCGACCCGGGATCCAGCCGGATGAGCCATTCTTCTGGTTCCCGGATCAGGTCCGGGATGACATTGCCGTGAGAAAGTGCGTTTTGTTATCACTCTTGATCAAATGACGGTTGTTGACGCGCTTTTTCGCCAGTAACGTAAGAGGTCGCTCATCAAACCGGTGCGAACGGGGCCATGCCGGACCTGTTCGTTACCTTGTATCCCTACCCGTCGTGATTACCACCTGGCCGACCACCCCCGCTGGCCCGATATAACACCCCATCGCTTTGGAATTGATCGGATCATCGCGACTCCACTACGACATCATCGAGAAGCTCGGTGAGGGCGGCATGGGTGTGGTGTACAAGGCCTATGATACCAAGCTCAAGCGTCATGTGGCCATCAAATTCATGCCCTGGCGCTACGCCACCATCCCGGACGTCCGGACGCGGTTTCGTATTGAAGCTCAGGCGGCGGCCACGCTCAATCACCCCAATATCGCCACGATTTTTGCCATCGAAGAATTGACCAGCCCGGAGGGCGTGGATGAGATATTTTTCGTGATGGAGTATATCGATGGCATGGAGTTAAAACGACGCATTCAATCCGGCGAGATTCCTCTCCTCGAAACGATCGAGATGGCCTTGCAGGTCGCTGAAGGCTTGAGCGTGGCGCACGAGCATGGCATCACACACCGGGATATCAAGCCGGCGAATATCATGCTCACCGCGAAGGGCCGGATCAAGCTGATGGATTTCGGCCTGGCGAAAATTGGCCCTGGCATACAACTCACCCGGAATAATACCACTCTGGGCACGCTGGCGTACATGTCGCCGGAGCAGGCGCGGGCCGAGTCGGTCGATTACCGGAGCGACATCTGGTCGTTTGGCGTCGTCTTGTATGAGATGCTCGCCCGAGCGCTGCCTTATGCCGAGCATCGCGAACACGCGCTCATCTACGCGATCGTCAACCATCCCCCTACACCGCTTATCACCCACCGCACCGATCTTCCGGCATCGCTCGTCGCCGTCGTGGAGCGGGCCATGCAAAAGGAGCCCGACGATCGCTTTCAGGATATGCAAGCGATGATCGAGGATCTGAAGCGCATCCGGAAAGAACTGCGATTCGCGGCGGCCGGCCCGGACGACGGAGAAACCCACCTCGCCCCCTTGATAACGCCGGCGGTACTCGCCTCCGACCCGTCGCCGGAAGTGAGCGAAGTCGCTGCCGAAGTTGCGCCCGAGTCCACCTATCGGGTGCCCTCCCGTCGCACACTGCACGCCATCACGTTCGTATCGATTGCCCTGATCGTGGCTCTGAGTTCGATGTTCTGGATGCGAGACGAGGCGGAGGAACCGTTGCCATCCAACGCTACCGCGGACAGGCCGATTGCCCCAGGAAAACCGCACGGTGACGACCTCGCCGGCGCTCAAGCAGCCAGCGAGTCGGACATTGGCTCACTGCCCGATCCCCGGGCAGACGCCGCCATCGCCGCCGCCACTGCAGGCATAGATCCCGAACCCCAAACGCCGGAGGTCGCGCCGGCATCGACCCCTCCGAACGAACCAGCACCGACCCCGGGCGAGACAACTGCAAATGCCCCGGCCGACTCAGACGCCGTCGCCCTGCTCGAAGCCCAGAAGAACCAGGCGACCGCCGCTCGAACAGCGATGCAGCGCGTACTGGCCTCGCTGCCGGCCGATGCCTCACTCCTGGGCAGTATTGATGCGTACGGTTCAGCGCAGAAAGCGCAACGCCTGGGCGAGACAGCGTTCGGGCAGGCGACGTACGACGCGGCCATCGCGCAATTCAACCGGGCGGAATCAGGCTATCGACGAGCCGCAACCGAAGCGCTCGAGTTGCAAAAATCCCGTGTGAATGAGACCCGGCGAGCCCTCGCCCAGCTCATGGCCCGTGTCTCCCCGACAACTCCCGAGCCGGCCTCCTACACCAAAGCGCTTGCCAAAGAGGCAGAAGGAAACCGCGCCTTCGAAGCGGAGGATTATGCCCTGGCCAATCAACTCCTCCTCGAGGGCGTAGAGCTCCTCCAGCAACTAGACGCCGAACGGACGCGCGAAGCGGAAGATACGCGGCATCTGGAGACGCTCGTGGACGAAGGCAAACAGCAACTCACGACGGCCTTTGAGGATGAAAACTTCAGCCAGTTCAGTGCAGCAGTAAACCTGTCGGATGCGGAGCAAAAAACCTGGGCCAGCATTTTCGCCTCGTTCAAGGATTTCCGGTTCACGATTACCCGTGAATCCCTCCAGAACATGGACGCAGACTCCTATCTGTACGCGTGTGAAGCCTCGTTCACGTACACGAACAACAAAAACGAGAAAAAAACCACCCCACTTTCGTTCCAACGCACGCTCACCCGAGAAGCCACGCGGTGGACGTCTTCCAAATTCAGTTTCCCCAAATAACGCTGCGACACCTCCCACGCACCGGATGCCGATCAGCTACCGCCCACCGAACCGTCTCCTACCGCACATGTCTACCTTCGCCCGCTCCGTTGTGTTGTGTTTCATGATGTTGCTGTGCTTCTCCATTCGTCCGGCCAGGGCCCAGCTCGACCAGACGTTTAATGACATGTTTAATTATTTCCTGCGTGACCGGCTGGACCGGGATGACCAGGTCTTCCATGGACAGCATTACTTCCCGGCGGCAGACAACGCGGAGCAACTCCTCACTCCGGCCCTCAACGGACTTATTGCTTCAAACATTTCCTCCTTTCCTCTCAGCTCCACGATCGCCGGCATGTCGATCGATTTCATGAACGGCACCGCCGTCGTGACCAACGAGAGCCTCGGACCCATTTTCGCTGAAACGGCAGAGTCCATCGGCCGGGGAAAGATCAACATCGGGCTCAGCTATTCCTATATGAATCTCGATCGTTTCCGGGGTCTCCCGATCGATCAGATGCGGTTCACGTTCGGGCACCAGGACGTCACCACCACCCCGCCTTTTGAAGAGGAACACTCGGAGGAGGGTAGCCTCGGCGCTCCGGCCTACGAATTGGACAATATCGATGTCTTCCCCAATCTGGATATCAACAGCAGCATTTTTGCGTTCACGCTTTCCGCCGGCGTACTCCCCAACCTGGACATCAGCCTCGCCATCCCCATCGTCAATGTCACGTTATCGGGGCGCGCCACGGCCGTGATCAACAGCTTTACCTATGGCCGGCTCAATCCCACCCGGCCGGAGCTTCAGGGCGCCGCTCATACGTTTGGCGGCGATCAGCTCAATCCCATCCTGACGGCAGACACCTCCTACACGGTGAGCACCAATGGCGTGGGCGATCTGGCTATCCGCCTCAAGTATGTATTGCCCGGTTCGAGCCCCCTCAAGGTGGCGTTGCTGGGGGATATTCGCCTCCCCACGGGCGACGAACACAATTTCCTGGGCACCGGCAAAGAAAACATTCGGCTCCTCCTGATCTCCTCGCGGCGTTTCAACGACTTTAATCCACACATCAACCTCGGCTACGACAAACGCGGCGGCGCACTGGATAGCGACGAATTTGAGTATGCCATCGGCTTCGATCACAAGGTATCCAACCAGCTGACCTTTGCCGCTGATCTTCTGGGATCGTTTGACCTGCAGGAAGACGAAGCGATCGTCCTGTTTCCGGGCTCGTTTGGGGTCCGGGAGCAGTTCGGCGATGGAACGCTAACGCGGTTCTTCGATCTCAGCAACATCCCCGAAAGCCAGCGCGATAACACGACCGATCTGGCGGTTGGATTCCGGTTTGCGCCGTCGGACAAGGTCGTACTTATGATCAATATGCTCACGCCGCTCAACAAAAATGGTCTCCGGTCGGATGTGATCCCCACCGCCGGCCTGTCGGTCTCCATCTGACGCCTCGCGGGCCGGGAAATCCTGCTGTTTCACACGTGCTGAAACAGCAGGCGCTGGCTTTCGGCGTCCAGCGCCTCTACGTCCCGAATGTCGTAGCGATTGCCGTCGACGTCGGTCAGGATAAGCCGGCCCGGGGCCGGCCGGGTCAGGTTCTCGCGGAGGTTTTGCGTCGTGAACCGGCGCTCGCCGCGCTCGGTCTTCGCCACCCAGTCCACCGTCCCGAACCGCTCCTTTGCCGAGACGAGCCGCTGCACGGCCGGCGCGAAATAGCGCCGCTCCAGCTCGGCCGCCACCAGCGCACGGTCCTCCTCCCCCAACAGCCCCGGATCGGCTATCACGCCGATCTCCTTCCCCTCATCGTCTCGCACGCTTAAAAACCGGGTCGGATCAGACAGGGGGAACGCACAGATTACGGCCACGTGCAGGTGCGACCGGTCGCCCTCGACCGTCATGCGCAGCCGTGCCCCATGCCGGATGAACCGTAACGCCGCCGGCTCCAGAAACCCCAGCCGCGACGCCTCCACCAGGCTCATGGGTTCAGTCGGGGAAATTTCAGGGTCACTCATACCACCTCGATGATCTGATTCATCTCCTGCTGCATCTTCACCAGCCGGTAAAATTCGCCTTCGGACGCCATCAACGCTGCGTGTGTCCCAATCTCGGCTACCTTCCCATCCTTGAGCACCACCAGGCGCGTCGCGTTACGCAGCGTGCTGAGCCGGTGGGCGATGGCGAAGGTCGTCCGCCCCCGAATCAGCCGGGCGATGGCCTCCTGGATCTGCTTTTCGGTGTCGGTATCGACCGAGGCCGTCGCCTCGTCCAGGATCAGGATGCGGGGGTTGTGGAGGATGGCGCGGGCGATGCTGATCCGTTGCCGCTCGCCGCCGCTGAGCGTCTGCCCACGTTCGCCGACCATCGTGTCGTACCCATCGGGTTTCTGGACGATGAAGTCGTGCGCGTTGGCAGCCTTCGCCGCCGCCATCACATCCTCCTTCGAGGCGTCGGGCCGGGCGAAGGCGATGTTTTCGTAGATCGATCCGCTGAACAAAAACGGCTCCTGTAACACAACACCGATTTGCGAGCGGAGGTCGTTCTGGGCGATGTCCTTGATGTTCACTCCGTCGATGAGGATGGCGCCTTCCTGCACGTCGTAAAAGCGGCAAAGCAGGTTGATGGACGTGCTCTTGCCGGCCCCGCTTTTCCCCACCAGCCCGATCATCTCGCCGGCCTCCACGTCCAGGCTCACCTCTTTCAACACGGGCTTGTGCGCGTCGTAGCCAAAGGTCACGTTCTGGAACGCCACCCGCCCCTCGATGGCCGGCATGGAAACCGGCGTCTCGGTGTCCTTGACGTCGGACTCGGCGTCGAGCACTTCGAACACGCGTTCGGCGGAAGCCAGCGAACGGGCCAGGTAGTCCGTCACCCGGCTCATGAACTGGAGCGGACCGTAAAACTGCCCCAGATACCCCAGAAACGCAAAAAACTGCCCCAGCGTAAAGGCGTCCCGGTCGGGCGCCAGGCCCGAATCCTCGATCACCTGGTACCCGCCCACATACCAGATGATCAGGTTGCCGATGCTCATGATGAAGTACAGGATCGGGAAAAACGTCACCCAGAGATGGTCGGCCGCCACGCTGGCGTCGCGGAGGGCCTCGCTCTGCTTCCCGAACCGCTCCATTTCCCGATCCTCCTTCGCAAACGCCCGCACGACGCGGATGCCGGAGAGACTGTCGCTCACGCCGGCCGTGAGCCGGCTGTAGAGGTGGCCGGTGCGGCGCCAGACGTTCATCAACCGATCCCACGCGAACTTCGACAACAGCAGCACCACCGGCGCGGGGATAAACACCATCAGGGTCAGCTGCCAGTTCATCCAGAACAACACGGCCCCGATCCCCACAAAGAGGAAGATGTTCGAGAAAAACATCTGGATGCTTTCGACGAGAACAACCTCCAGCGCCTGCGTATCGCGGGTGATGCGCGGCAGCAGTCCTCCCGGCTGACGCTTGTCGAAATACCGGAGCGACAAACTCTGGAGATGCCGAAAGACATCGCTCCGCAGCTCGTGCGACAGCCGCTGCCCCAGGCTCACCGCCATCCGCCCGCGTACGACCCCGATGGCCTGGCCCAGCAGCTGGACGCTCAGCAGCGTCGCCACCAGCCAGCCTAGCAGGCGGAGGCGTTCGTCGAGCGTGGCGGAGGGATCGACCGGGTTGAGGACGCGGTCGGTGAGCGGCTGCGTGAGGTACGCCGGCACCAACGAAAACACCAGCCCCACGATCATCAGTGCCCAGATGATGACGATCTCGCGTTTGTGGGGTTTGAGATAGGCCAGCATCCGGCGGATGGCCTTGCCCTTGCTCATGCAATTCGGGCAGACACGGGTGCCCTCGGGGAGGAGCAGCCGGCAAGTCGGACACCGGCGGTCGTCCTCTTTGTCGGGCTCGAGCCGGGGCGGCGCTTCTGGAACGACGATCGATTTGCCCTCGGCGTCGGTCTCGCCCCGGGCGGCCCGGTCGCGGGCGGTTTCATGACGCCGGCGGTCGGTGATGTACTTCGCGATCCGCCCGAACTTGCGCTGATGGGCATTGGAGTACCGCAGCAGTTCGACCCGGTCCCCACCCACCGTGGCAACCAGCGCGCCGGCGCCGACGAGGCTGTCGGCGCTCAGGGCCGAGATCTCAGCCCGATTCATCTCGATCCGCGGCGCAAGGCTCGCGTCGTACACGCGCAGGGTGTCGTCCGAAACAACAAGCCATTCCTCGCCGAAACGCCCGTGCGCATCCAGGTCGGTCGACACGGCCGCGAGGAGGGTGTTGGAGGCAAGCGCCGGCGCTACCTGGGATTCGAGAAACGCGGGGAGCGGATCGAGGAGCGGCATACAGGCAGGGTATACGGACGGGATAGGCCTCGCAACTGCCCAGCGGACGATAGGTTCTCTGCTCGATTTTGTCACTCGAGACTACCGTCGCGCAGCCGTCAAAAAGACCTCAGGGGTTTCTAAAACCCCTGAGGTCTGTTCACGGCGCGACATGATCGCCTATCGTCTTCCTCGGTAAAAATGGCGGAATTCTGATATCTGATTCCAGAGGTCAAAAAAGATCCATTGCCACCGTTAGGGTCGGAGAACGTCGAACTCAGGGCTCGACCGCCACCTCCTCGCGAGGTGCCGCTTCCGGCAACGGCCGGTTCCGCCACCAGTTCGCCAGCGCCGACCCCGAGATGTTCATCCAGGGCCCGAAAATCGCCGGCGCCAGACCCACCGTGGCCACCTTCCCCATCTGCAGGGCAATCCCGGTCGCCAGCCCTCCGTTCTGCATCCCTACTTCGATGGAGATGGTCCGGCACGACTGCTCGTCCATCCCGATCAGCCGGCAGGCCCAGTAGCCCAGGGTGTAGCCGGCGGTGTTGTGGAGGATAGCCGCGAGAAACAGCAGCGGCCCCACGGTCAACAGGTCGTTCCGGCCCGTGGCTACGATAATGGTGAGCACCACCGCGATGGCCGACATCGACAACAGCGGCATCGCGTCGTGCAGCCACAGGTCCCGCCCCCGCAACAGCCGGTTGACGATCAACCCCAGCACGATGGGCACAATGACCATCTTCACAATCCCGATCATCATATCGAAAAAATCCACCGGGACAAACTGGCCGGCGAGCACCTTCATCAACAGCGGCGTCATCAGCGGCGCCAGCAGTGTGCTGCAGGCTGTCAGCGTGATCGATAACGCCAGGTTGGCGCGCGCGATGTACGCCATTACGTTGGACGCCACCCCGCTCGGCGCCGAACCGATCAGGATCACGCCGGCGGCGATTTCGGGCGCGAACCCGAATCCCCGCGCCAACGCGACGCCCAGCAGCGGCATGATCGTGAACTGACAGGCCAGACCGATAAAGACGGCGCGGGGCATCCGGACGACGCCAACGAAGTCGCCCAGGCTCATCGAGGTCCCCATCCCGAACATGATGATCTGGATCAGCGGGACGATCAGATTCTTCAACTCGTAGTCCCCCACCGCCAGGAAATACTGTGGATAAAACATCGCCGTCGACACCGCGACGAAGATCCAGAGCGTGAACGCGAGCGACCGGAGCGCCGGCACCCCGAGCCCGCCTATCGCCAGACAGGCAAAACTTGCGATGACGAACGGACCCGAAGCCGCGAGGCCGGCTGTCAGTCCCACAAATACGGCCCCCAGAACGGACAGGCCGGAGGCGGCTAGAAAAACCCTGTGAACGGTTCGCAACGAGGTGACCGGTTGAATCCTGTGAAACACACGGTGCCGGCAAACTTACGCCCGCGGCACCGAGGATGCGAGTGTCCACGGGACCTTTCGAAAAGCATTTTGGGGGATTTGTTTGGGGATGGTGGTAACTCCATCTGGACATGCTATATTCTTAGCACTTCGGATTCCTTCGTCCCTGCAGATTCCACCCCAAGGCCATGCTGATCTCGAACTACATCAAGATTGCCCTCCGGTCGATGCGTAAAAACGCGGCCACGACGATGCTCAACCTGATCGGGCTCGCCGTAAGCATGGCGGCCGCGCTGCTGATCGTCCTGTTTGTGGGGCATGAACTACGCGTAGACGCCGGCCCCTCCCGGGCCGACCGGCTCTATCGCCTCACCGAGATCCAGTCGTTTGCCGGCATCACGCCTCAGCACGTCGCCCTGTCGATGTATCCGATGGGCCCCACGCTGATGTCCGATTTTCCCGAGGTGGAAGCGTTCGCGCGCCTCTCGAATGGGCCCGACGTGGTGACCGTCGAGGACCGGCAGCACCTCATCGAGCGGCCGGCAAGGGTCGACCCTTCTTTCATTGACCTGTTCGACCTGCCGCTCCAAAGCGGCGACCCCAAAACGGCTCTGGAGGATCCCTTTTCGCTTGTTTTGACGGAGGAGACGGCGCAAACCCTGTTCGGGACAGCCGAAGCGATCGGGCGAACGGTAACCGCCGGCGATCAGACCTACCAGGTGACGGGCATCCTATCGGACGACCTCCCCCCCTCGCATATCCGGTTCGGTGCCCTCTTTTCGATGAGGGCGCTCAACGACGCCGAAAATATGAGGAGTTGGGGCTCCAACTGGGCGGTGACGTATCTGCTACTCTCCGAGGGCGCTTCGGCGGCGTCTGTCCAGGCGCGTCTACCTGGCTATCTGCGCACCTACATGGAAGAAGCAGGGGCCGCGCAGTATGAGCTCATCCTCCAACCGCTTCGAGACGTCCACCTCGGGTCGTCCCACATGACGCACGATTACTGGAACGAACAGAAATTTGATCACCAGTATGTCTACCTGTTCATCTTGCTCGGCATCTTCCTGCTGGTGCTGGCCGGCGTCAACTTCACCAATCTCTCGACGGCCCGCTCGGCCCTACGGACGCGCGAGGTGGGCGTCCGCAAGGCCATCGGTGCCAGGCGGAGCGAGTTGGGGCTCCAGTTCCTGAGCGAATCGATCGTCATGGCGTTTCTTGCGCTGGTGATTGCCCTCGCGCTCACCTGGATCGCCCTGCCGTTTGTGAACGCGCTGAGCCAGCGCGGCCTGCACCTATCCACGTTGTTCGAAGGCCCGATCGTCCTTGGCCTGTTCCTCGCCACGATGTTGCTGGGGCTTTTTGCCGGCATCTACCCGGCCTTCTTCCTTTCCTCGTTTAAACCCATCCAGGCGCTGAAGGGCGCGACCGGCCTGGCCGGCCGGAAGACGCCGCTGCGGCATACCCTGGTCGTCCTCCAGTTTGCCGTGGCCGTCATCCTGATCGTCGGCGCCACATTCACGCTGAAACAACTGCGTTTCATGCAGCACCGCGACATCGGGTTTGATAAAGACCACGTGATGGTCGTCCGTATGAGCGGCATGGCGAACGAACGCTACGCGTCGCTCAAAGAGGCGCTGCTGGGTAAAGCGGGGGTCCTGGGCGTCACGGCGTCGAACCAACGGCTCGGAAACAACCTGCATCAATGGGGGACGCTCACCGAGGCACAAACGGGCGAAATCGTCGACCTGAGCATCTCCAACCTGGTCGTCGACTTCAATTACTTCGACTTTTACGGGATGGAATTACTGGAAGGACGCCCGTTTTCGGAGGAACGGGGCACCGACCTGCGCATGGCCCGCGTCGTGAATGAGGCAATGGTCGCCAAGATGGGGTGGAGCGACCCCATCGGTAAAAAGATGGGGTTCGGCTGGCAGGACTCCCTGGGCTCGGTCATTGGCGTGGCGAAGAATTTTAACTTCAACTCCCTCCACAATACCGTCGAACCCCTTGCGGTGAGTGTGCAGGACTTCGGGTACTCCGAGGCGTCCATTCGCATCGATCCCGCCCGGCTGACCGAGGCGATAGCCGGCGTCGAAGAAACCTGGAACACCTTCGTTTCCGATCGGCCCTTTGAGTACACCTTCCTCGACGCGCACCTGGACGAGTTGTACCGGACCGATCAGCAGGTTAGCCAGGTGGTAGGCGTGGTTACAGGCCTCGGCCTGCTCATCGCATGTCTCGGTCTGCTCGGTCTGGCCGCCGTCACGACGGAGCAGCGGATCAAGGAAATCGGCGTCCGGAAGGTGATGGGGGCGTCGGTCATTCAACTTGTCGCCCTTTTATCCGGCGAGTATGCCCGCCTGGTGGGCATCGCGTTTGTAATCGGAGCGCCGATCGCTTTTCTGGCTGTGCGATCCTGGCTGGCCGGCTTTCCGTACCGGATCGACCTCGAGATCGGCGTCTTCGTCATCACCGGGGTCTTGACGCTGGCGGTCGCCCTCGCCACCGTAAGTTATCGCTCGATCCAGGCCGCGCGCGCGAATCCGGTTGATACCTTGCGGTACGAATAAAAACGATCCGTCCCGCCGGCCCCGAAAGGCGGCGGGACGGATTCCGGATCCGATCGATCAACCCGCGACAGCCAATTTCTGCAGCGCGCCGGTGATGTCGGCCGCTGTCAACACGCGGCGGATGGGCTCGATACGTGTGCCATACTGATCCGGCTCCGGCAAGCGCACGCGCCCGTCGTCGTCCACGGGTACGATGAGGCTGCTCACGGCATCGCGGTACGTGCCCGTGACCGTAAGCACCCACTCCCCTTCCGCCGGCCGCGCCCAGGCAATCTCGTACAGACCTTTTGACGTCGAGGTGAGCGTAATCGGTAGTGTCTGTCGCACACCATCCACCAGGCCTTCGGCGGCCCCTATGACGCGGGCGTTCTCGGGACGCTCGCACCCGTCGGTGTAGACCGAGAACAACGTGCCGGCGCTCGTCGGGAGCTGGGCGCAGAGATAAAATCCGCCCTGATGGGTCGCCGCGGTTCCGACGGCCAGGATCAAAAGAGCCACGAAGAGGGTGGCGGTAGCGTGGAGTCGTTTCATGGTTAGCCTCGTTTGATGGTGAAGATGTGGCGCGAAGAGCGCTCCGGGGTTTCTGGATATGAGATGCCGGCGTGTGCCCCAGGGGTTTAGTCGACCCAAAAAAATCAACACAAAAAAAGAGGGATCCCCCCTAAACCCACGCCCCGGTTCCGGCATCCAACCTGTGAACGCCCGCAAACCGGCACCCTCGCCTATCGCCGCGTAACCTGTGGAGATCAACCTGGAGCTTAGCTTGGAGGAACGCCCCGGAAAACCCCATCCCCCTTTGTTGGGTGCCCTCGTGCAGCGCGCGCAGGCCGGCGACACGAGTGCTTTCGAACAGCTCTACCGGGCGCACGTCGGCCGGATTTATGCCCTGTGCCTCCGGATGGTGGCGGATGCCCTACGCGCGCAGTCACTCACGCAGGATGTGTTCGTCCGAGCCTGGCAGCAGCTGGGCGCCTTCCGCCACGAAAGCGCCTTCGCGACCTGGCTGCACCGCCTGGCGGTAAATGTCGTGCTGGTCGACCTCCGAACCGCGCGCCGGCGCTCAGCGCGATTCCTTACCACGGACGATCTGGAGCCCTTCGAGGGCCACGGCCCGGAACCGTCCCCCGACACAGGCATGGACCTCGAAGCGGGGATTGCTTCGTTGCCCCCTCAGGCGCGGTCCGTTCTGGTCCTCCACGACATCGAAGGCTACACACACGACGAAATCGGCGCCGCGATGGGCATCGCCCCCGGCACCTCGAAAGCCCACCTCCACAGGGCCCGCCAGCTGTTGCGGACTACGATGGGGCCTAACGGATGACGCGATGAGCACAACGAGCCACATTACCTCCCAGTTGAACGACTATGTCGACGGCCTGCTGCCGGCCGACGAGGCCCTCGCTGTCGAACGCCACCTGGCCGAATGCGCCGCCTGCCGCGCCGCCG
>JBGSPJ010000125.1:0-2216 GCA_041738655.1 Rhodothermales bacterium | reverse complement strand
CCAGGGCCACCGGGATGGGCAGGCCGCCGGCGATCCACACCGCCCGCGTCACCAACGCACCGATCCCAAAAAATGCCGCATGCCCCAGGCTGTACTGGCCCGTAAACCCCGCCAGCAGATTCCAGCTCTGCCCCAGGCTGATGTTGAGCAGGACAAGAAACCCGAGGTTGAGGATGTTCTGCTGGCTGGTGGCCATGGGCAGCGCGGCCGCGGCCAGCACGAGGCCGGCGACTGCGGGCACGACCCATCGTGGTTTTGCGGTGTCGGAGCGCGTGCTCATCGGGCTGGCCCTCGCGTAAACAATCCCTGCGGACGCACCACGAGCACGATCAGGAAAAGCACCAGCCCCACGATCTCCCGCGTGGCCGACCCGAACAGGTAGCCGCTGAGCGCCTCGACGACCCCCAGTAGGATGCCGGCTCCAAAGACGCCGAAAATGCTGCCTGTACCGGCCAGAACGACGACGATCAACGAGCGCAGCAGCCAGGCGAGGCCGCTCGTCGGTGCGATCCCGTAGCCGATGATGACGAGCGTGCCGGCAAGTCCGCCCAGTGCGGCGCTCAGGGCGAGAGTGCCCCGGTAGTACCGCCTCAAGTCGATCCCCACCAGTTCGGCCGCCTCGGCATCCTCGGCCGCGGCGCGGATCGCTTTGCCCGTCATGGTGCGGGCGAGGAAGACATGCAGTCCTGCGATGGCGACCAGCGCGACGCCGAAACTGACGATTCGGGTATAAGGGAGGGAGACGCCGGCGACCGTGAAGCCCTGGCCGGCGTAGCTCATCTGGACCGACCGCTCGTCGGCCGAAAAGAACTCGATGGCGAGGGCCTGGAAGATGAGCACGAGCCCGAAACTGACGAGCAGCGAGTTCTTGATCTTATGCTCGCCGCGCAGCCGATGGATCGGGCGATACACCAGCCGATCCAGCACGACCCCCACAAGCGCGAGCGCCGGCATGCAAAACACGATGGAGAGATAGGGATCCACCCCCAGCCATGCAAACAGCCCGTAGGTCACGTATCCCCCCAGCACGAGCAGTTCTCCGTGGGCGACGTTCAGCACATTCATCACCCCGAACGCCAACGCCAGCCCGACCGCGGCGACGCCATACAGGCTGCCGACAGACAGGCCAAACAGGATCGATTGTATCAACGGGGCGGTATCCATCATCCTCCTCCCAGATAGGCCCGTTGCACATGCGCGTCGTGGAGCAAGGCCTCGCCCGTTCCCGACCCCGCCACGCGTCCTTGTTCGATCACGTAGGCGCGGTCCGCCAACGCCAGCGCCCTGCGGGCATTTTGTTCGACGAGCAGGATCGTCGTCCCCTCTTGGTTTAGCGTCCGGATGGCCTGGAAGATGTCCCGCACGAGCAAGGGCGCGAGGCCGAGGGAGGGTTCATCCAACATAAGCAGCCGGGGCAGTCCCATCATGGCGCGGCCGAGGGCCACCATCTGCTGCTCCCCGCCGCTCATCGTGGCGACACGCTGGTGTTGACGCTCGGCCAGGCGGGGGAAGAGATCGAACACATGACGGCGCGTGCGGTCCCGCTCGGGCCGCGCCCGCGGGGTGAACGCGCCGAGGTCCAGGTTTTCGAGAACGGTCATGTTTCGGAACAGGTGGCGTCCCTCGTGCACGAGCACGATCCCATGCGCCGCCAGCGCGTGCGCCGGCGTCGCGGCCGATACGTCGTGAATCGGGCGGGATTCGTACCAGACGCTGCCGGCCGCCGGCCGCTCGAGTCCCGCCAGTGCGCGCATGATCGTCGTCTTGCCGGCGCCGTTCGGGCCGATGAGCACGACGATCTCGCCTGGGGCGACCCGAAACGACACCTCCCACACGGCGCGCACGTCCCCGTACGCGACACCCAGCGAGTCGACGGCGAGCAGGGATTCAGGCATGGTGCTCCTCGCCCAGATAGGCCTCCACGACCACCGGATCCGCGATAACGTCGCGCGGCAACCCCTCGGCGATTTTTTCGCCGGCCGCCATACATACCATCCGGTCGGCCAGGCTCACGACAGCGGAGATCAGATGCTCCACGAGCAGGATGGCCACGCCGCGCGACCGGATGCCCCGGATCAGTTCGGTCGCTTCGAGCACCTCGGAGGGGTTGAGGCCGGCCAGTAGCTCATCCAGCAACATCAACTGCGGCTCCGTTGCCAGCGCCCGCGCCAGCTCCAGCCGTTTGCGGTCGACGAGCGTCAGCCGGCGAGCCTCGA
>JBGSPJ010000097.1:0-10906 GCA_041738655.1 Rhodothermales bacterium | reverse complement strand
GCTGGCCCACGACGGGTTTGGCGATGTGGCCGGCTTCGGGTATTCCCCCGTCGCCGTCGTCCAGCCCGACCAGGCCACCCTGCCTGACGGGAGTCCGGCCACGTCGGTGGGCGGGCTGCTCACCTACCGCAACTTCGGCCGGGTGACACTCTGGGGGACCGATATTGACTTCGACTGGCGGGCGACCGAGCGGCTACGCATGTTTGCCCACGCCTCGTTCCTCAGCGACAACTTTTTCGACGCCGGCGAGCTGGGCGAGGACGACGCCGCGCTCGAAGTGCCGCTCAACGCCCCGAAGTTCAAGTTCGGCGCCGGCGTGTCGTATTTCTTCCCGATCGGTTTATCGGCCCGTGTCGCGGCCCGGCACGTGGGCGGCTTCCCGGTGCGGACAGGTCCGTTTGTGGGGGATATCGAGGCCTATACGGTGTTCGATCTCACGGCCGGCTTCGACTTCGGCCGCACCCTCCAAGGGTTGCGTTTCGACGCCACGATCCAGAACCTGCTCACGGTGGTCGATGGCGGTCTGGTCGAGAAACATCGCGAGTTCGCCGGCGCGCCACGCATCGGCCGGCTGGTGATGGGGAGGTTGATTTATACGTTTTAGCTCACGATAGGGATGGTTGCCTACCCGCATCTTAATTATAACTCGCCGACCTGACGAAGGGCCTGATCGATTATTTCGGAGCTGATTCGCATTCCAGAGCTGCGTAAATCTGCGAACAGGGGCTTCGCGGTCGGGATACGGTTGAGACGTTTTGCGATTACTATGACGCCTATCGTTCCGATAGTTGGAATGCCTAACGCTCGCGCACAGTGTCGTGCAGCTGCATCGTCTATTATAACGCGCCAACCTGGCCTCTGATAAGCCCAGGATAGGACGGCTCCTTCCCCTTTTCCTGGATCCCAGGCGGCTACCTCTGGCGCGATGGAGGTCACCTGTTCGATGTACATCGTGCCTGAATCCAACAGCCACGTACGAGCAGGATCTTCAGCGGGCCCTGTAGTGATCTCCTCAGCGACAGGTGATGGAACCACAAGCTCACGCGCCAACTCGCTCAGGAGTTCAATGCGATTGATTTTGCCCAGCAGGATCAGTGGAGAGGCATCAACCACCCAGCTATCCATTACGCTTCGGGCTCAGTTCTGTCACTGAGCGGATCTCATCGTCCAGTTCTTCCTTTGAGATCTGAAGAGGGCTGACATCGTAACGGGTCAGCGAAGAGATAAAGTCTGCACGACTCAACCCGGCCAGTTCAGCAGCCTTGCTCTGAGTTATGCGACCCAGTTCATACCACTTAACAGCGGCAGCCAGGCGAAGCTCGCGGCCAAATTCATCGGGCGATGCCCTCAGGATGGAAAAGACATCCTCGGGCAGTTCAAGGGTAAGACTGGTAGACATAACAGCTATGCGTGGTAAGCTATGATTGCTTCAGTAACGACGAATCCCCTCGTTGGTTGCTCGTTCGGGGCGATGCGCATTAGCCGGGTTAGATAAAACAAGTACTATGCGGCGCCCGCACCCCGATCTCCACAACCCCCGGCCCCACGCCTCACCCGACGGTCGGGGTGATCTGCACCATCTCCCGCCGCGCGGAGGGGATCGCGAATCCCTGAATCCGCGGCGCATCGCCCCGGTTCGCTTAGGGCCGGCAGAATTTCGTTGGGTAAATGAGGTCGGTGCCCATTATCAGGTAGATTATGAAATGTAGTTCTGGCGAAGTAGGAATAGTCTGATTGTAATTGTGGTGTTATTTTCGCCGTTAGCGAATCAGTGTTCGGAAAGTGATCGGGCAGTGTCACTGTCCCCCGTCCACAAAAAACGGCAAACAGGTACCCACATGGCAACTACGAATGGATCGTTCAAGACGGTAGTTCAAAAAGGCTATTCAGCGGTACGGCGTTGGGAGGCGACCGATACGGTCGAGTTGAGTGAGTCTACAATCCGGGATAAAATCGCGGGCGATAGGAAAGCGGTAAAAGCGCCGGCGAACGTCGTTGTGGCTCTATTTGGTGCCGACGACGAGTATATTGCCCGTTTCGAGGGCAGCGTGGTCACCGTAACGCGTTTCGCGGACCTCGGTAAGGACGAGAAGTCAGCCCCGCTTTGCCGCGCGAAGGTCGATTTCGCGGCCGTGAAGGTTCGGGCGGCCGGCCGCGGCACACCGATGCTTCTCTTAGCCATCGACACACGCGGCAAGGTATGGTCCATTGATTTTCAATCCCTGGGAGCTGTTGCTGCCACACGCCAGGATGTCTGCAAGCCACGCTACAAGAAACTGGCTGAAAAACTCGCCGATCCGATCCATGAGATCGTCGTGTTGGACCGGAAACTGGTTCTCCAGCACAGGCGCCCGAAAGGCGGTTACGATCTGCATGTGGTGGACCGACGCACCGGGTTAGTCACAAACATAGGTTCGACGGAGCTCGATCCGGATATCGCGGCGCTTACTCCCGGTCGCCACGACATTCTTCTCGGGCGGGTTAACGGTGAGCTGCGCCTACTGTTATTTGGTGAAGGGGGCGCCACGGGGGCCGTAGAGATTCATGAGTTCGATATCCCACGCGTGACAGCCGCCGCCGTGATTCACGGAACGCACCTGGTTGTTGCACGGAAAGGAGGCCTGATCGAGAAAGTCGACATACGCACGGCTGTTCCGGAAAAAGGCGCGCGTTCGGAAGATCCTCTGGTGAGGGCGTGCCGCGTGCTGCGAACACTGTTGAAACGGTGTGGATGTGGTTGTAGTGGCAAGGATACGCCGGGCGATGGCACAATCACCAAAAAGCCGTGCGACGAGCGCCATTCGGCGCGGCTGAGTTTTACAGCCGATAAGCTCTACCGCGTTGGGGACTACGTGGTTGCTCTGGACCGGGGCGCGACGCGCATGGCGGTGATGGGGGACCGGCTCAATGTGCAATTCGAACGGAAGCTTGATCGTGCGGGAGCGGATGTGCTCACGGGCCAGGCGCATACGCAGAACATGCTCGTCTACCAACCGCGAAAAGCGATGGTCGAGGCGTGGGGAGTGGCGGATTATGTCAGTCAGCTCGCCGGCCAACCGCCAGATGATCTCGCGCCAGCTACGCATGCTCCGCTTTCATCGGTCACTTTCTGGGGCCAGAAAACACCCCTCGCCACGCCAAACCCGACGCTCAAGGTGTGCATTTTTCCAGTCATCGAGCCCGGACAAGAATACGGCGATCCCGATATGAACAAACTGATCGATCAAATATCGACCAAGATGTTTACTCGGGTCGACGATTATTACCTGGAGAATAGTTTTGGTGAAATGACGATCGATTTCGCCACCTTTGGGTATGACGTCGGGGAGCCTCGGAAGCCACTCGTGTTACCCCGTTCGATGGCCAGCTACTGGTATGACGCGTATCGCTCTGGTGGATTGGAGTTCGTCATGCCGGCCGATTGGTCCGATCCGGTGTTCTTCGATGGGACGGAGGCGCTTCAGATCAAGGCGACCCCACGTGCAGGCGCTGTCAAAACCTACAACGTTCCTTTTGCCGCGATGTGGTCTTCCGGCTCATTTACTACGTTTCCAGTGGAAATTGAGTTTGATGGGAGTGAAACGCTGGAACTGGCCGTCGAGACGCAGGAAGGGGATAGCCATAACCTGGTGATCAACTTCCCCGCATTCAGCCGTTCTCTCGATGAGGGCGGGGATATCGATGCATTTCTGACCGATCTGGGCACCTATGTCACCGATGCTATACGGGACGCGGAGAGCAATGTGCCTGGTGATCCAACCTTGATCCAGGATGTTGAATTCAGACGTATTCCGTTACCCTCGGACGCAGACCACTTTGGATTATTGCAGGGGAGATTCCGAATCCAGCCCGCGGCGCCGGCCGATGTGTCGCAGAAAGGCAGGCTCTCCGTATCGGGCCCGGTTAGCCTGGCTCCGATGCTTCTGAGTCTCGGCCTTTCCTCGGCAAGCATCATGGGCAGAATGGATTCGACGTTTGCTGTCGGTGAGTTTATAAGAGAATGTTTGTATGCCGCACAGGTCGATAAAGGGGAGCTTGGCACCGGAGACCCCGCCTATTTCCTCACCTCGCTGACCACTAGTTACGACGCCGCGGCTGAAGAGTTGACCATCGAAATGAAGCTTCTGGACGACGTAGGCGGTCAGCAGGCCCAGATGGAAGTGGTTTCGAGTTCTGGCCTTGCAAGCACGGGGTGGGATGTGGCCGTACCGGTGCCGGGTAGCGAGAGCAGCCCCAACAACTCGAATGCCCTTCGAGACGGTATTGAACTGGCTGATGATACCTTCACGGCGGCTATCGAACATATTCGCGCAACCACAGCCTGGAACCGCGAAGCCGTAGAGGCGATGTTCGCCGAATTCGATGTGATGATGATCGCCCATGTCGGAGCACCTCATTCCGGCATCGCTCTCGCCGATCAATGGGACGCGGAGGACCCGGTCGACTTCAGCTCGAAGCGCATGTACAAACGGACGCACCACGCGACCGATAAAAACCCGCCGGCCGACGAGGCGCCAGTACAGATGGCCACGGAGAACATTACCGGCCAGAGATTTAATCAATTCGATGGACCGGAGTTGACCAATCAGTCCGGCGTGATGGCACATGAATTGGGCCATGCGCTTGGTCTACCCGATCTGTACTCCGCTAACGGATACCGCGATGACGTGCTCTATGTGGATTCCTGGGCGATGATGGGGGGAGGCAATGCTAACTTCCATCATTTCTGCGGCTGGTCCAAGTGGGCATTGGGTTGGATTGCGGATGACTCCGATCCGGATATCAATCGCACCATTTTTGTCGATTTACCCGAACCCACAGGGGTCTCCGTAACCGAAGCCTGGCTCGTGCCCGTAGAGTACTGGGATAACGCCATGCGAGGCGACGTGCGTGACGAAGTGGGTGGAGATATCTCAATTGGTCAATTAATGAAGATAAACCTAGGGAGTGACGGCGGGGTAACCGCCTTCCTTGAACTTCGCGCGGACGGTGCCCAGTTCTCTCAAAATCTATCACCCGAACCAGCCGTCATCGCAACCAACGGACTCCATCCGGAATCAGACCGATCCTGGGCCGTGAATGGTCTGTATCGCCGGTCCGTACACCTGCTGAACAACGGGAACGAACTCCGGGCTGTCAATGACAAATGGGACTTTGCGGCGGCGCCTGAATTCCCCATCAAGGGATGTACGGCTGAAGTCGCCGAGATCCGTACCATTAGAGGCTCGATCCCCGTCTACCGGGTTCGCGTGGAACGAGAGTCCGCCGAGTACATCGACCTGCACTTCCAGGACCATGTCCCCAGTTATATGAGCCCGGACATCTGGATAGACTGGACGGGGGATAATCCGGATCCGAATGTACCTCGGACGTATCCCGTGGGCACCCCGACAGACCAGGGCGAAACCGTTCGATATCCGGAAAGCGGAACGGAGAAGCACTTTGTCGTGGCTCGTGTTCACAATGCCGGAAACGTCCGAGCTGAAACGGTTAAAGTTCGCTGGTATGTCTGTGATCCGCCCGGGGCCGGGGATGATGGCCGCTGGGTTGATCGGGGTACCAAATTGATCGCGGAGGTTGGACCAGACACCCATGAAATCACGCCCTTCGAGTGGCTGGTCGATTCTACATCCAATGTGCACCAGTGTATGCGCATGGAAATCATCGACTGGACGATTCCGGAGGGGGTAGATCCTGACACCGGGGATACCGTGGCGCTCGCTTCCGACGATGTGAAGCTGCAAAACAACATCGCTCAGCAGAATGTCTTCGACTTCGAGGCGCTCAGCGGCTCGCCTTTTCCTCCTATCCACTTCCCGATGCAGGTCCACAATGACCGGAACGGTACCGAAGTGGCGGCCCTGGTACCCAACGGGCTTCCGTACGGATCGAAATTGACGATCAGCCCTAGAGAATGGGCGATCCCCAGCGGCGAAGCTCGGGTCTTTAATTGCACGCTCCAACTGGACGATGCCATCATCCTGCCGGGCTGTGACAATGACAGCGGCTTCCTGCTGACCGCCTGGCGTCGAGGGGGAGAGGCCGATGAGAAATGGGGCAGTTGTTTTTATCACGTTCGGCCGCGGTTTAAGACCGGACTGGAATTAGTGCGCGGAACCTGGTCCAAAAACCGGGTGAAAATCTACGGACGTTTGCTGTCGCTGACTGAATCGCCCCTCGATTTCGGCGAGGATATGCCGCTCTACGTTCGGATTCGGATGCTGCTCGGAGGACCGGGCGGCCCCGTCCACTGGCGGACTGTCGCTGTCCAGGCGAATGGGCTCTTTTTACTGGATACGGAGATGGAGTCGGATAAACCAATGATCGTCCAGGCCTGGTTCGATCGGAACGAACGACTTGGCTCCGCGATTTCCAAGGAGCTGCATCTTCATCACTGACGATCGCTATGAGGTGAACGCGTCGGGTGGTGAAGCCAGGTGAAACCGTCACCGCTCACCACCCGACAAACACCCCCAGTACCCCCGCCGGCCCGGCCGGCAGATTCCTCCCGGCCAGCGGAGCCCGCACCCCGATCTCCACAACCCCCGGCCCCACGTCCCACCCGAACGTCGGGGTGACCTGGATCATCTCCCGCCGGGCGGAGGGGATGGCGAAACCCTGAATCCGAGGCGCCTCCCCCCGCCATCCTTCCAGGCTCAGCTTCCACACCAACCGCCCGCGCTGCCCGCCGGCCGACAGATACCCGAACCATTCGTCGCCGGGCTTGCGGGCGGCCTCGACGTTGGTCTCCCGCCATCGGCGGCCGATCCAGCCGGCGAGGTAGAGCGGCCTCGGGTACAACGAATGACCCAGTTCCAGCATTAGCTCCCAGTCCCGCTGCCCCTCGCCGAGGGGGATGATCTCGGCGTCGACGGGGAAGTCGCCCCCCGGCAGCTTCACGCCGGCCCGGAGCGCGACGGGCAGGCTTCTGCCCACCAGCATCGGCGACACGCGCAGATAAAACCGCGGGTCCCCCACGCCGATCCGCTCGCGTCGGCCGGCGGCGTTTTCAAAAATGAGGTGGTTGACGGGAAGCTGCGCCCACGCATCCACGCCCCGGATGATTCCAATGGCGCCCGTTAGATACATCGAAGTGGTGACGGCCCGCCCATCGGCGAAGATCGATTCGAGCCGGCCCTCGGTGTTGTACGTCCGCGAGGTCTGGTGGTGGTAGATGCTCACCTGCGCCCACCCCGTCCCCGGCGCCTGGGTCCACTGGGCGTGGGCGGTGTGGGGGGGCGTAAATGAGGTCAGTAATAAAACGAAAGTCCAGAAGAATGTTGAAAGAAAGGCGCTACGTTTATCCATTCGCGCGTTGTCACCCCGGACTTGATCCGGGGCCCAGCAGGCTTGCAATTCGGCTGGATCCCGGATCAAGTCCGGGATGACAGGCCGGATCAAGTCCGGGATGACAGGCCGGATCAAGTCCGGGATGACAGGCCGTTCCGGATCTCTTGGGCTCACGGCACACCCCAAACCCGCGTGTTCTCCTCGAACACCGCCCAGGCGAACCAGAACGCGACGTAGGCCTCTGCGATGGGCTCCAACCTCGCGCCGGCGAGTTCGCCTTCCACCGCCCGTCCATCGACCTCCCAGGCCGACCCCGTCGTCGTGTCCTCGATCCTTCCTTCGTGGATTTCAAACGTCACCGGCGACCCGTCCACTACCGGCCGATAGGCCATCGCGGCCCGTTTGGCGCGGTCCCAGAAGATGACCACGGGCTGGCCATCGATCGTATCCGCGAGGGCGCGCATCGGGCTTCCATCATCCAGGAGACCAAACGGGTAGGCCACCGCGTCTGTCCCCGGGATGCCGAGCACGCGCTCCTTCGGGGGCCGGCGTGGGTCGATGGGGAGGGTGACCAGCAGCCGGCTGTTATTCTCCACCTCGTAATCGCCGTACGGATACCCCGATTCCGCGTAATTGCGCGGGAAGCCGGTTTGCCCCGATAACACCTCGGTATCCGGATGGAGGGCCTGCCAGCCGGCCCAGCTCATTTCGATCACCGGCGCCATCGCCAACTGCGTCCCGTCCCGCTCGCCGCAGCCGGCCTGGCGGTTCATCTGAGGCCAGAAGGATTCCTCCGTGTTCCGGTCGTACATCGTCAGGTTGCTCTGGTATAAGAGCCCTGATACGCCGAACTCGGCGCCGCCGGCGGACCTGCGGTTAAACGCCATGCTCGAACCCGTGAGCGGGCAGTAGGTGACGGCCAGTGGCTCACCATCGAGTTCGATGTTGGTGATTTCGTGCCACCAAAGAATGTTGTGGGGGATGGCGATGGCCCGGTCGCCGGCGACCAGCCCGATCACCCGGCTGTCATCGGACAAATACGTGGCCGATGGGGCGGATGCAAACGTCGGGTTGGTGAGCGCAGGGATCCCGTCTTTCCCGACGCCTCCGTCGCGGAACTGCTCTACGTCGAGGCTGCACGCTTCATCGAGCGTGAGACCGCCGCCACCCTCGTCGTCGATGGTACTGTCGCAGCCGGCGAGGACGAGAAGGAGGGAGAGGAAGACGAAGTGCGAGCGCATAGAGTCGAAGTTCAGTGATCGAGAGTCGATAATTGGTCATCCCGAGCGAGGGGGCGTTACGGAGGAAGAGGTTTAAGGAGCAGGGTTTAAGGTTTAAGGTAGTCGCGATGGATCGATACCCGATAGGTGAACGGAATGCCCCTTCACGAGTAGGCTCGAGTTCCAGGGATACTACCCTTGAACCCCGAACCTTAAACCTTAAACCGTCTCAAATGCCCATCCTGGCCCCTTCCATTCTTTCGGCCGATTTCGCCCGTCTTGAAGCCCATGCGCGCGAGGCGGTGACCGCCGGCGCCCGGTGGCTGCACATCGACGTCATGGACGGCCATTTTGTCCCCAACATCACCATCGGCCCGCTCATCGTCGAGGCCCTGAAGCCGCTGGCGCGGGAGACCGGCGCCGTGCTGGATGTCCACCTCATGATCGAACAGCCCGAGCGCTACATCGACGCCTTCGCGAAGGCCGGCGCGCAGCGGATCACCGTCCATGTCGAGACCTGCCCGCACCTGCACCGGACTGTCCAGCAGATCCGCGAGGCCGGCGCGCTGCCCGGCGTCACGCTCAACCCGGCGACTTCGCTGTCGACGCTCGACGAGATCCTGCCGCTGGTCGACCTCGTGTTGGTAATGACCGTCAACCCCGGTTTCGGCGGCCAGGCGTACATTCCCGGCAGCACCCGGAAGATTCGCCAACTGCGTCAGGAGATGAAGGCCCGCGGGCTGGATATCCACCTGCAGGTCGATGGCGGCGTCAAAGCCTCCAACGTCCGCGAAGTCGTCGACGCCGGCGCGGACGTCATCGTCGCCGGCAGCGCCATCTTCGGCGGCCCGAAGTCGGTGGCCGAAAACGTGGACGCCTTCTTTGCCGCCCTGGCTGTTTGAACCCTATTTGAACCCTGTTTGAACTAGGCCTGGATCCATGGCGCGACCCCTTAAACCTTACTCCTTGAACCTTAAACCCCGAAGGGCCCTCGTCACCGGCGCCAACGCCGGCATCGGCTTCCACACGGCGCTCGGGCTGGCGCGGCAGGGGTACGAGGTTGTGATGTTCTGCCGCAGCGCGGAACGCGGCGAGGAGGCGCGGAAGCAGCTCGTTCTAGCCTCGGGCAACGAGGCCGTTCATCTTATTCAGGCGGATCTTGCGTCGCTGGCGGACATCCGGAGGGCGGCGGGGGCGTTTCTGGACCGGTTCGATCGGCTGGATGTGCTGGTCAACAACGCCGGCCTCGTCCGCGCGAAGCGGGAGGAGACCGTCGACGGGTTCGAGATGACCTTCGCCGTGAATCATCTCGCCTACTTTTTATTGACGATCCTGCTGATGGACCGCCTAAAAGCGTGCGAGTCGGCGCGGATCGTGAACGTGGCTTCCAACGCCCACAAACGGAGCCGCCTCGATTTTGATGACCTCCACGCCGTACGCGGGTTTGAGCCGTATAGCGTCTACGCTCGGTCGAAGCTCGCCAACATCCTCTTCAGCCGCGCCCTCGCGCGCCGGCTGGAAGGTACGGGGGTGACGGTCAACTGTCTCCATCCGGGCGTCGTCCGTACGGACCTGGTCCGTGAGGGGACGCATTTTCTGGCGATAGCCTTTCGGCTGCTGGGTCGGTTTTATCTGACCCCGGAAAAGGGCGCCGAGACATCGATCTTCCTTGCCAGTTCGCCCGAGGTGGCCGGCGTGACGGGGCAGTATTTCGATCGAAAAAAATCCGTCCGCGCCGCACCTGCGGCGTACAACGACGAGGACGCCGAGCGGCTCTGGCGGATCAGCGCGGAGATGGTGGGGATCGATGCATGAAACCGTCCAGGTAGTCCTGCCGCTGCCGCTGGAGCAGGCGTTTACGTACACCGTCCCGCCCCATTTGCGGCACAAGGCCGGCGTGGGGCACCGGGTGCTCGTCCCGTTCGGGCACCGGAGCCAGACCGGCGTGATCGTCGGGGTAGGGGATGCCGGGGCGACCGGAAAGTTGAAGGCGCTCCTGGACGTGCTCGACGACCGGCCGGCGTTCACCGACACGATGCTCCGCCTGACCCGCTGGATGGCCGACTACTACGTCTGCGGCTGGGGCGAGGTGTTGCGCGCGGCGCTCCCATCGGGCACCGATGTGGAAGAGGAGCGCGCGCTCTCCCGAACGGATGCCGGCTACGACGTGGCCGCGATCGGAGGGACGGAGGCGGCGATTCTCGGATGGCTGGAGGAAGAAGGGGAGACCCCGTTCGAGGCGTTGCGCCAGGCGATTCCGGGCGCGACGCGGCCGATGATCGATCGGCTCGAGGCTGACGGGCTGGTGGTAGTCCGCAGCACCGTCGGCCGGCCCGAGGTGCGGGTGAAGGTAGTGAAGTATGTGCGCCTGGGGGCGCCGGCCGGCGAGGAGAAGC
>JBGSPJ010000698.1:0-3312 GCA_041738655.1 Rhodothermales bacterium | reverse complement strand
CCAGGGCGCCTCGTTGCCGGCGACAGCGTAGGCCGGCCCGACGCTGGTTGGTTGCGGTCCGTGCGCCGTGGTGTAGACGGCCCCATCGAGGTTCACCCCGTCCTGCCAGATCCGGTAGAGCCCCCCGTTTTCGGCGCTGTAGGCCACCCAGAAGCGGTCGGCCAGCTGGAGGGTGATCATGCGGGGCCGGCCGTCGAGCACGGATCGGAAGGCGACCGGCTCACCGGCTTCGGGCGATTCGGAACCAGGCTGGCAGGCGGCCAGCACGGATACAAAAACCAGGAACAGTAGGATGCGAGCAGAAAAACGAGGCATTGAGGTTGGGGTAAGATCGACACGAAGAGTAGGTGGGCAGTCGAACAGCCGGCCACCCGGGCGGGTTTCAATCGAACGGCACGGAACGTCGGGGCATCAAAACAGACTGGGCGCAATTGCCTATCTTACGGGACGTGCCCTCGAAGACATGCGTAGGAGCTGTATGATTCCCTTTGTTGTATCACAGGATGCCGGCGTTCCCGGTGACTCGCTATCGATCTCCCAATCCCTCGCGGATTCCACCGCCGCGGCGGATTCACTTCAGGGCGACAGTTCGGTCTTATCACTCACCCCGCGACTATCCGAGGCACAATCCCAACTCATTGATGGCCAATGGGAAGAGATCCTCAAGACGTTTTACAGCGAACTCACAAGCATTGCGGCCACGTTCATCCCCCGGTTGGTCAGCGCCCTGTTTGTTCTCTTCCTGTTTTACCTCCTGTTCCGATTTAGCAGTCAGCTCCTTCGCGGCGTATTGCATCGGAGCAAACATGTCGACGCCGGCCTGGAAGGGTTGCTCACAAAGACCTACGCCGTAGTCGCCTGGATCTTTATTGGGATCATGGTGCTTGCGCAGTTCGGCATCAACGTCACCGCTCTGCTGGCCGGCCTCAGCGTGGCCGGCATCGCCGTCGGGTTTGCCGCGCAGGATACGCTCCAGAACTTCATCTCCGGCATCACCATCCTGACAGATCGCCCCTTTCGAATCGGCCACTTCGTCGAAGTGGACCAGGTGTACGGGCAAGTCGAGGAGATCACACTCCGCTCCACACGTGTTCGCACGCCGAATAACGAGGTCATGGTGATGCCCAATTCGCTGATGATCAACCAGAAGCTCGTCAACCATTCCCTCTTCGGGGCGCTGCGCATCGAGATTCCGTTCGGCATTGCGTACAAAGAATTCCCCCAGGCCGCTCGCGAGGTGGTGCTTGCCATCGTTCAGTCCGACGACCGCCTGCACCCCGATTATACACCCGATGTCGTGGTGACGTCCATGAACGACTCCAGCGTCGACATGAAGCTGCGACTCCATATCAGCGATTCAAAACTGGCCATCCCGATGAAAAGCGAGTACACGGAACGAATCCGGGAGGCCCTGCGCGACGCCGACATCGAGATCCCATTCCCGCACCTCCAGCTATTCATCGACGAAGCGAAGGCATTCCAAGACTTCCCTGCCCTCAACGTCACATCGCCTTCGGCAACCACACAGCAGAAGTAATCGGGTGCGATCCGCGCGCGATGTACGCGATCTGCCCCTTTTTCTGGCCCGGGCTTGACATCTACGAATAACTTCGTATATTATCTACGAATCTATTCGTACATCAATCCCAGACCCTCGTGTCCTCAGAATCTACCCCTCCCCGCCCCACCGATGCCGAGCTGGCGATCCTGCGTGTTTTGTGGGATCGCGGCGCCAGCACCGTGCGCGACGTACATGAAGCGCTCGAGTCCACGCAGTCGACCGGCTACACAACCGTACTCAAGCTGATGCAGATCATGCACGCCAAGGGCCTGGTGACCCGCGACGACGCGAATAAAGCGCACGTCTACCGGCCGGCGGTTGAGGAAGAAGCCATCCAGCGCAACCTGATCGAATCCTTGCTCGACCGCGCCTTCCAGGGCAGCGCCGAGCAGCTCGTCTTGCGCGCATTATCCATCAAACCCAGCACCCCCGAAGAACTCGCGGCGATCCGTGCGTTGCTGGACAAACTGGAGGACACGCCATGAACGCGACCTTTGTAGATCTGGCCGGCGCGGCGCTGCTCCACTCCCTCTGGCAGGGCGCCCTCATCGCCGGGCTTCTGGCGCTGACGTTGCATCTGTTGCGCGGCGTTTCGCCGGCGGTGCGCTATCTGGTTTGTTGGGCGGCGCTGGTGGCCATGGTGGCGGTGCCGGTTGGGGTGGTTTTGGGGGGACGGGGTGGACAGGGGGGACCCGGGGGACTGGATGGAGTGGCAGAGATACAGGATGGCGCCGTTCACGAAACGGTTGCGCCGGAGTTTGTGTTACCCGGGTTAGGGGAAACGGGGCAAATGGTGCTGCCCTTGCCGGGCGCCGAATTTGCACCTTTCCTTGTGGTCTTCTGGTTGGTGGGGGTGCTGTTTATGCTGGCCCGGCTCGGGCGTGGCTGGTGGACGGTGCGTCAGTTGCGCTGGCTGCCGGGTGAGGCGCTTGGCGAGGAAGTGCTACAAGCCATCAACCGACTAAAGAATCGCATGGGGATCTCGCGAGCCGTACGTCTCGTGGCGACGGACCGCGCCGGCGAGCCGATGCTCATCGGGTGGCTCAAACCCGTCGTCCTGATCCCGACGGCCCTGCTCGCCGGCATGCCGGTGGCGCATGTCGAGGCCATCCTCGCCCATGAGCTGGCGCATATCCGCCGGCACGACTACCTCTTCGCCGTCCTCCAGTCGCTTTTCGAGGCCGTGTTGTTTTACCATCCGGCCGCGTGGTGGATTTCGGGGAAGATCCGCGAGGAACGCGAGCGGGCGTGCGACGATCTGGCGGTAGAGGCGATCCACAGCCGGGCGACCTATGCCCGGGCGCTGGCGGGGCTGGAAGTCCAGCGTCTCGGTGGATTCCAGCTGGCCCTGCCGGCCGGAGGGGGATCCTTGCTCTCCCGGATTCAGCGATTGGTCGAGCCGCCGGCGCCGGATCGGTTGCGGTCGAGCGCCGGGGCCGTGCTGGCGGTGGTGATGGTGGTGGGATGCGGGGGTATTGCCGTGGCCTGCATGGAAAACGCACCACCTGCGAGCGTGCCGGCCGCGGCTGTGCGACTCGAGCAGCTTGGAGTGTCGCTTCAGCTGCCAGTTGAAGGTGTAAACGAAGCGGCCGTCGATCCTCACATCGAAGTCCCATCCCTGCACCCCCTCGGCGACACGACGCGCGTAGTATCCGGTTTCGGGATGCGTTTCCATCCCGTGTTGCAGATCAATCGGTTTCACAACGGCGTCGACTTCGTGGCCGAGACCGGCAAACCGGTTTACGCCACGG
>JBGSPJ010000661.1:0-7459 GCA_041738655.1 Rhodothermales bacterium | reverse complement strand
AGCCGGCACGGCATCCAACCGCGCGCTCGACCGATCCACCGAAACCATCCGCGTGGAGGTCCACCGCCTGGACACGCTGATGAACCTCGTTGGCGAGTTGGTGCTGAACCGGAACCGGCTCGTCCAGATCACCGAAGACCTCAACTCGTCGCTCAGCGACGAACTCCAGCGCGGATTGCTGGAAACGAGCGCGCAGCTCGATTTCATCACGACGGAGCTGCAGACCGGTGTCATGCACACCCGAATGGTGCAGATCGGGCGGATCTTCAACAAATTCCCCCGCGTCGTCCGGGACCTCGCGCGGTCGACCGACAAGGAGATTGAACTGGTGATCGAGGGCGCGGAGACCGAACTGGACAAGTCGCTCACCGAAGAGATCGGCGACCCGCTCGTGCACTTGCTGCGCAACTCGGTCGACCACGGCATTGAGCTCCCGGCTACCCGTATCGCCGCCGGCAAGCCGCCGGTCGGTACGATCCGCCTCGTCGCGCGGCAGGAAGGCAACAACATCATCATCGAAGTCTCCGACGACGGCGCCGGCATCAATGTCGACCGCGTCAAGCGGAAGGCCGTCGAGAAAAACCTGATCACGGAGGCGGAAGCCGCCGAGATGAGCGATGCGGACGCCTATCTGCTCATCTTCAAGCCCGGGTTCAGCACGGCCGAGAAGATCAGCAGCATCTCGGGTCGCGGCGTGGGGATGGACGTCGTCAAGACGCACATCGCCAAGCTGAACGGGACCATCGGCATCCACTCGGAAATGGGCAAGGGTTCGGCCGTCACGCTGAAGCTGCCCCTCACGCTCGCGATCAAGCAAAGCCTGCTCGTACGGCAGAGCGACGAGACGTTCGCGATTCCGCTGCATTCGGTTGTCGAGGTGGTCGGTATGGAGCAGCACCGGATCGACACGGTCAACGGCCGCGAGGTACTCCGGCTGCGCGAGCGCATCTTGCCGCTGGTGTATATCAGCGACATCCTCGGCCTGGAGCGCCGGACAGACGTCAAATCCTCGTATGCCGTCGTTATCGGCCTGGCGCACCAGCGGGTGGGCCTGATCACCGAGGACCTGGTCGGGCAGAAGGAGATTGTGATCAAGCCGCTCGGCAACTACCTGAGGAAGATCCCGGGCATCGCCGGCTCGACGATCCTTGGCGACGGCCGGGTGATCATGATCCTCGATGTGGCCGAGCTGATCCGCCAGGAGCAGGAGCGTCCGCGCCTTCGTTCGGAACCCCGCGGCGTGCAGTCGTGATCGAAATCGCATGAACACGAGGTTATCCCCCAAATTCGTCCTGAAACGCCCATGATTCGCCTTCTGATCGTCGACGACTCCTCGTTCATGCGAACGACCCTCAGCCAGTTGCTTGCCGCCGAGCCCGACATCACCGTGATAGGCACGGCGAAGGATGGTGTGGAGGCGGTGGAGCAGGCCCGCTTGCTCAAGCCGGACGTCATCACCATGGATGTGATGATGCCTAACATGGACGGGATTTCGGCGGTCCAGCGCATCATGAGTGTGCATCCGTGCCCCATCCTCATGTTCAGCTCGCTGACGCAGGAGGGCGCCGAGACCACACTGAAGGCGCTGGAAGCCGGCGCTACCGACTTCATCACGAAGGAGCGCTCGTTTGTGCGCGGCGAGCGCAACGACATCGTGCGGGACCTCGTCACCAAGATCAAGTCCATCCACGGCGCGCGGTCGGGCATCTTGCAAAACACCCGGTCCGCCGTCAGCCGGCCGCGCCCGACGGGGCCGACCGCGACGGCGCAGCCCAACGTCCGGATTCCCGGGGCCGACATCGTCGTGCTCGGCATTTCCACGGGCGGGCCACTTTCCCTGCAAAAGGTGATTCCGTTGCTGCCAGCCAATTTCCCGGCTCCGATTGTCATCGTGCAGCACATGCCACCCAAGTTTACGAAGACCCTCGCCGACAGCCTGGACTCCCAGAGCGCCGTGCAGGTCGTCGAAGGCACCGACGGCATCCCGTTGCGGCCCGGCGTGGTGTACATCGCCCCCGGCGGGAGCGACAGCATCATCGTGCGCAGCGGCGGGACGCTGCAGCTCCAGGTGCTGAAGCAAATGAGCGCGTCGCGGTACCATCCGTGTGTCGATCTGCTGTTCCAATCCGCCGCCGACCTCTGCGGCTCGATGACGCTCGGCCTGGTGATGACCGGCATGGGCAACGACGGCCTCGAGGGCGCCCGCGCGATCAAGGCCCGCGGTGGGACGGTGCTGGTGCAGGACGAGGCGACCTCGGTGATCTACGGCATGCCGAAGGCCGTCTTCGACGCCGGCCTGGCAGACGCCGCCGTGTCGCTCGAGCAGATTGCCCCGGTGCTGCAGCGCAACCTCGTCGCGCGCCTTCACCCCGCAGTGCACTGACCGCGCCTACGGCATTAACCCAGGCTTTTCGTCGCCGATACCCCGAACAGACCCCGTTGCGCGCGACGCCTCCCCGAAGTGTGTCGTGGTAGGGACGTCCGATCCGACTCCATTTTCGCAGGCCTCAATGGCATTCTCACGAACGTAGCACCATGGAAAAATCAACGCTTGCCGGCATCGGCTCGGGGCTTGTGCTCGTCTACGGCGCCATTTTCATGGGCACGGGCTGGATCACGTTCTTCGATCCGGCCTCTTTCATGCTTGTACTCGGCGGTGCTACGGCCGGCATGATGGTAAACTATACGTTTGACCAACTGAAGACCGCCCCGGCCGCGTTCAAGGATTTTATGTCCTTCTCCGTCCCCCCGCTGGGCAAATACGTCGAGGAGTTTGGTGAATTGTCGCGTATCGCGCGCCGGGAGGGCCTGCTCGCGCTCGACCGCCGGCTGGAGGAAATCGAGGACCCCTTTCTGAAATTCGGGCTGGAGATGGCGGTCGACGGCATCGACGAGCGCGAGATCGACGAGATGATGCAGGCCAACCTGCAGACCGAGCTGAACGAGCGTTCATTCTCCGTCAAGCTCTTTACCTCATTCGGTGCCAACGCGCCGGCCTTCGGGATGATCGGGACGCTGATCGGTCTGATCCAGATGATGGGCAACCTCTCGGACCCCTCGCAGATCGGCGCCGGCATGGCCGTGGCGCTTGTCACAACCTTCCTCGGATCCCTCTTCGCCAACCTGTTCTTCCTGCCCTTCGCCGAGAAACGCAAGCTCCAGGTGGCATCGCTACTCCGTCAGCGCGAACTCGTTCGCACCGGCGTCCTCGCCATCGTCCGCGGCGACAGCCCCAGCATGATCCAGAAACGCCTCCAACTGCTCCTCACCTCCGTCGAACTCAGCACCGTCGCCACGCCGGTTCAGGCGGAAGAAGCGTAGAGAAAAAGGAAAAAGTGAAAAGGAAAAAGTGAAAAGTGGGGGACGTATCGTGGAGTTCCAGACGCCAAGTAACGCTACGCGTAACCTCAATCGCCACTCGCTAATCGCTAATCGCTATTCGCTAATCGTATGGCCAAGATTGAAGAAGAACCCGCCCCGTCCGCCCCATTCTGGCTGGTGACGTACGGCGACATGGTTACGCTGCTCTTGACCTTCTTCGTCATGATTGTCGCCATGTCCGAGATCAAGGAGGAGCGGATGATGGAGGCGATGAGTTATTTCAAGGGGCGAAACAGCGTCTTCAACAACGCGCAGCCTGTGCCGGTCATACCGCAGGACGACCCCCAGGAGATCGAGGAGAAGAAGATAGAACAGGCAAAGCGGGTGGAGGCCCTGATGGAGTTCATCGAGAAGGAGGGGTTGGATGGCAATGTCCAGATGAACTACGAGGAGTCGACGATGCACATCGTGATCACCGATTCGGTCATGTTTTCCTCCGGCAGCTCGCAGCTGTTGGGGACGGCTCAGCGCGTACTGGCCAAAATTGCAACGGTGGCGTCGGACTCCAGCAACACGCTAACGGTGATCGGACACACGGATAATCTGCCCATCCGGACGTCCGCCTTCCCCTCGAACTGGGAGCTCTCGGCCTCGCGTGCCGCCTCGGTGGTTCGGTTCTTGCTGACGCAGCCATCAGCCTTGCCGGCGGACCATTACCAGGCCATCGGACGGGGTGAATTCCAGCCTGTGGCCACCAACCGTACCCCGGATGGCCGCAGCCGGAATCGTCGCATCGAACTCCTAATCAGTTTGAACCAATGGCAGACGCAGACGCAGCAAAAGGAGCGGGAGGTACTGACCCCGTAGCCGGCGAAACGACCAAGAAAAAGGGAGGCGGGTTTCTGATGATCCTGCTCCCCGTCCTGCTGGTGTCCGCCGGCGGCGGCGCCTATCTGGCGTACGCCAACTACCCGGCCATCGCCGAGGTGGCGCATAACCTGGGTCTTGGAGAGAAGGGCGCGGAAGAGGAGGAGGCCGCGGCGGAGGACGCCGGCATCCAGTACGGCGAGTTCATGGAATTGACCGACATCATCGTCAATCCCGCCAATTCGGAAGGCCGTCGCCTCCTCATGGTCAGCCTGGGCATCGAGTCCATCGATCCAGCCCTGCTCGAAAGCATCACGGCCCGCGAGATGGTTGTGCGCGACACGATCATCAAAATCCTGGGCCGGCGGACCGTAGAGGAACTCGCCGCGATCGAACAGCGCAATATCATCAAGGACGAGCTGCTGCATGCCGTGAACGGCGTGGTGACGGAGGGGGAGATCAGCCGCATGTACTTCACGCAATACGTCCTCCAGTAAGCCGTTTCGGCGCAGGCAAATCTTCCATACACATGTCCAAGCTGCTCAATCAGAACGAGATCGATGCCCTGCTGGGTGTGAGCGACGAGAACGAGGCCAAAAACCTGGATCTCGACGAGCTCAATTCACTCATGCTGGCGGATCTCCACCGAAACGTCAGTCCTTACAATTTTAAACGCCCGCGTCTGTTCTCCCAGGATCAGATGCGCGTCATGAACCAGGTCCACGAGGCGTTTGCCCGCGACCTTTCGGTGTACCTCTCCGCGCAGCTCCGCACGATCGTCGAGATCACGCTGACGGCGATGGACCAGGTGCTGTATTCGGAGTTCGTGATGTCCAGCGCGCACCCCTCGGCGCTGTTTGTCGTCGAGGTCGTGGACCGCGGGCAGCAGCTGGTGTTCGAGATGGACCCCCGGCTGGTGATCTTCACCATCGAAAAGTTGTTCGGCGGGCCGGGCCGATTCCTCCGGAAGCCACGCGAGACCTCGCAGATCGAGCAGCGGATCATGAGCAAGGTGATGGCGCGGGCCTTCCAGGAGTTGGAGAAGGCGTGGTCTCAGGTGGCCGAGATGCAGTTCAGGGAATCGGCCTTCGAGTCCAATGCCGAGTTCGTGCAGATCATTCCCGGCTCCGAGCCGGCGATCATCGGCACGTTCGAGGTGCGGGTGTATGAACACCATTCGTTCATGAACCTGTGTTATCCGTACATCATGCTCGAACGCGTCCTGGGGCGCGCCGGCATGAAGCAATGGCTTACGAGCGCGACTTCTGAAGTGGGCAAGGAGGTGCGCGACGAGTACAACTATACGCTCCAGACGATGGACGTAACGATGCGCGCCGAACTCGGCAAAGCTACCCTGAGCATCACCGACCTCATGAGCCTCACGGAGGGAGATGTGATTTTGCTTAAGAACAGGGCCGACGAACCGATACAGGTATACGTAGGAGAGCTGCCAAAATTCAAGGCCAGCGCAGGCAAATCTGGCAATCAGCGCGCGATCCGTGTTGTTGATGTTTTACCAACTGATTTATTAGGAACCAGCCATCATGACTGATTCGCAGATCCTGGCGCTTTATGCCGATCAGGCTGCCGAAAGCCTGGGTGATTTTGTCGGCACACTCCTCGGAAAAGAAGCGCTCGTAACGACTCGACCGCCGACGCCCGTTACGCTGGCGGAGGCATCGACCGAAGCGACAACGCACTACACGGTGCTGAGTAAAGGTACGGGCGACGAAGCCTTCGCGGTGCAGATGCCGGCCGAGTGGCTGGCTCCGTTCTCGCAGGCGATGCTCGGCATCGAGCTCTCGCCGACCGATCCGGACTCGGCGGACCTGTTCGTCGAGCTGGCCTCGCAGGCGTTCGGCGCGGTGCGTAACGTACTGGGGCGTAGCCTTGCCATCCCGGAGGTGTATTTCGAGGCGCTCGCGCCCGGTGCACCCCTGCCGGCGGACCGGCTGCCGGCCAGCCTCGTACGCATCCCGTTCGAGCTCCGCACCGAAGCCGGCCCTTTCACTGGCAGTATCACGTTGTCCGACGCGATCCTTTCCGCATTACCAGAACCTCCTTCTGAAACCGAAGAAGTCGTCATGCAAGGATCACCCTCACCGTCCAGAAAACCGCCTGTGGATGTCTCCCAGGCCTCCTTCCCCGATCTGGGGAGGGAACGCATCGTCAATGACGGCGGTGGCGGCAACTTCCAGATGCTGGCGGAGGTGGAGCTGAACGTAACCGTCGAACTCGGCCGGCGCAACATCCCCCTATCTGACGTGCTCCGCCTCACGACGGGCAGTGTCATCGAGCTCGAGAAGCTGGTCGGCGAGCCGCTGGAGATCTACGCCAACGGGCGGTTGATCGCCGAGGGCGAGGCCGTGGTGATCGACGAGCAGTTCGGTGTCCGCGTCACCAACCTGGCGGCCTCCCGTCAGCGTGCCGGCGCCTTTATGTAATGGCGTTGCGCGTGTGCTCGTTGCGCGTTTTGCGTTTCATCCCCGACCACCGAACGTTCAACGTAAAAACGCGCAACGCGCAACGTACGATTCAACCCGTGCCGGCTGGCACCGTATTCGCAATCGGGTTCATGCCTCTCCCGCGATCGCCCTCAGGGGCCGCGGCGCTACCCTTCGCATGAACAACGTGCCAGCCTGTGAGCAATTTCTTCCCTTACCCTCCTCCCGGGGGCCCATCCGCCGCGCCGGCTCCGATCAATCGATCGGTCTTGAAGCGCATCATCTTTTTTGCCGCCGCGCTCTTGCTGCTCTGGGTGGCGATCCAGCTGAAGCCGGCGCCCGGCCCGATCCGCGATACCTCCAGCCTGTACACGCATGACGCCGGCACCGCCATCGCCGAGGAGGCGCCTGCCGCGCCGGAGCCGGCACCGTTCCGAGTCGCACCGCTCCTTTCAGCGCTCGTTCTGGCCGCCCTGCTCGGGTTCGCGTATTACCGATATCGGCGCACCGGCGCGGTTTCTGAAGCGCCTCACCCGATCGAACTCATCGCCCAGCAACACTTAGGGCCCGGCCAGGAGCTGCGCATCGTCCGCTGCGCCGGCCAGACACTGCTGCTCGGCGTGACGTCCAACCAGATCTCCCTCATCGACCGCCTGCCCGCCGACCTCCCCCAACCCGTGGCGGCGCCGCCCGTCCCGGAACCGGTCGCCCGGCCGGATTTCTCGACCTTTTTGTACCGGGCCATCCGGTCGTCTTCCAATGGAAACTGACACCATCACCATGCGACGCCGGCCCTCCACCTTCCGCCGCGCCCTGGCGCGCGCCGC
>JBGSPJ010000563.1:0-5782 GCA_041738655.1 Rhodothermales bacterium | reverse complement strand
CGCCGGCCACGTCCTCCGCCCGGAGCGCAAACCCGTCCATCGCCGAATTCGCGAAGGGCGGAATGTCGTCCTGGCTCACCAGGTCCGCCGCCAACGTGCGCCCGAGGCTGGCGTCAAATTGTACCGTCTCCGCGGGCAGCGCCCGCACGGCATCGAGGATCAGTGAACGGGCTTTTTCAACGGAAATAAGCGTTTGCATAAAGTGCCGGCTGATTCTGGCGATTATCGACGTAAGTTTGTCCCGTAATGTACCACGTACACCCCTGAACCCCCCGAGGAACGTTCATGATTCGTCTCCAGACCCATTCGGCCGCTTCGTTTCTAGAAAAAGGCGCCCTGGCCGCCCTGCGCCCGCGCATCGACGCCGCGCACCGCACCCTGCTCGAAAAACGCGGGGCCGGTAACGAATTCCTGGGCTGGAGGGATCTCCTCCTGCAGCCGAACGACGCCCTGCTGGAGGATATCGCGGCCAAGGCCGACGAGATCCGCCGCAAAGCCGATGTCCTGGTCACGATCGGCATCGGAGGATCGTACCTCGGCGCGATGGCCACCATCCAGGCCCTCACGCCCTACTTTAATACGAAGCCGGCCATGGCCGCCGCCGCCTCGTCCGACGACGGCGAAGAGGGCCCCGAAATCCTGTTCGCCGGCCACCACATGAGCGGCACGTATATCCGCGAACTTCTGGCGTACCTGGAAGGCAAGTCGGTCTACCTCAACGTCATCTCGAAAAGCGGCACCACGCTCGAACCCGCCCTCGCCTTCCGCTTTCTGCGGGCCTGGATGGAAGAGCGGTATGCCGATGTGAACGAGCGCATCATCGTTACGACCGACCCGGATAGCGGGGTACTGAACCAGTTGCAGAAGGAGCGCGGCTACAAGAAGTACGTCATCCCGCCCGATGTCGGGGGGCGATTCTCGGTCCTGACGCCCGTCGGCCTGCTGCCGATCGCCGTGGCCGGCGTGGACATCCGCTCGCTGTTCTACGGGGCGGTCTCGGCGTGCAAAACCTATTCGGTGGCGTCGGAGGACAACATCGCGCTCCAGTACGCCGGCTACCGGTACCTGCTCGCCCAGCGAGGTTACGCTACCGAAGTGCTCGCTACCTTCGAACCGCGCCTGAGCGGCATCGGCGGCTGGTGGCAGCAGCTCTTCGGCGAAAGCGAAGGCAAAGAGCACAAAGGCCTGTTCCCGGTGTCGCTCCAGTACTCGACGGACCTGCACTCGGTCGGCCAGTACGTCCAGGAGGGCCAGCGTAAACTCATCGAAACCTTCCTCATGGCGGAAGACGACGGTGGCGACGTGGTGGTGCCGGCGCTCGAAGGCAACCTCGACAAACTGAACTACCTCGCCGGCAAGACCTACTCCGAGATCAACCGGAAAGCCTATGAAGGCACCGCCAAGGCCCACACGGACGGCGGCGTGCCGAACATGACGCTCTGGCTGAAAGATATCACCCCCAACACGGTCGGCGCTGCCTACTACTTCTTCGAACACGCCGTCGCCGTCAGCGGCTACCTGCTCGGCGTAAACCCGTTCGACCAGCCCGGCGTCGAAGCCTACAAAAAGGAGATGTTCAGCCTGCTCGGGAAGCCGTGATGGGTATGGGGTAGATGGGGGAGTATGGGAGTGGGGCCACGCTGCGATTCAACGTCCCCTATACCCCCACACTCCGATACCCCATACTCCTCTTCGCTCACACGAGCGCACTCTCGTACCCCGAGTCGCGCACGAAAATACACGAAGACTCCGTGCGCTCGGGCATCAGGGTGATAAACGCGAGGTCGACGTGCTCCTGCACGCCGAAAATGGTGATGTCGGCCTGCGGGACCTCTTTGAGAAACGCCTCAAACGTCCCCACGCCGACGATGGGTACGGTAGACGCCGGCATCCGCCCGAGGTCCATCAGCGACCGAAGGTAATGCTCGGCGTTTCCCTTTTCCGCCGCGTCACCAACGACGGTGATCAGGTTGATCCGCCCATTCCAGTTTCTCGCCAACTGATAGGCCAGCAGAAGCGACAGATCGAGGTTGGGCAATCGAAGGCCGATCTGCCACTCGGGGCTCTGCTCCCGCATCCACACGTTGATCGTCTGCTCCCGGCCCAGCGCCGTATCCGGCCGATCCACATATAATATCAGCCCGAGTTGATTCAGAGCAGCCTGTTCCGCTATGAACTGGAGCTTACCCCGGGTTATTTCCGGTACGATGGGGAGAAAAAGCGTGTTGGGGCGAAAGAACGAACTGGTGGACATCTCCATCGCCGTTTGCAGCGTGTAGCGAAATCCTCTCGACTGGAGCAGCGCTACACGCGTAAAGATGCCGTCGTTGGCGAACGCCTGCCGATAGCTGTGCAGGCCGGCGAGGTGCTCCTTCGTCTCGTCCGAATAAATCCCAACGATGTGCAGCGACCCGTTCGGCTTGGTGATCGCCGACAGAAATCGATAGCTGTAGCGGATCGCGGCGGCAGACTGGACCGGCACGAGCAGGCTCGGTTTCCAGGCCCGATCCTGACCCGATGGAAGGCTCGCCGTTTGTTTGGCCGCCCACTCGGCCACCGTAACGAACATCCCGCTCCGCACATCGCTCCACGGTGTCGTCAACCGTCGCTTGGAGATGAACTGGTACACAAAAAAGATGACGATCGTCGCCACCAGGCTGAAGATCGGGTTAATGAGATACATCGCCGACACCGAGCCGGCGAGCCCCACCAGCGGAACGATCCGGGGGATGACAAACAAAGGCCGAAAGCTGGTCAGCCGAATCGATTGCTCGATCAACACGACGGCGTTAAGAACCGCATAGGTGATCAGGTTGAACATCGTCATCAGCGGAGCGATGCGGTTTAACCCGTTTCCCGACAGACCGAACAGGATCGTTCCCACCCCGATCAACCCCGTCAGATACAGCGCCGCCCGCGGCTCGCCCGACCGCGACACCTTCGACAGGTTTTTCCCGAACGGTACCACGTCGTGCGCCGCCATAGCCTGTAACACGCGCGGCGCCCCGACAAGCGAATTGAGCGCCGCCGAAAAGGTGGCCGCCAGGATGCCGGCCTGAATCGCCCAGCCAAACGCCGCCTTCTCCACCATCACGGCGAAGTTGCCGATCAACTCCTCGGGAGTGGCCACCCGCGATACCCAGTACGCGAGGGACAGATAAATCACCAGGGAGACGATGATCGCACCCATGGTGCCGGCCGGAATGCTGGTCCGCGGATTCCGCAGCGTGCCCGAAAGATTGACCCCGGTCAGAATACCCGTCACCGCCGGGAAAAAAACCGCAAAAACGACCCAGAACGACCCTTCCGAGAACGTCCCCCACAGTTCCGGCCGCTCGAGCGCCGTTTCGCGAAACGGCGCGAACGTCCCCATAATGGCCGCGATCAACGAGAAGGCGATCACAACGACGATCGTGTAGCGAAGCCTCGCCACGAATCCCACGCTGATATATGCAACAAGGAAACAGGCCCCATACGCCGCGAACAACACGAGAACGGGCGGATGAGCGGGAAAAATCGTCAACCAGCCCTCGGTAAACGCAAAAATGTAGAAGGCTACCGAGATCGACTGCGCAAAGTAGAGGGGGATGTTAACACTCCCGCCGACCTCGAGCCCCAGCGCCTGCGATATGATGGAGAACGACCCGCCGGCCCCGACCCGGATATTGGTGGCCACCGTAGAGATGGACAACCCCGTGCAAAACGTGATGGTATTGGCCATCAGCACGATCAGCAACCCTCCCAGAAGCCCGGCATTACCCACCACCCAGCCGATGCGTAGATACATGACGGCGCCGAGGATCGAGAGCAGGGTAGGGAGAAATACCCCCTCGAACGTGCCAAATTTCTTGCCCTTCTCGGACTGCGATGAATTCAGAAAGGGGACGCTGAGGTGCATGCAATGTCGCGCAAATGAACGTAATGGAGCCTGGCCGGCGCTTACAACATGCCTGGCCAAGCACGGTGTTTCCTCATTGGCTCGGGTAACGAGAAATTCGCCGTACCCGTTTCAAAACGGCCTGTTGATTGGTGTACAACCTTGTGGATAAGTGGTGCCAAAGACGCACGGCGTACCGTTGGCTTCCTGGGCTGTGTGAACCGGTGGAAAAAAGTGCCGCCGGCCAACAACATGTCCCGATCAATCCACAACCACTTCGTATGTGTACAACCAACCGCCCTCCCATACCAACCCACATGTGGATAACGGTGGATTCGTGGAAAGCTTTTCTGCATCGGCCCGGTGTAGGGAAAAAACCCATAGGCCCGAACGGTCAATACCTGTGGAAATTCGGGGGATACAGGCCCTAGTTTCCAACAGGGCTCGAACAGCGACGTGCACAACCACTTTGTCCACATTTCCACAGGCCCTACTACTACCCTTATTACTCTTATATATTAACTTATTTACTAATAGGGACATCTGGATGTGTGGATAAGGAAGACTTTTCCGCCCCAGGCACCTTCTTCCACCTCGATTCTTGAAACCATGATCAAACGCATCCTCGTTGCCCTGGACCCTGATGACGACACCCCGATCGCCAGCCGGTATGCGGTCGAAATCGCTCGACACCACGATGCCGAGGTTACAGGAATCGCCTGCATCGACCTTGAAGCTATCGGCTCGAGCATCGCCGGTGGCGGAATCGGGAGCATGTACTACGCGGAACGGCTGAGGGAACGCCTTACGAGCGAAACCCGCGCCAGAGCGCTGGACCTCATTTCACAGTTCAACACGACGCTGGCCACCGCCGGCGTTCGTCACCGGGATGAGATCCAGGAAGGGGTCCCGTTCGAACGGATCCTGGAAGACATGAAGTACCACGACCTCCTCGTCGTCGGCCGCGATCCCCACTTCTTCTACGGACACCCAAACGAACGCACGGAAACGCTGGTGCGCATCGTCAAAGGCACGTCCGCGCCCGTGTTTATTGTCGGGAATACCTATCTGCCTATTCAGCGGGTCGTGATCGCCTATGACCGAAGCGTGGCCTCTTCCCGCGCCATGCAACGATTTGCGCAGTTCAGCCCGTTTGGGAAAAATCTGGAGATCCAGGTCGTACACGTCACGCACGATCGCGAACACGAAGAGTCCGAACTACTGCTCAACCTGGCGACCGGGTATCTGGGCGCACATGGGTTCAAGGCCAACGGACTCAGCCTCGTCGGCGATCAACCCAAAAAAGAAATTCTGGAGTATGCGGTAGCTTTCAAGGCGGATCTTGTCGTCGCCGGCGCCCACTCCCAGCGCATGCTACATAAACTGGCGTTTGGATCGACAACGGAATCGCTGCTGGAAGATAGCCCGATCCCGCTTTTTCTCGAGAGTTGAGGATCGGCTGGTTCCGGTGTCTCAATCGGAGCGCCAGTCGAAACGCTCCACCGATTTTCCATCACTGACCACCCACAATGCGCCCGCCTCCGAAGTCTGGTGCAGGCGCATCCCGTAGGCCGGCCAGCGGGCGAGCACGTCCTCATCTGGCAATCCGTACCGGTTGCGTGTGGCCACGCTCACAACGGCCACGCCGCCCTCTATCGCCACGTGGGGGACGAACCAGGGCGCGCTGCTGGTGGTGGATCCATGGTGGGCCACCTTCACCACATCCGCCGCCAATAGATCGGGGAACCGGGCGAGGAGGGCCTGCTCCGCCTGATGCTCGGCGTCGCCTGTGAAGAGGAATCGGATGTCTCCATACTGAATACGCAGCACGACCGACGCCTCGTTTACGTTGTCGTTTGTCCGCAGCGCCGGCGTGGGGCCGGCCACGAGCACATGCACGGCGGG
>JBGSPJ010000543.1:0-4743 GCA_041738655.1 Rhodothermales bacterium | reverse complement strand
GACCTCGACGGCGGCCGGCTCGCCGTTGACGTACAGCGTCAGCCCCGACGCGCGGCTTGAACCGTCATACGTGACGGCGACGTGGGTCCACGCCCCCAGCGCCAGACTGTCTTTGGTGACGACGCGGATGGCGTTTTGTGGCCACATGTGCGCCAGGCCGGCGACCAGCTTATTCCCCTGCAGGGCGATTTCGTAGCCGCGGCTGCCGGCGTCGAGCGCGGCTTTGGTGTGGTGGACGAGCACGTTCCAGGGATTCCACCGGGCCGGCTTCATCCAGAACGAGATCGTGAAGGGATCCGTACGTTCAAAATCCCCGACGTCGGCGGCCTCGACCCCGTTTTCTCCGTCGAACACCATCGCCTGGCCCATCTTTCCCTCCGCCAGCGACGGATCGTACAGCAGCTTCCCGGGCCGGCCGGGGCGGATGTCGTTCGGGAGGGTTTCGTCGCCGAGGCGTTCAAAGCGGAAGGCATCCACCGGGCCCGGCGTCGGGCGGGAGGGGAGGTTGGCGGGTTGGAAGGACTCCTTCCAGCGCTGGAAGGGCTCTTCGGCGTCGGCCGCGGCCGTTTTGAGCGCCTCCTCGGCCTCGGCGATGCGCCGGCGGACGTCCACCAGCGCCGAATCCGTCTCGGCGTCCGTCCGCAAGAGCGTCGGCACCGGGACGGCATCGGTGAAGAAGGACGTCTGGCCTGACTCGTCGATCTGGTTGAAGTAGCTAAAAAACTGGTAGTATTCTTTCTGGGTGACCGGGTCGTACTTGTGGTCGTGGCAACGCGAGCATTCGAGCGTGAGGCCGAGGACCGCCGTGCCGAGGGTGTTGACGCGGTCGGCGACGTATTCAGTTCGGAACTCCTCCTCGATGCTCCCGCCCTCCTCGGTCTGCCGGTGATTGCGGTTGAAGCCGGTCGCGAGGATCTGCTCTTGCGTGGCGCCAGGGAGCAGGTCGCCGGCGAGCTGCCAGGTCAGGAAATCGTCGTAGGGGAGGTTGCGGTTGAAGGCCGAGACGACCCAGTCCCGCCACGGCCACATGTGCGTGAGTCGGTCCGACTGGTACCCGCCCGTATCCGCGTACCGCGCCACGTCCAGCCACTCGGTGGCCATCCGTTCGCCGTAGGCCGGCGTGGCGAGGAGGCGGTCGACCACCCGTTCGTAGGCCTGGGGCGAGGTATCCTCCAGAAACGCGTCGATCTCGGCCGGCGACGGGGGGAGTCCCGTAAGATCGAAGGTGACGCGACGGAGGAGGCGTTCGCGGGTAGCTTCGGGCGCCGGCGCGAGGCCTTCGGTTTCGAGGCGGGCGAGGACAAAGCGGTCGATGTCGTTTGCCGGCCATGTAGCGTTGGCGACGGCCGGGGCATCGGGTTTTTCCGGAGAGATGAACGACCAGTGCGGTTTCCACTGAGCCCCCTGCTCTACCCATTTATAGATCAGGGCGATTTCGTGGGGCGATAGCGTCAGGTTCGATTCCGGCGGGGGCATCACCTCTTCCGGATTCGTGTGGGTGATGCGGCGGATGAGTTCACTCTTTTCGGGTTTGCCAGGGACGACGGCCACGTGATCGCCGGCTTTGCCGAGAGGCGTGCTGAAGCCCTCCTCGGTGTCGAGCCGGAGGCCGGCCTCGCGCGTGTTTTCGTCCGGCCCGTGGCAGGTGTAGCAGCGGTCGGACAGGATCGGCTTGATGTGGTAGTTGTAATCGACCACATCCGGCAACGACGTGTCCGTGGCCGGCGGCTTCGAGCTGCAGGCGGCGAGAAAAACGAGCGTAATAAGCGCTGTATACTTCATGAGCGTGTGCGTCTTACCGTAATGTAATCATCACACGGATGATTGGGCACCCCGGGCAACCTTTACACCCGTATTCACCGAGAAGGTCGTTCAGGCGGGTGATCGGCGACGCGACTCTCTGATGTCTTCCGAGTGAGAACATCCTCATGGAACAGGTCGCCCCGTCGCCTGTGAGTACAGCATCCCCCATGAGAATGAACGACCTTGAGTCAGGGGTGTTAGCAAAACGCCAACTTCCATTGTATTGTCATCCCGGGCCCCGACCCGGGATCCAGCCGAATTGCAATCCTGCTGGATCCCGCATCAAGTGCGGGATGACAAACGGCCTTTTTAATCGATTCGGAATTTTGTTAACAGCCATGACTCCAAGTAGTGTATGCGCCAGAAGACAATCTTGCCGAATCCCCCGAGTGTGACCGTGCGCATAGCCGTGGTCGTAGGCGTTCTGGCGTGGCTCCCGGCGATGGGCCGTTTCGCGCAGGCACAAGAACTGGCCGATACCAATCCTCATGGCCCGTTACGAGCCGAGTTGAGCTGCGTGTCGTGCCATACGACAACGGGTTGGCAACCGGTACGCACTCCGATGGACTTCAGCCATGCGGATGACGCCGGCTTTGCGTTGACCGGCAGTCACCGGCGCGTGAACTGCGCGTCGTGCCACATCGATCTTCAGTTCGGCGAGCCGGCTGTCGCCGAGGAAGCGTGTGCGTCGTGCCACCTGGATGTGCACCAGGGCGCGCTCGCCGGCGCGTGTAACGACTGCCATACCACGGCGTCGTTTAATGACGTCCAGGGGATGGTGGCCCACCTCCAGACCCGCTTTCCCCTCACCGGCGCGCACGAACAGGTCGCCTGCCACACGTGCCACACCGACGATCGCGATGGAGCGTTTGCACCGCTGGAAACGGCGTGTGATGCCTGCCATCACGAGGCCTATGCCGCGACGACGCTCATCGACCACGCGGCCCTATCGTTTTCGACGGACTGTGAGGCGTGCCACTCGACGGTATCCTGGAGCGGCACGGGGTTCGACCATGAACAGGCGGCGGGCGGATTTCCGCTCCTCGGCTCCCACCAGATCATCGCGTGCGCTTCGTGCCATGTGCTACCCGGCTTCGGTCTGCGCTTCACCCCGGCCGACGCCTCGGATTGCATCTCCTGCCACGAGAGCGACTACCAACGCGAGCACGCCGGCACTGGCTTCTCGACGACTTGCCTCGATTGCCACTCGACCGACTCCTTCGACGACGCCACGTTCGACCACGACGATCTCTATTTCCCTATCTACTCGGGCGAGCACCGCGGCGAATGGAACAACGAGTGCCAGACCTGCCACACCGTGCCGGGCAACTTCATGGCGTTTACCTGTTTGAATTGCCACGAACACCGCCAGAGCAGCATGGACAGTGAGCATCGCGGCATTCGGAATTATGCGTATGACTCCGCCTCCTGCTTCTCCTGCCATCCGGACGGGCGCGAGGACGACTGACAAGTCACTTGCAACCCTATAAAATCTCCAGGTCCTCCACCCACACCAACTCACACGCCCCGTCCCCGGCATCCGCCCGGGTCAACGAGCTCTTCCACCGAAAGCCTTCCGGGCCGGCCACCTCGACAAGTTTGCCGACGATGCGGACGATGTCGCCCTCGCGCACGCGCCCCAGCGCACGTCGCACCAGGTCGTCCGACGGCACCATGTGCATGTTGGCGCTGCTGGACACAATCTCGCCCTGCGGGATCGGCGGCGTCCGGGCGCGCCAGCGGTACCAGCGCCACGATTGTGAAATGCTGATCCCGCTGATCACGGCGGAGTCGGACATCCGGCCCCAGCCAAGCGCCAGGTCGTACGGGGACAACTCGGCGCCGCGATCGAACCAGTAACGCTCTTTCCCCAGCACCCGGGCCGTGATCTCGAACGTCGCCAGCGGTTGGATGCGGTAGTCGCCGTGATCGAAGGCCGACTGCCGGCTCAAATTCGCCTGCACGGGCGGGTCGGCCGCAAGGACGCCTGGCGGGTGCTCCCGGACGCAGCCGGGGACGAGCAAGAGGAGTAACAGGAAAACGCGCAACACACGTGGGCCGGGTGAGGACACGGAAAGTCTGAACGGGACACCTCTCGTATTCGTCGCGGACGCACGGTCTGCCGAATGCCCGGCCGGCAACCAATCGCCGGCCGGCGAGTACGCGAACCAATCGGAGAATCGTTATGTCTTCCACACCCTATCTTCCCATCGACTGCGGCTTCTACGACATCCTCGAGGCCCAGGCCGTGCTCGGCCGCCCCTGCGCCGTGGTGTACCTCGACGACGCCGGCGAGGCGCACCCTCTGGACACCCGTATCCTCGACGTGTACGCCCGGGGCTCGGAGGAATTCGTGATCCTGGAGGCCTACCCGGGCCAGGCGCCGCTCCGGCTGGACCGGCTGGTCCGTGTCGCCGGCGTGGACCGCCCGGGGTACTGCGCGATCACCCCATGACCGACGCGCTGCTTATCGTTCTGGCCGGCGTTCTCGGAGGCGGCCACTGTATCGGCATGTGCGGTGGATTCCCGCTGATGATCGCCCAGCTCTCGCCCGACGCCGGGTCGCGCGCGCTGCGCATGGGGCTGTATGGGATGGGAAAAACCCTGAGCTACATGGCGCTCGGGCTACTTGTCGGGGGCGGTGGCGCGATCATGCACCACCTGATGGGCGGGCAGCAGATTATTGGAATCGTGTTCGGGGGGTTGCTGATCGTCGCCGGCGGCGCCTATCTCTTCGGGCCTTATCTCTTCGGACAGGGCGGTTTCACCGGCAGCCGCCTCGTCGCAGCAGGCACCCAATGGCTCGCACAGGCGCTCAAGCGGCTATTCAACCGCGGCGGCGCGTCGGGGGCGCTGAGTGTCGGGGTGATGAATGGCCTGCTGCCCTGCCCGCTCGTGTATGCGATGCTCCTCCGGGCCGGCGCCGCGGGCGGCCCCTGG
>JBGSPJ010000460.1:0-12304 GCA_041738655.1 Rhodothermales bacterium | reverse complement strand
GGTCGCGACGACAACGCCGAGGCCCAGCGCCAGAAACAGCAACGTCCGCAACGCATCCCCGCCAAACAGGTCGCGCCGCTGGACGCCCACCTCGTCGAGGTACTGCCGTGCTGCTTGCTCGACCCGCGGATCGTTGGGCGGCACATTGTTGCCGGAGGCGATTTGCTGGCTGATCCGCGCGAATTCTCCGGGGCGCTCGAAGGAGAGCAGGCTCTCGCCGCCCAGCCAGAGGACGGCCGTAAACGCGATGGCCGCGCCAAAGGCGATGACGGCCGGCGATCGCAAGAACGAGCCGGCCTTCTCACGCTCGCCCAGCACGCCCTCAATCCCCACGGCTGCCAGCGCCGCCAGCGCCAGCGCCACCATGCTCAGCCAGGTCTCGGGGACGCGAAAGGAGTCAAACAGCGGGAAATAGTCGTACATCGGCCGGTTGAGCAGCGGGAAATGCTCGCCCAGGGCAAAAAGCGTCATCACAGCCGCCGCGATGCCGAGGCCGAGCACCGCCGGCGTCCGGTATCGCCACACGGCCAGCACCGCGAACACCAGCACGAGGCCGCCCACGTAATGCGGCCCGCCCGTGAAATCCTTCGGACCCCAGTAGGCCGCCGAACCGCCGAACGCGTCGGCGATCAGCAGGGTCAGCAGCTCGGCCACGCCCTGGCTCCAGCCCATCGCATAGGTCCAGTCCATGGTGCCCGGGGCTCCGCCGGGGTCGGCCCCACGGATCGTGAAGTCCTTGTATTCTGAGATGGCCAGGTACGGGTTCGCCACCATCGCGATGCCCAGCAGACCGCCCAGGGCTAGCCAGCCAGTCGCCCGCAGGAAGGCCGCTCGCCCCTCGCCGCGCAAGGCCCGAACGCCTTCCACGAGCCACCACAGCGCGATCACCCACACCGCGTAATAGGTGATCTGGATGTGGCCGGCGCTCAGGTTGGCCCCGAGCGCAATGGCGAACAACAGCCCCTGGAGGAGCCCAGGCCGCCGCATGGCATAACCAAAGGCGACGATGAGCCAGGGCGCGAACGCGAGTGCGATGAACTTGGAGTTGTGGCCGGCCGAAAGGATGATGGGCATGTACGTCGTCAACCCATACGCACAGGCCGCGAAAAGCGCACTCCACACGCCACCCGTCAGCATAAACCCGAGCACGTAGGCGCCGCCCAGCATCACCAGAAAATGCGACGATGGCCAGATGACCTTCCGCAATGCACTCGTCACGGCATCCACCTGGGGCACCCCCTCGGGGGCTGCGATCAGATAGCCGGGCATGCCGGCGAAGGGATGGGTCGCCCACAGCGCCTGCTCCCCCGTCGCTTCCTTGTAGTCGATCATCGACTCAGCCATGGCACGCCAGCTCACCGTGTCGAACGCGATAAGCGACTTACCCGAAAAATGAATCGGCCCAAAAAAGCCAAAGGAGACGACCACCAGCACCAGGAGCGCGGCGCCGTGCCGTTTCAGTGGACTATCGAACCACCCCGATGCGGCGTGAACGCCAGGGGGAGAATCGGAAGGTGTGCTTCTGGTAGCTGAATCGGCCGCTGGCCGTTTTCGTTTGTTCGATGCCATGGGTTCAGACACAGTACTCTGATACGGAAGTACGCGATCACGAAGCCTGCCAGCGGCTCATTCGATAACCTTGGGTACGCGGAAATACGTGCCGTCGGCGTCGGACCCGAGACGGAGAGCATCTTCGTGGGTGATGCGCTGCTCGGCGACATCCTCGCGCTCGACGTTATGCAGATCGATCACGTGCGCCATGGGTGGCACACCTTCGGTATCGATATCGTTGAGCGTGGCCATATAAGCCAGCACGGCCTGGAGTTCTTCCGCCACGCGCTCTTCATCCTCGGGTGGGTAGCTGAGGCGGGCCAACGATGCAATGTACCGAACGTCTTCGCGAGAGATAGCCATAGGGTTCGGGTTAACGCGCCATTTTTCTGGGTTCGAGGGTGTTTTTCTGGATAAACTGGTGCAATCGCGTCGCCGCCCGGAGGCCTTCTTTCGGGCGGGGGTCGACATCGATCGACAGGCTCATCGGGCCGTCGTAGCCGGCGCGGGCCAGGCCGCGCACGACAGCATCCCAGCCGACCTTTCCCTCGCCAAACGACACCGGCTTCCAGTGTTTGCCCGCCGGCGCCACATCCCGGCACCGTACATACCCGATCCGCCCGGCCAGCGCCGCGGCCCCGACATCGGCGGTTTCTCCGCCGGCGAGGGCCGCCGCCGGATCCCAGCCAGCCTGAAGCGCCGGATGATCAGCCAGAGCCAGCAATGTCGCCAGCGCCGTCGGATTCGGCGCGCATGTTTCCGCCTCGTGGAATACGATCAGGCAAATCCCCACGCGTCCCGCAAGATCGCCCGCTCGGCGGAGCGCTTCGCCGGCGGCCGGCTGGTGTTCGACGGAAGATGCAAAGCCGGAAACGATGACCCGCGTACAGGCCATCCGCCGGCAAAAATCGAGGGTCTCGGCAAAGGCGGACAGCTCGTTCATCCACGACGAGCGATCCTCTACCGGCCCCGTGAACAGCCCGGGGTCGATCGCGGCCACCGGCATCTCGTTCTCCTCGAGCCGGCGCCGAAGACGCGCCTCGTTCACAAACGGGACACGCTCCTCATGCCGGCCTACCGAGCGCAACTCCACGGCCTCCAACCCCCACAGCAGCGTATAATGCAGCGCGCGGTCGAGGTCGGGCGTAACGGAATCGGTCTGCCAGGCAGGGATCATGAGGCGGTGGGGACAAAAAAAACGGGCAGCTCGCAAAAAGCGGCTGCCCGTGATAAGATCTAACGATCCGAACGTTCCGGGAAGGGGTTTAAGGTTCGAAGTTCAAGGTTCAAGGAAAAACACCTTAAACCTTAAACCTCGAGCCTTAAACCTTAAACCCTCAATCATTGTCCGGGTAGGTCACCTGACGCGCCTTTTCGGCGTCGACGCGGCGAACGTCTTCTTCCAGCTGCCGGCGTCGGCGCTCCAGCATCTGATCCGGGAACGGACGCTGCGTCCGGACATCGAGCTGGTCGAGCAGGCGGGCCTGGATGATGATGAGCAATTCACGCTGCGTTTTGTCCGTTCGGTTGTAGCCGAAGAGGTACCGCAGCCCAAAAAACCATGGCGGGAGGTCCTTGAGGATCGGGACGCCGCGACGGGTGATGGTTTTCTGCGTCGTGTATAGCCCGCCGATCACGGTTTGTTCGCCATCGAGCAGGAGAACCTGCGTATCGGCCCGGTTTCGGGCGATGACGATGCCAGCTTCCGACGGCGAGCTGTTCGAGTTTTCGACGGCGACATCCAGATGGATGAACTCGATCACTTCGGTGCCGAGCGAGTCGCTCACCGTCTCGCGAATCACCGTCGGGGTAACGTCGATGATGATACCCGTCGAGAAAAACTGGGTGATCGTATTGCCGGCGAAGTCGCGCTGCTGCACGGGCACGTCGCTACCGATCTGGATGTTGCCCTTCTGGCCGCTCTGAACGGTGACGGTCGGGCTGGCGATGGTCTCGCCCAGGCCTTCCTGTTCAAACGCGCGGATGAGCTGCGTGAGCCCCGTGAAGCTGATCTGGTCCGGGCCGATGATGTAGTCATCGACGTTATTAAACACATTTTCCGTGTTGATGAAGATCCGGGGGATGTCCTGGTTGCCCGTATTGCCGCCGCCCGTTCCACCACCAAACGATCCACCACCACCGGCCCCTCCCGCGCCGCCGCGGCTCGCCTGTGGACCGAACCAGACGCTCCAGTCGATACCCAGCTCGAGCGATTTGGTCAGGTTGGCGTCGAACAACACCGCGTTGATCTGGACTTCGCGGGTGCCAGCGGTGGCGGGAACGATGGCCGTGACGGCGGGATCGACCGGCCGGCCGGCGGCCTGGTCGGCGTTCATCACCAGCGGCTGCGCCTGAGCGGCCTGGATGATGAAGTAGCCGTCCGTCTCACGGTACGTGAGGCCTTTCAGCTCCAGCACGAATTCAAGCGCGTCGAAGAACTGCAGGTTCGTGATCGTCACCCCGATCGGCTCGGAACGGCCTTCAGGGTCGATGACCTGCTTGTTCGTGACACGTTCGAAAACGGGATTGATAAATTCGATGAACTGATCGAACGGCGTCGACGGCAGGAACGACACCAGCTGATCCGGCGGGACGTATGTCCGGATTTGCCGGGGCGGGCGGTCCTGCGCCTGGGCGGGAAGCCCCGGTGCGATCCCCAAAACGACCAGTACAATAATCCATACGAACGGCCGCGTGCGGGCCGAGATGCGGGTAATCCAATTCATCATGCTCTCCTAATATCACACGTCAGGGAATTGCCAGTGTGCGCGAGGTGCAGGCCTTGCGGCCGAGCATTACCACGGCCGCCAGAAAGCGTTATCCCCGGACAAATAATAGAACTTTTAGAACCCTATCAAAAACCTTACCGATTACCGGTCGGCGCAAGGAGTGTTCCACCAATGGCCTGCCGGTACCCCTGCTGGACATCCAGCGAGAGGTCCACATTATCGATGATGCCGCCCTTGTTGAGGCGGGCGGAAACCCGCCCTTCCGCCGGGTCGATATCCGTAATCTGCCCGAGATAAACCGGGTCGCCGACGCCGAGTTGCCGGTAGCCTTCGTCATTTTTGAACACGGCCTTCCCGCCCACGATCGATACCAGCTGTGTGCCGGGATCTTCCAGGTCCACATGTCCTTCCGTGTTCGGTGGGATCTGCTCCATGATGCCGGGGAAAAACGGGTTCACCGCCGGCGACTCATCCGGCAAAATATCCTTCGGCACTGGCGGCAACTGCCCGGACCAGCCGGACGGCAACACCTGCCCTTCCATCATCTCGGCGAATAGATCTTCCGGAGCGCTCACGCCCTCCGTACCCGAGTAATAGGCGTTCAGCGACATGCGGAATGACACCATCACCTGGAGCTCGGGCTTGCCCTTCTCCTTGTTCTCGGTCACGAGGTCGATGTGGTCCAGACTGAGATTATCAATCCGATAAAAGTTGCGGTTGTTTTCGATACTCCAGATAAACTTGTACAGGCTGCTGAAATAGCCTCGACCGTCGACCGTGAACGTGTGGAAGCTGATGTTCGGGTCGCTCTTGGTGCCCGTGGCCGTCACGTCGAAGTTTTTGAAGCCGGCAACCGTAAGCCCGTTCAGGTATCCGATCACGTCCGGGCTCTTGAGCTCCTCGGGGATGATCTTGTACCGTGCAAACCAGCGCCGCGTCGCGTCGCGCGCGGCCTCGCGGGACTGGGTCTCCATCAGAAACAGCTGCTCGAGCTCGGCCTTCTTCAGCTTGGCCACTTTCTCGGCGCGTTGCACCTGCTCCATCTCCTCCCCTTTGGCCCGCAGGACGTAATAGCCGAAGCCGATCGCGATCAACCAGATCGCTCCCATGACGAGGATACTATAACCGACTTTGGACATGCTTTCGATGAATCGGTGAAGGGGGATGAAGTCGGGCCGGCGCGATACCGCCGCGCGATACGGCCGTACGGGCGTTTACTGAGCCGTCGGCTCGTCGAGTTGTTGCACCTGTTCGCGCAGATACTTCGCGGCCTCGGGGAGATCGATGACGATCGGCACACGCATTCGGAACGTGAATACCGGCCACTCGCGGATCTCGGAAAACACCTGCGCCTCGATCGTGCCATCGATCCGCTGCGCGAGCTGCACGATGCGGTCGCGCGAGGTAGCGTTACCGCTGATCTCGAGCATCTCGCCGTTCGGCCGCCAGCTATCGATCCAAATGCTGCCTACTTCCGAGGTCTCCCTCGAAATCTTCTCGAGCGTCCGGCTCCACTGGTCGCTACCCTGGAGCAGGCCATCGAGCACGTTCAGGGCGTTCAGATAACTGGAGGTGACGGCGTCGAAGCTGTCGATTCGGGCCTGGAGCATCCGGGGATCCGACTCCATGATCTCGGCCGGATACGACAGCAGCAGCTCCCGCGCCGTGGTGATATTCTCCTCGATCGCCATGTACCGATAGAAGAAAAACAGCACCGTGAGCCCGATCAGGAGCCCCATCACCGGGACGTGCCACGTGAGGGGGATCTTGAAGCGGCGCTTGATGAGCCGCCGCGGCATGAGGTTGATCTCGTCGAAAACCCCCTCGTACCGCTCATCGCCCGACAGCCGCAGGCCGGCGCCCACGGCGCCCACGATGGCACTCGTGTTGGCTTCGTCGAGCCCGATGTCCCCCAGTTCGGAGATGATGTGGCGGAGCGAATCCACCTGTGCGTCCGGAAAGAACATCTCGAAACTCTCGATCAGCTCCTCCTCGCGCTCCTCGCTCAGCAAAAAGACATGCTGAACGTCGCTGATGCCGTGTTCGTCCTGCTGAAGGAGGACGCGGCTACAGATCGTCTCCGGCGACTCGTACGCGGTGAGCGATCGTAGACTTTCGTAGTGGAACAGATCCTCGCCGCGGACGAAGAGCACCAGCGTATCCTCGGTGCCCGCCCGAACAATAAGCGAGTGACGATCCGGCGGCACGGCCGGCATGGACGTCTCGTTCCCCCGCCGCAAGGCGCGCCGCAACGTCGCCCGGGCCAGCCCAACATACAGCGGTACCTCGGCGTCCATGATCCGAACCGATGGCACCCGCGACCCCTGCTGCTCCCGCATCGCCAGCAGCGTGGCGATCACAGAATCCCGCTGTTTGGGGAAGATCGCCAGATGGCGCTGCTCCTTCGGATCCAGCGAGGTCATCGGCATGAACCCGACGCGGTTGTTGTCGAACCCGCCCTGGTATTGTTCGCCCAGGAGCTTCAGCAGTTGGCCGCGGTCGATTTTTTTCGCGCCGCCCTTCTTATCGGCCTCGTCGGCACCCTTCCCGTCGTTGACGCCGCGCAACTCGACGTGTGTCACGTCCGACGAGTCCGCACAGAAGGCGAGGGTGGGCTCTTCGTAGCCGGCATCCCGGCACTCGGCCAGGATGTCGCCCAGTTCGAGCACAAAGGTTGACGAAAAGCCGCCGACCTCATCGCCGCCATCCGGAGCGGGGTTACCCGCGCCGAATTCCGATTTCAGGAACAGGTTGCTGGCCGCGTCGGCGCTGTCGCCGAACTGGATCGTAAAATCGCCGGTGTTGGCTGATTCCTGGAGCTCCGGTACGCTCGTCATCAAACCAGCCTGGGCCGACCGCGACACGCGCTGCCGGGTAAAACGGCGCAACACGCGCGCGCTCCCGCCGTCGTTCTCCATGAGAACGGCGTGGAGCGTCTTGCTGGTCACCATCACGCCCAGTATGAGCTCTGAAGACTTACTTTTTTGCATGTCGCGTCGTGTGATTCAGGCCGGGGGGCAATACAATCGCTCACCCGCCGCCTGAAAGCAGTTGTTTGAAGCGGCGTTTGTTGTTGGAGTAGTGCATGGCCGTCTCCGGGGTGATAAAGCGCTGCTGCATCAACCGATGCAGGTCCTGCTCCATCGTGATCTGGCCCTGCGCGCCACCTTCCCACATCATCTGGTAGATTTCGCCCGAGTTGTTGTTCTTGATGGCCGCCCGGGTGGACGGCGTCATCCAGAGCACCTCCTTGGCCATGATCCGGCCACCGCCGACCTTCGGACACAGCTTCTGCGAAATGATGCAGCGCAGCACGTCCGCCAGACGGTTGCGGACGCGGTCTTGCTCGTCCGTCGGATACTCGGCAATGATACGGTCGATGCTTTCCACCGCCGAACTGGTGTGCAGGGTGGAGAACACCTTGTGACCCGAGTCGGTCACCTCGAGCGCCGCCGAGATGGTCGATGGGTCGCGCATTTCCCCGATGATGATCATGTCCGGGTCCTGACGCAACGCCTGCACCACGCCGTCCTTGAACGTATGCACGTCGCGGCCCACCTCGCGGTGGCGAACGATGCAGTTCTTGGAGTCGTGCATGTATTCGATCGGGTTACCGATGATTACGATGTGCGCCTGGACGTCGGTGTTGTTCGCATCAACGATGGCGTCGAGCGTGGTGCTCTTACCGGAGCCCGTAACCCCGGTTACCAGCGTAAGCCCGTCCCGGACATGCCGGAACATGAGGCCATTCTCAATTATCGGATGGAATTTCAACGAGCTAAGCGTTCGCAGTTTATCCTCGATCGCGCGGACGTTAAGCGCCAGGTGGCCGTAGTCGAAATAGATGGTCACGCGGAAGCGCCGATCCTTCTTCCCCTCCAGGTAGAGCTGGTACGAAAAGTCGATCGCGGACTCCCGGAACAGGTGCTCCATCTGGGACTCCGACAGGAGGTTCAGGAACAGGATGTCCGACAGATCCTCGCTGCACTTGCCCATCTCCTTGTGCGGCGTCTTGTTGCCGTCGACACGGTACCAGACGTAGCCGTTGCAGGCCGCGCCGCCCGTGTCGATGTCGCTCGCACCGATCTTGAGCATGTGCTTGATGTAGTGCTCGACATGCTGGCGCAGAATCGCGCGGTCCTTGTCCAGCAGCGCCGTCACGTGCTCACTCAGGAACCGTACCCGATCGACGCCATGCACCGATTTCGGGACGGAATCGATGATGATCTGACAAACCTTGGGCGGTTGGGGCGCCAGTGGCACCTTCACCCGCTCTTTCATCGCCCCTTCTTTTCGGGGGCCACGATCCCATTTGATGTCGCTAATGCTGGTGCTCACGGCAGTCTCTCGGATGTGGAGGAAACAGGGATAGCTGCGAAGATGTCCTTGGGGCAATCGGGATGATCCCGCCGGCGGAGGTTGTCCGCCAAGCCGGCGAGGCAAAAGAACATACGGCGTTTTCGCCTGCAAAACCCGTGCGGTATGGCGCATCACACCCGGGCGACGGCGGCCTACCTGATGGTGCCTTTCTCCCCCGGCCTACCGCACCTCGGGCGCCGGATCTGTCAAAGGCTATCCGGGCCTGCACGGTAACGATAGCGATTCGAACGGAACGTATTTCCTTCCGCGCGGAAGAAGAACTCGTCTTGATAATTCGATTTCGCGAACTATGTTTCCCCGCACGGATCGTGCCCGCTTTCGCCAGCCCGGCGCCCCGCATGCCCGCGTTACGGGCCATCCGTGCACGTTTCAAGGGCGGTACGCGGGTTTCGAGCACGGCCGTGGGTGCCTGTCTGCGAGCCGGAACGTGGGATCCGTGGAGTAGTCGTTACGGTCGGTTCGCGCTGCGTTAAATAATCGAAGTCCGACTAATTGACCTGCACCGTGGCGCCCCAGTGGGTCTCGCGCACGTAGCTGCGGCTGGCGTACGGAACGCCCATCGAAAAGGTCATCCGCACCTGTTGTGTCAATGCGAGCACGCCGGCGACGGAGGCGCCATTCACGTCGAGCAAGTCGATCGCGAAATAGGTGATGTACGGGGCGCTTTTCCCATCGAGTGTGCCGTTGACGTAGCGATGCACCTCAAAGAGCGGCACGGCCAGAGTGTCGACCTGGATGGTTTGCTGGGTGACGCCGTCGGTTTCGTACACCTCTTCCAGCTGGTACGAAATCGTGGCGGGCGTGGGGTCGGACGGGTTAAGTTTCTTCAGGAAGGTGAACGTGGAGGTCATCCCCGGCAGCGTGGCGTGCGGGGTGTGCGCCACGACCGGCGCACCGCTTACGCCCAGGCCGATGTTGGCGATGTCGTCCCGCATCCAGAGGCCAAAATCGAGCGACTGCTTCTTGGCCGTGTACATCCCCACTTGCTCGATCGACACGTCGCGCATCCGCTGCTGCATGGAGAGCAGGACGAGCATGACGGCCATGGCCACCAGTGTGGCCGCGAGGTTATCGTAGATAAAAAACATGGTTCCCCGAGTGTACGGTCTGGAAAAACATCAACTGCACGCATCGCAGGATTTCAACCGCGTCAGGCGCACCGGGTTAAACAGCAAGCGCCGGCCCCCGGGCTGCGGCACGTCCTGGAGGATCACGGTGATCTGTTTGTCGTAGGTCGGAACGGCGGAAATAGCCACGCTGGCCCCGGTGGTAGTGACGTAGTCGACCGTGGCGGTCACTTCAAACGCATACGTCACCCCGTTCCGCATGCTGAAACTGAGCGTGTCGGGGGTCATGCCGTTGAAGTCGTCCACGTCGTCGCACAGCGCGTTGAGCCCGCGCAGGCTGCACCCGTTGTTGGTGGCGAACGGAAGGGCCGTGAGTTCGGAAGGGTCGGTGACGGTGGCCCCCACCGGGAGTGTGGCGCTGTCGAAGGCCTGGGCCTCGATGATCTCAAGCGCCTGGAGCGCGACGCCGGCGGCCATCACCTCCATCTCGTCATCGAGCATGGATTCGTAGATGCGGAGGACGCGCTGTTGCTGATTGATCGCCAACAACGTGACGATCATCATCGCCAGGAAGGCCAGTAGGGTTTGCGGCATGGTGCACTAAAAATACGATCGCGGATACGATCCTGTGCGCAGCCGGGGGGCAAACTGGCGACAAGAACCCTGTCAGGTGGCTATGTTGGGGGGGTCTCGGGGGGACCCGTTATCCATCTGTCGTCACGACGCGAATCATCTCACGGACGGAGGTCTGACCCATCTTGACGATCTCGCGCGCCGAATCGCGCAGGCTCAGCATGCCTTCCTTCTGCGCGAGGTCCTTCACGGCGCCTTCGTCGATGGCCGCGTCGGACTCGACGATCAGGTGCCGCACCGCGCGCGAGAAGTACAGGGCCTCGCTGATCGCACGCCGGCCCTTGTACCCGACGCCCTTGCAGTTCGAGCAGTGGCTGTCGTTGCCGGGCAGGTAGAAGCTCAGACTCGAAATCTCCTCATCCGAGAAGCCCAGCTTGTCGAGCATTACGGGGTCCGGATCGGTATCGACGGTCTTGCAGACCGGGCACAGAATCCGGATCAGACGCTGGGCCACGACGAGGTTGATGGCGTACGCGATCAGGAAGGGCTCGATGCCCATCTTGTAGAGCCGGCTCACCGCGCTCGGCGCGTCGTTCGTGTGCAGCGTAGAGAACGTGAGGTGGCCCGTATTGGCAAGCTTGATTGCCAGCTCGGCCGTCTTGCGGTCGCGCATCTCACCCACCATCACGATGTCCGGGTCGTGCCGGAGGATGGCACGGAGTGCGTCTTCCAGTTCGAGCTTATGGTTCAGCTTGATCTGGCGCACGCCGGGGATGATGTATTCGACCGGGTCCTCCACTGTGAGCACGTTCACTTCACCCGTGATCACGTGGTGCAGCGCCGCCACGAGCGAGGTGCTCTTGCCGGAGCCCGTCGGGCCCGTGATGATCACCATGCCGTGCGGCTGGCTGATGGCTTGCTCGAACCGCTGCATCGCGTTGTCGAGCAAACCCAGCTTGCGCAGGTCGCGGATGACCTTCCGGTCGTCGAGCACGCGGATAACGATACTTTCGGATCGTAGCTCCTGCCGGGCGTTGGCGATCGGAAGGACGGACACACGGAAGCGGATCAGCACGTCGTCGATCCAGCGCTGGATGTAGCCGTCCTGCGCCGCGTCGCGTTCGAAGCGGTCCACGTTCATCGCGTTGTCCTTGATGACCGCGAGGAGCGCTTCGGGGTGTACCTTATTTTCCGTATGCCAGAGACTCAGCCGGCCGTCGATACGGAAATGAATTTCAACCCGTTTGTTGGCGTTCGGGTAGATGTGGATGTCGGACGCGCCCAGGCGCACGGCTTCGACGAGGGTGGCCTCGAAGAGGTTGATGAGCGACGAGCGGCTGATTTCCGCCTCGAGCGCATCCTCGTCGATCAAGTCCGCACCCTCCTCGTACGTGATGCCCATGTCGAAGGCCATCTCCTCGTTTTGCACACGGTCGAGGAAGACGTTTCGGCGCGGGAACGCCTCGGTGATGAGGTTCTCGACGGCCGACTGCGGCGCGTAGTAGAGGTCGAAGCGGTCCAGCTTCAACTCTTTCATCACCGTGCGCACTTCGGTCCGCATCGGGTCGTGCGTGATAAACACGAGCTTGACGGCCCCGGAGGCGTGTTCGGTCTCGCATTCAAACGGCACGAGCCGCAGGTTCAGCAGCCTGTCGCGGTTCTCCTCGGAGAGGGTCTCCATCACCGAGCGCGCGAACTTCGGATCCAGCTTGCCCTCGATATCGGCGGACGGGAACGCGTAGATGCGGGCGGCCTCGGCAAAGATGGCCTCGGTATCGACATCGCCGATTTCGGCCAGGATGCGCCAGAGCGTCTCCTTGCTGCTTTCACGGTCCTTGCGCTTCTGCGCCTCCATCACCTGGCTCATGGTCACAAGCTGCTTACCGAGCAGGCTGGCCACGACGCGGTCCTTCGTACGGATGGTTTCAAGATCGAGCGGGCCGCGCCGTTCCGTGGACGGCGTGTTGGCCGGCCCCTTGTCGACGGGCGGCTTTTCGGCCGGCA
>JBGSPJ010000422.1:0-2098 GCA_041738655.1 Rhodothermales bacterium | reverse complement strand
GCACCTCTGGCCCGGTCATCGCCGCCAACGCCATTCCCAACACGGCGGCGGCGCCCGTGAGCACATTCGGGATGCGCCGGGTGCGGGCATCGATGAGGGCGGCGGCGAGGAGGACGAGCGTAGATACCATGACGCAACCTTGAAGGCAATGTCAGTCCGGCGTGCGCTGGCGAATTTCGCCCGACGCGGAGGCTTCCCAGACGTTGAAGACGCCGTCCTGGTCGTAATCCACCACCGCGGTGGCGGTGGCGATAAAGCTGGAGGCGTCGGCATGTTCGATGGCGATCCTGTAGCGGGCCGTGCCCCCATCGGGCTGTAGGGCGACCTGTTCAAACCCGATTGCCGCGAGGTCGGCGGTGAAGGTGTCGCTCCCGTACTGATAGGCCTGTTGCAGGGTTTGTACCTGGCGGAGCATCATCTTGGCCTCGGTCATCTTGGCCTCGGTGGTGACGTTGAGAAAGCGGGGTATGGCGAGCATCGCCAGTATGCCGACGATGACGACAACGACCATGAGTTCGGTGAGAGAGAAGCCGGCGTCGTCGTCCCACCCCCGCTGTCGCGGGGGTTGCCTCTCCTCGGCGGACGTACGGCCATTCCCGGAGACTCCTCCCCACCCCCGCTGGCGCGGGGGTTGCCCCTCCTCGGAGGACGTACGCCCGTTCCCGGAGACTCCTCCCCACCCCCGCTGGCGCGGGGGTTGCCCCTCCTCCGGGGAGGAGGGGATCTTCTTTGTAGTAGCGAGCTGCATAATGGTTAATCGGTCAGGTAAAGTGTTTGCGAGTGGCGACCGGCGATGAGGCGGACGGCGTTGGCGGTGGGTACCTGGAGTGTGTAAGGACCGAGTTTGTCGCCGGCGGCGGCGACGTGGGCCGTGCCGGTGGAATCCTCCAGAATGGCCGTTTTACCGACAATCGCGAGGAGCGTGTATGTCGCAAGCGGGGTGGCCGGCAGGGTCGAGGCTTCTTGTCTCGGCTGAGAGGGTGCTTTGGGCGGGTGGAACGGGTCGCGAAAGTCGGCGAGGTAAGGCGGGGCCGGCGCATGAAGTCGGGGTTCGGGCGCCGGGTTGATCGGCGCCACGGCGACATCCGAAACCTGATCACGTTGCTCCACGGCAACGACGATCTGAAGGAGGTTGTATCCCCAGATCCCGACGGCTGCCAGGACCAGTCCGACGGGTAGCCATTTCGGTTTTGAAGCAGGTGTATTCATGGCATGGCCTGTGATGCATCGGCAAAAACGGCGACGAGGTCGAGGCGGACCTCGACCGCACCCGCCGGCGCCGTTTGGATCGAGCCGGCTGGCACGCGCAACCGGCCAGGTGACCGTTCAAGCCGGCTGATGAGGGCCCCCACGGCATGGAACGGGCCTACACCATCGAGGCCGAAGGATCGCTCGGTGTGGGCTTCGAGCCGGCGAGGGGTTCCCGGTTGCCAGCGGGTGAGGTTCACGCCCGCGGAGTCGGCGACCTGTTCGATGGCCCGGATCACGGCTGCCTCTTCGTCGAGACGCGGGAGATAAACCCTTTCCTGGCTCATGGCGGCCTCCAGGCTGGCCCGTTCACGCCCGAGGCGGGCCATCTCGTCTTCCCAGCCGGCCAGGGCGGCGCGTTCGGACGCGAGGGCATCGACATCCCGGTACAGCGGGTAGACAGCGGCCACGCGTGGAAAAATGATCCACACGAGCAGTCCCCAAAAGGCCAGGACGATGCCCATCGAGAGGACGACCCAGGGGCGTTTTGTGATCGTGTTAATCGGAAAGATCATATCATCTCCTACCCGGTCCGATGGATGGAAACGAGACCTCAACCGTGAAACGTCCGACGTCGGCCAATTTGAGAGCGACCTGGTGACCTGGTTCGTCGGCCTCCAGCGCCTCCATCATCGCCGCGATTTCCTCTTCGCGCGACGAGCGACCGATAATGGAAAAAACGAGTCGTTCGCCCTCTGCAACCTGCCATGTGATCTCTTCGAGCAAGACGTTGCGGGGCACACTGCGTCCGATCTGTTCGAGCGCCCCGGCCGTCCCGGTCGGAGGCGCCATTGACGCGTTGACGCGAAGCCACCGGGCGCGATCGTTATCCAGCGCGGCGCGGCCGGCA
>JBGSPJ010000403.1:0-23948 GCA_041738655.1 Rhodothermales bacterium | reverse complement strand
AGCGCGAGGTCGGCGCCACGGTCGGTGCCCAGCCAGCGTTCGGCCTCGGCCTGGTAGGCGCCGAGGAGGATAGCCAGGCGGCCGCGCGCTTCGTAAAGGTTGGCCTCGAGGGTCGGGTAGCCGGCCTTTTCGTTGTCGAAGTTCTGGCGCACGGCGTACAGCTCGAAGCTCGAAATCAGGCCGCCGGCGTACCGGCTCTCGCTCAGCTGGGTGCGCTCGTCGAGCAAGTCCACGATGCCGGCCGACAGTGCGATCCGATCCTCCAGATCGGCAATTTCATAATAGGTGGCGATCGTTTCCGACACGATACCCATCCGGGCTGTTTCGGCGTCGGCCCGGGTGGCGAAGTACTCGTTTAGCGCGGCGCCGGCCGCATTCCGGTTCCGCCCCCAGAAATCGAGCTCGTACGAAAATCCGAGCGAGGCGCTGTAGGTCACGTTCTCGAACCGGTCCGGGAAGCCCGGGATGGTGTTCCCGATGGAGCCGAAGGACCCCGTGTTGGAGGGGGCGCTGGATTGCGCGCCATCGACCGTGCCCTGGATGGCCGGCATGAGCGGGGCGCGGGCGATGCGGTACTGGTTCTGCAACTCGGTCACCCGGGCGACGGCGGCGCGGATATCCAGATTGCGGATCAGCGCGGAATCTACCAGGGCGTCGAGTGTGGCGTCGTTGAACGATGCCCACCAGGCCGACTGGGCACGGGTCGTATCCGCCGGCGACGCCGCGTCGAAAGTGCCTGGTAGGGCAGCCGCCTGTTCCGGTGGGGACATCCGCGGCGCGAAGGAGCAAGAGGATACAAGGAGCGCCAGCAGCGCCGGCGCGGCAACACGAACGGGCAACGTTACGATCATGGAGTTACTTTCGAACAACAGCAGTCGGGGGAATACACTTCGATGCTTCCCACAAGGTTCACCGGTCAGGAGCCTCGGTCACATCGGTCGTCAGCTTCACCGACGGCTGAGGATCCGTCATGCCGCCGGCTCGCCCTGGCGGGCGCCCATCTCGCGGTCGAGCAGGTAGAGGTTGGCGCCGTCGTCTCCGATGAGCTTGAGCGTTTCGATGATCGAGCGCGCGTTGTCCTCTTCCTCCACCTGTTCGTTGATGAACCAGTGGAGAAGCATTTCGAGGGGGTAATCTTTGTGTTCGCGGGCGACATCGTACAGGCTGTTGATGCGCCCGGTGATGTAGCGCTCATGCTCCAGAACCTGCTCGAACGCCTCGCCGGGCGTCTTGAACTTGCTCTTGGGCTTGCCGACCGCGTCCAGCGTTATGCTTCCATTCCGCTGCAGGACGAAGTCAAAGAACTTCAGCGCGTGCATCGTCTCTTCTTCCCACTGGAGGCGCAGCCAGTGCGCGAAACCCTTCAGGTTCAGCGCCTCGAATTGCGCCGACATCTGGAGGTAGAGATACGCCGATTCGAATTCGGCCTGGATCTGTTCGTTGAGGGCTTTTTCAACGGCCGGGGCCATTTGCGTGCGGGATGAGGAGGCGGCTTTGGACATGGTCGTTGCCTGGGCACAGGCGGATGGTGAGCGGCTTCATGGAACGTTCGGTTCTGGAACCGATTAACTTCCCCGCTCTTCTAGCCGGGAAGCAGAGGAGACGTTCCTCCGCACCCGTCCAATACGCGCCACGCCATTCGGGTACCTATGCCTGCACCGCACATTCTCTGGGCTGACGACGAGATCGATCTCCTCCGTCCCCACATCCTGTTTCTGGAATCCAAAGGGTACCAGGTTTCGAGCGCCACAAACGGCGCCGACGCCGTGGAACGGGTCCGGCGGGAGCGATTCGAGGTGGTTTTGCTCGACGAACAGATGCCCGGCATGGGTGGCCTCGAAGCCCTCGCCGCGATCAAGCGGATCGCGCCGGATCTGCCCGTGGTGATCGTGACAAAAAGCGAGGAAGAAGATTTGATGGAGCAGGCGCTGGGCGACCAGATCAGCGACTACCTCACCAAACCAGTCAATCCCAGTCAGATCCTGCTGACGATCAAGCGGCTCCTCGAGCGCTCGCGCCTCCGCAACGAGAAGGCGTCGCAGCAGTACCTGCAGTCGTTCGGCCAGATCAGCTCGATGCTCGCCGCGCCGCTGTCGCACGCGGAGTGGGTGAATCTGTACCTGCGGTTGATCGAGTACGACCTTTCCCTGGGCGACGACACGGGTGTGCGGCAGGTGTTGGAGGATCAGTACCAGGAGGCGAATCGGGAGTTCGGGCGGTTCGTCGAGGAATCCTACCGGGCCTGGGTCGCCGGCCTGGACCGCCCGCCCGACGAAACGCGCCCGCTGCTGTCGCACGAGGTGGTGCCGCGGGCGGTGCTTCCGGAAGTGGGCGCCGGCCGGCCGGTGATCTTTTTTGTGATCGATTGCATGCGGCACGACCAGTGGCTCGAGTTCGAATCCATGCTCGCCCCTCTGTTCGCGATCGAGAAGTCCTTTTATTACTCCATCCTGCCCACGGCTACGCCCTACGCCCGGAACGCCATCTTCAGCGGCCTGATGCCGAACGACCTCGAACGCCGCTACCCCGCGCTCTGGTCGGAAGGCGAGGAGGACGAACACAGCCGGAACCGCAACGAAGAGGCGTTTCTCGGAGATCTGATCGCCCGCAAAAAGCCGGGCATCCGGATGCGGTACGAGAAGCTCGTGACCACGCAACACGGGCGAGACTTCGCGCAGAACATCGTCGACTTCACCCAGATCGATCTCAGCGCGATCGTGGTCAACTTCGTGGATATCCTGGCGCACAGCCGGTCGGACTCCGCGGTGCTCAAGGAGCTGGCGCCGGACGTGCCGGCGTACCGCTCGCTCACACGCACCTGGTTTCAGCATTCGTGGCTCTTCCAGGCGTTTCTGACGCTCGCCGAGAAGGACTGCACCATCATCGTAACAAGCGACCACGGGGCGGTCCGCAGCCTGCGCCCCACGCGTGTCATCGGAGACCGCGAAACGTCCACCGCCCTGCGGTACAAGTACGGGCGCAACCTCAAGTGCGACTCTAAACACGCGATATTCGTTAAGAACCCCCAGGAGTTCGGCCTGCCGGGGCGGGGCATCCACACGAATTATATCATCGCGAAGGAGGACTACTACTTTGTCTACCCCACGAATTTCCACCACTATGTGAATCTTTACCGGGACACGATGCAACACGGCGGCGCCTCGATGGAGGAGATGATACTGCCTATTGTGACGCTCAAGCCTCGGCGATAAGAAGGATTACGGATTAAAGAGTACTGAGTAAGGATTTTGCAGAAAACCCTCGAACGTTAATCGTTAAACGTTCCACTTCGTATGTCCATACTACCCCCGGATACTGAGTCGTCGTTTGACGGGCTTGATGCCATCGACACGATCGGCCAGCTGATGCTGGCGTCCCATTACGATCCCGAGGCGCTGCTCCAGGCCATCACCGACGTGACGGTCCGCAAGATGGGCGTCAAGGGTTGTGTGCTCCGGATGGTGAACCCCGATACCGGCGAACTCGGCATCCGCTCCGTTACCGGGTTGAGCGAGCGGTTTTTGTTTTCGGCGCCGGTTATCGACGCCAAGAATCGGTTTCAGTCGCTGATCGAGGAGCAGGGTGTCTACCGGTTGACGGATGTGCGGGCCGGCTCGGAATTGCAGTTCTCGGCGGCCGCGCTCGAAGAGGGCATCGCTTCCTTGTTGGCCGTGGGCCTCTTGAAAGACAAGAAAGTCATCGGCAGTCTATCCATCTACACCGCGCACCCGGTAGCCTTCACGCATCATCACGAACGGACGCTGCGTGTCCTGGCACGGTATGCCGTCATGGCGATCGAGCTGGCGCGGTTGTACCGTCAGGAGTTGCAGACAAAGCTTCAATCGCGCGACCTGACGATCGCCGCAAGCATCCAGCAACGCATGTTGCCCTCCGTGCTCCCGGCCATCGAGGGGTTTGATGTGGCCGTGCGCATGAACCCGTGGTACGAAGTCGGAGGCGATTTCTACGACATCGCGCGTATGGACGAAGAACTGCTGAGCCTGGCCGTGGGCGATGTCGCCGGTAAAGGGATGCCGGCGGCCCTGCTCATGTCCGCCGCGCTCATGGCACTCCGCTCGCAGATGGGCAATCGCCGCCGGCTTACAGACATCGTCGCCGCGGTCAACGCACTGCTCACGCGCGACACGCGCGCCGAAGAGTACGCGAGCCTTATTTGTTGCCGACTGGATCTAGAAGAATACATCCTCTGTTATGTCAACGCCGGCCACCCACCGCCCCTGCTGCTACGAAAAGGCCGCTTTATGGTGTTGGACACTGGCGGCATGCCGCTCGGCATTCGAGCGGGCATGACGTTCGACGAAGGTGTGGTTTCACTGGAATCCGGCGATGTAATCGTCTTTCGAACCGATGGCTGCACGACGGCCACCGACGCGCGCGGCCGGCTGTTTGGCGAGCGCCGGTTTCGTCGCGCGATCCGGATGAGTGCGGCTGAACGTGCGGCTCTACGTGCGGCCCGGATCGCTGACGATGTGCTGGCGGCCCTGCGCCGTTTCGTGGGTGACGCCGTCATGCGCGACGATCAAACCCTCCTGGTCCTTCGAATAGAATAAACACGCGTATGATGCCCCTGCTCCTGCTCGCCGGTGGTCTGGTTCTGCTGTATTTCGGCGCGGAAGCGCTGGTGCGGGGCGGTGCGGCGCTGGCGCTTCGTCTCGGGATCGCGCCCCTCATCGTGGGGCTGACGGTTGTGGCCTTTGGCACCAGCGCCCCGGAGATGGTGGTCAGTGTCGGCGCAGCGACGACCGGAGCCGGCGGCATCGCACTGGGCAACGTGATCGGCTCCAACATCTGCAACATCGCCCTGATCCTGGGGCTGGCGGCGCTCATCCGACCGATGAAGGTTCAGGTACAACTGATCCGGCTGGACATCCCGATCATGATCGGCGCGTCGGTGGCGCTGGTTGTGCTGTTGGCCGATGGCGTCCTCGGCCGGTTCGATGGCCTTTTGCTTGCCGGCGCCATGGCGGTTTACCTCTGGTTCCTCATCGCGTCGGCCCGGCGAGACCGGAACGCGCTCGCCGGAGCCATGGAGGATACCGTGCACGCGAACTCCATTCCCACGGGGCGTGGGATCATGATGGTCGTTGGCGGGCTGGCGCTGCTCGTGCTGGGCGGAAAGATCTTTGTCGATGGCGCCGTTACACTGGCGGAGTCATTAGGCGTGAGCGAGCGGATTATCGGCCTCACCGTCATCGCCATCGGAACCAGTCTGCCCGAACTCGCCACATCCGTCGTGGCTTCGGTCAAGAATGAGGGGGATATGTCGATCGGCAATGTCATCGGTTCCAACATCTTCAACATCCTCGCGATTCTAGGCATAAGCGCTCTCGTGCAGCCGCTGGTGTCCGACGCGTTTTCGCTGCTGGATTTCGGGATGATGCTCGGCCTCGCGATCTGCCTGTTCCCCCTCGTCCAGACCGGGTTCACCCTGAACCGGTGGGAGGGCGCCCTGCTCCTCGTTTCCTATGTCGTATATGTCGTGGTTCTGATTACACGTTAACGGCTCGCTTCGTGGCGTGTGAGGAGACGCGTGTCTGGCGACCTCATGGCACGTACCTGTTCCTCCGTCCAGCATTTGGCTGCGTCAATATCGCTGAAGATCTGGACGGGTAGTATCTGGTTGACAATACGCTGTTCGAGGGCTGTGAACGCCATCTGGCGCGTATTTGGCTGGACAATCGCCACGCAGACGAGGTTCGGGAGTTCTTTCTTCATGTGGGCATAGACGGCATAGTCGCGCGAGTAATCGTTTACCCGGTTCGAGATGTAACCGACGGGTTGATGGTAATGGCGGACAGCTGCCTGGGTCACTTCAGCGACCGTCCGCGTGTCGATATGAACGCCGTATTTGGCCTCTCCGATGAAATACAACTCGTCGAACTCAACGCTTCCGCTCGCGAAATGATGAACGGTTGACATGGGGTTGGGGAAAGCTGTCTAAAACGACAACAGCACGCCCGGCCGTGTATGACGGACCGGGCGTGCCGGCATGGCGCCCCGCGCGGAAACGGGGCTGGAGACCGCATGGAAATCAAATAAAGATGATCTGTGTGTTGGGGCCTTCGGCCAGCGCGTACATTTCGCCGACGGTGATGATGTCTTCCAATTCGTCGATGAAGTCCTCCCGTTTCAGCTTGAACATGTCGACGGCCAGCCGGCAGGCGTGGATCTTGCCGCCGCTCTCCGCGATGATCTGCAGGAATTCGGAAACGGGAGGGATATCCAGCTTCTCCATCTCCTTTTTCATCATCGTTGAAACCAGCGCCTCGAAGCCCGGCAGGCCGGCGAGGATCGTAGGCATCTGCCGCATCATCGCCGGGTTACCCACGGTGGCGGTATGCAGATGATCCTGGGTGTCTTTCTTGATGGCCTCGAGTCCGAAGAAGGTGAAGAAGAGTTCCGCCTGAATTCCTTCCATGAGGGCGCCGTTGGCCATGATGAGGCCGGCGTACACATCTTCCAGCGTCCCCTTCGAGACAATCACAAGTACTTTTTTGACGGGGTGTTTTTCCGGCAGGGGTGCCGTAGCCGTTCCGGCGCGTTCAGCAGTGGCTTCCATGTGTGTGTCCGGGTTTGGGGAAGTAGGGATCGAAACGCGAAACGTTCAACACGTCAACGTGCAACACTTACACGCAACTCACCGGCTTCGGAATGCCGGCGATGCGGCTGGCTTTCTTGAGCGGTCCGCCGGGGAACAGGTCGTAAAATTCCTTGATCGTGGTCACGTCCGATTTGCCAACGCGGCGGATCGTGAGCTTTTCGCCGGCCGCGTCCTGTGCCCGAAGGTAGTTGAGCACGTCGAAGTGGCGATCGGTTAGGGTGATGCCTTCTTCCCGGGCGATTTCATGGGCCAGTTCGGGCGTCCACTCCGCGGGGTTGGAGAGATAGCCTTCGGCGTCGAGGTGGACCGGCATGCCGGCCAGCAGGGTGCTTGTCATGGTCGTGTCAGGTTGTGGTCAGGCGACGGCTTCTTCTTCGAGTTGCTTGCCAGCGATGGACATGTGCGCCGGCACGGGGAGATCTTTGCCGGTCAACAGCATGTGCCAGTAGACCCAGCGGAAGAAGAGCTTGCCCATGTGGTTGATTCTGGATTCCTTCAGCAGGCTCATCGGGCCGAGGTGCGGCAGCGGGAATTTACCCGGCAACGGCTCGGTGGCGTAGTTGAAGTCGATGAGGGTTGCCTTGCCGAACCCGGTTTCGATGAAGCAGTTGGCGTGGCCATCGAAGGACGGTTCGAGGGGTTCGCCGGCGATGTAGTGCATGACGTTCTCGACGAGCGTTTCGCTCATGAAGTGCGCCACGGAGCCGGCTTTCGATGTCGGTACGTTGGTCGCGTCCCCGATCACGAACATATTCGGGTACGCTTTCGACTGGAGCGTGTGTTTGTCGGTGGGGATGTAGTTGAGGTCGTCGTCGTCGGACAGGTCGCTGGCCTCGACGAAGTCCGCCCCCATGTTCACCGGGATGGAGACGAGCAGGTCGAACTCCACTTCCTTGCCGTCGTAGGAGACGAGCTTTTTGCCGGCCTCGTCGACGCGCTCCAGATAGAAATCCGGCACAACGTTGATGCCCTTCTTGTCGAGCAGCCCGGAGAGCACTTCGGTGGCTTTGGGCTTTGTGAAAGCGCCGGCGAGGGGGGTGACATAAAAGATGTCCACCTTATCCCGCATGCCTTTTTCGGTGAAGTAGGCGTCGGCCAGGAAGGCGAATTCGAGGGGAGCGACGGGGCATTTGATGATGGTCTCGGCCAGGTTGATGACCAGCCGGCCGCCCTCCCAGTGTTCCAGCTTCCGTGCAAGGCGCGAGGCGCCGTCGTGGGTATAAAAATCGAAGATGTCGGTGTACCAGAGGTCGCCCTTCAGACCAGGGGTTTCCTCGGGCCGGGGCGTGGTGCCCGTGGCGACGATGAGTATATCGTACGCGAGGGTGTCTCCACTGGCGAGGCGAACGATGTTCTCCTCCGAGACGATCTCCGTGACCTCGCCCCAGACGACATTGACGCCCTCGGGGAAGAAGTCGGTCTTGGGCCGCATGACTTCGTCGGGCTGGTAGATGCCGAACGGGATGAAGAGGAAGCCGGGCTGGTAGTAGTGGACGCGCTCTTTATCGACGATGGTTATCTCCCACGTCGAAGGGTCGAGCCGGCGGTGCAGCTTGTTGAGCATCATCGTGCCCGCGGTGCCGGCGCCAAGGATCAGCAGCTTTTTCATACCCGTTACCTGTTAGACGAAGGGTGTTCTGCTCGCAAGCAGTCACGGGCTAAATTAGCTGAAGGAGGTGCCTCCGGTTGCCGGGCGTCAGCCCATCGGCGGGTAGTACACTCGCTGTAGGGGTCGTAGGGGAATGCCCTACACTGTTGTGGGTGCGTAAAACGGTTCAAGGTTCGAGGTTTAAGGTTCAAAGGAGCAATTCCTTGAACCTTAAACCTCGAACCTTGAACCTTGAATCCTTAATCCTTGAATCGCTTTAACGCGCTAGCGGGTCGGGACGCAGCTGGAATTTGACGACCTGGCTCGGGTTGCCGGCACCGCCTTCCGAGTGGAAGGGGGCCCGGGTGCTGATGGTGGACCAGAGGCCGCGCCCTTTCCAGCCGGCGTTGGGGTCGTCGATGCGACCGTCCATCCACTTCGTGTAATAGCCGAGCGGGTAGGGCACTCTGAGCACGACCCATTCGCCATCCTTCAGCGCCAGTAGCCCATCGGCGGCGTTGCCGGTGTTGATGGGGATGTTTTCGCCCAGGCCGAGGGTGTTGAACTGATCGACCCAGGTATAGTAGCTGCCGCCGGCGCTGCCTTCATAGTCCACGCCGCCGATCTGCGGGAGGGGCTCGGTATAAAAGGTCCAGCCTTCGGGGCAGTGCTGGCCGGTGGCCTGGGGTCCGTTGAGAGGGCCCGTGCATTTGCGCCGGTCAAAACTTGCCAGGTGTCCGCTGGCCATGGCGGCCCATGCCACGCCGTTGCGGTCGATGTCCATCCCGCGCGGAGACCATCCCCTTACCGGTTCACCATTGGCGTCGAGAGGCGGTTCGAAGCGTTCGATGAGGGCGGTGTGGGTGGGGTCGGCGCCGGGTGTCAGGCGCAGGACCGCACCAGGATATCCGAGTGCCGAACCCCAGACCGAGCCATCGGGCGCCGGGGCGACGGCGTAGAAGCCCGATGTGATGCGCGTGTCCTTGCCCGGGTCCATGGGCTGGCCAGGTTCGGTCCAGGCATCGCGTTGGCCGTTACCGTTGGTGTCCAGGATGAGCGGCGTCCAGCCCTGCGCGGCCTCTTCGTCCCCCGTTTCATCGTACAGCTTCCGGTTGAGCCATCCGATCACCTGCCCGCCGCCGCTCGTCCAGAGCGTATGGTTTTCGTCTTCGGCGAACATGAGGTGGTGGGTGCTGAAACACGTGCCTACGTGCGTGTAGACCTGGGTAGCCGGGTCGTACACGCCGAGGTGACGGAACGAGCGTTCGACGGGGAATACCTGCGCGGAGGGATGGTCCGAGCCGTCCTTGCAGAGATCCGGGTTGTCGGGCGGGCGGACGGCGGCCGTGAGCCAGACGCGGCCGCGTTCGTCGAGCATCGGGTTGTGGACGTTGGATTTGCTGTCCCACAGCACGTCATCTCCCCAGTACGGGGACGGCTCGAGCATGTCAGGCCCCGACGCCGGCTGGGTGGCGGGGTCCCGGATGTCGAGGGGAATCCGGGAGGCCGTGTTGGTGGCGGGATCGACGACCGGGATGTAATCCGAGCTCAGTTCCAGCGCGCCATAGACCGGCCCGTAGGCATTGATGGTAGGGTCGCGGCGATCGGTGGAAACGACATCGTGGAGGTAGTGCTTCGGATCGGCCCAATCCCACTGCGTGATCACGATATTCCGTTCCAGGCCCTGAGGCCGTTGCGGAGCGGTGGGGATGGCGCCCGCGGCGATCCGATCCGTCCAGTCAGCAAACATCTCGTACACACGCTTCCCCCCCAGGCCCATGATGGTGCTGGTCATCTGGCCGCCGGCCTGGCCGGATTTGAGCCGTCGCTCCCAGGCTTCCTCGGTGGTCGGGTATTCGGCAAACGAAGGATGGAACGTGCGCGTCCCGATCGTACCGAGGCCATGGCAGGCCATACAGGTGCCGGATTTGATGGTCCGCAGAAAGTCGGCCTGGTTCTTCAGGTTGGGAGAAAGGCCGTTCCCTTCGGGGCCCGTTCCCGGAAACTGGTCGCGGGCGGGTACTTCCAGGAGCGACAGCCAGTGGCCTGACGGATAAAAGTGCGCCGCGGACCGTTCGTCGGGCGCCGGCGTGGCATCCAGATTCAACGTGGCCCCAGGTTGCGCGGTCTCTTTCGGCGAGTCCACCAGGCCGTAGCCGCGCACCCACACGTCGTAGGTGGCGTCGGGCAGGTCGGGGAGGACGTACCGGCCGGCGTCGTCGGTGACGACGATCTTGATGAATCGGGTGCCCAGATCATGGGTTTCGGCGATGACCCAGACGCCGGCCTCGGGGCCGTTGGCGCCCGTGACGACGCCTTCGATCACGTCATCCGGCATGGCCGGCGTGCAGGCACCCATTAAAATCAGGAGGAGGAGCAGGCAAGATACTGGGGCAAGGGATCGGGTCTGCATGGCGTTTTATTGCGCACGAACGGGCCGCGGATGGTGGGTGGATAGGGTGGAATCCGATGCTTTTTTAAGCGATTTGAAAAAAGGACTAAGGCGGACGATACCAGAAGGTAGCCGCGTATCCGATGAGTCACAAGTTTCAAGGATGCGCTCGGAGCTATCCAGGGCCGCATGAACTACGGCTCATGCTCAATACCGTCTGAATTCTTCCCCGAAACCTCGTACCAGGCATGGCCCGACCCACCGTTTCTCCGATCAACGAAGCCCGTGACTTCCACTTCAGCGAACTCTTCTTCTCGGTCACGGATAAACGGGGCATCATCGAGTTCGGCAACGATGTATTCACGCGGATAGCGGGTTATTCGCTGGGCGAGATGGTGGGCGAGCCCCACAACATCATTCGCCACCCGGATATGCCCCGTGCCGTGTTCAAGGTGTTGTGGGATTATCTGGAAGCCGGCAAGACGATTGTCGCGTACGTCAAGAACATGGCGGCCGATGGGCGCTACTACTGGGTGCTCGCCCTGGTCGTGCCCAGCGGCGATAGCTACGTTTCCATTCGGCTCAAACCCTCCAGCGGTCTTTTTCAATCCGTTCAGGATGTGTATGCGCGCACGCTGGCCTTCGAGAAACAGCGCGAGGTGGAGAGTGGCAGCCGGAAGATCGCGCTGGACGAAAGCGTGACCTTTCTGGTGGAACGGATCCGGGAGGCCGGCTTCGGCTCCTACGACGAGCTGATGTGGTCTGCGCTGCACCAGGAAATGGACGCCCGGCGGGCGGAGCTGAAGAAAGAGATCAAGAAGCAACGCGTCCGCGTCGCCGTGCCAGCGAATTCGCCGCTCTGGATATTGGCCTCGAACTGCCGGGAGGCCTCCAGCTATCTGCAAACGCTGTTTGCCTCACTGGGCGGTTTCACCGAGCTGAACCGAAGCCTCGCCGGCCAGGCGACGTTCCTCAAGCGCCTCGCGGAATCGATACGGCGCTCTTCGCTCAATGCGGAAATCGCCTCGAGCCACCTCGGAGAACGCGGCCTGGCCCTCGCCGAGATTGCCGGCCAGATGAGCGCGCAAACGACGGCAAGCATCGGGCTCATCGGATCGCTCCACACCTCGATATCCAACCTGCAGGCCCCCCTGCTCCGGCTGGTGTTCGACGTGCTGGTCGCCACTCTCGATATCGAAATGGCAAGCCTCTTCCTGGACGAGGTGACCGCCGAAGGCGACGACGCGGAAACGATCGAAGCCGGCGACGACCAGGTGACCATGTATATCTCCATGCTCGTCCAGCTGTTCGAGTCGCGCGCGGAAACCATCATTCCCAATCTCCTCGACATCAGTGGCCGGCTGCAGACCATCCGCGACCTGCTCGCCCGCCTCCAGCGTTACATGCGCATGCTCAGCGTTGTCCAGTTCTCGGGTCAGGTCGAGGCCGCGCGCATCCCGGACTCGCTCAACTTTTCCGCTATTTTTGAGGAAGTGCTCAGCCAGCTCAATGAGGCGAACCGTAAGGTCAGCGGCTTCGGCAAGCTCGTAACGGATCGCCTGAGGGAGAACGCGGCCGTCCAGGAATCCGCCCACGGCCTGGGACAACTGCTGGTCGAAACACGCGGCAGCCTGGCCTCGCTGCAAAGCGTGACGGCCTGATCCTCTCACGTTCCAGGCGTCAAATCACAGGCGCGCCCGTCGTCGCCGTTGAGCTTTTATGCACCGCTAAACCCTCTGAATGGATGAGGTTCGTGCTGGCTGTCACGGTCGCCGGCGGGTATTGAAAGATACACAGCGAACATTGTGGATGGATGTGAGTTAAGCATGCAAGTTATACCATCAACACGACGCTGGCACGACACATTAGGACCCCTCGTAAGGCTTACTTCAGGACACTCTTGTTTAACGCGCTCAGTGACGAAACGAAACAAACACGACAATGGCAGACGGTAAAGTAAAGTGGTTCAACACCGAAAAAGGTTTCGGATTCATCGAACCGAGCGACGGGAGCAAGGACATCTTCGTTCACCGCAACAACGTTGAGGGCCTCGGCTGGGACGACGGCCTTCGCGACGGCGAAGAAGTGACCTACGAAGTGGAGCGCACGCCGAAAGGCCTCAGCGCCGCCAACGTGAAGCGTGTTCGCTAACACGATCTGTTGGTGGGGTTAACGCCTCACATTTCAGGTTTCCAAAAAGCCTGGCCGATTCGGCCAGGCTTTTTTTATCTCTAGAGTCACTCGTTGCGCAATGTCATCGCGGGGTTCATTTCGGCCATTCGGTAGATCTGAGAACCCAGTGTGAGGAGCCCCGTCGCGAACACGAGTCCGTAGGCTATCAGAAAAACAGCCGGCCCGACCCCGATTCGATAGGTGTAGATGGAGTCCAGCAACGCATTCAACAGCAAGTAGCCGAGCGGTGAAGCGAGGAGGGCGGCCGAAAGGAGCAGTGTGGCAAAACGCCGGTTCAACCGCAGGGCCAGATGCGCCAGAGAAGCCCCGAGCACTTTTCGGATGCTGATTTCCTTCATCCGGTTCAAGGTGTTTTGCGCGGCCAGTCCAAATAGTCCCATACACGACAGCACCAGCGCGAGCAACGCCGTGAACAGGAAAACGTGTGTGATGCCGCGCGATTCGGCAAAATAAGTGTCGAACGCGGCATCCTGGAAAGCCACCTCCACCGTCTGTTGGTCCCACAGCGTGCCGGCGCGATCACGTAGCGCCTCCGCCACGGCGGCGCCGGCTCCGGGGCGGACGCGGAGTGTCAGGTAACGGAAGTCAGCCGGATCCGCAAGTCGGATCATCGTCGGCTGGATGGCCTCCGTGAAGCCGTTTGAATGGAAATCGGCTACCTCGCCGATGATCTCGTAGTCGGTGGTGTCGATCCGAACACGGCGCCCGAGGGGGTCCTCCCAGCCGAGGGCTTCCGCAAACGCCTCGTTGACGAGCAGCGCATGGCTCGTGGCATGCTCCTCGCCGGGATCAAAATACCGGCCGGCCTGAAGCCGTAACGCCAGCGTTTCGGCGTACCCGGGCCCCACTTGCAACTCGGCAACCTCGTGAGGTTCACCCTCGATCGTTACCTCACGGCTCGACACGCCTCGGCCCACGTGGTCCACTGAACCCGCCAGCCGTGTCCGATCCGCGAGCGACGCCGCGTAATCCTCCAGTACGTCGTACCGGCCGGCCTGCCGGAGATCGACAAACACAACCCCGGTGCTCGTGTAGCCCCAGTCCCGCGACCGCTCGTCGCGGGCATTCAACAAGAGGCCGACGCAGACGATCATCGTGACGAATGCCAGCGTGAATTGCAGAGCGAGGAGCCCCTGCATGAACCGATTGCCCCGGCCCAGGCGCTGGGTGCCCTGAAAGATGGCAATAGGCTGAAACGACGCCAGATACATGGCAGGATACGCACCCGAAAGGACCGCGATGCCGGCGAGCAACCCCCCGAGGAACAGGGCCAACGGGGCCACAGGTGTGGTGAGCAGCGAGTTATCGCTTGTGGAGAGCGTGTTGAACGCCGGCACCAGCAGGAAGTGGGCGACGGCCAGGCCGATCAGCAACGACAGGGTGCAGAGCAGGACGTTCTCGGCCAGAAACTGCCGCGCCAGCTGCCTCCGGTTGCCTCCCACTACTTTTCGGATGCCGATTTCCTTGAGCCGGCGCGCGGCGGTCGACAGCGAAATATTGATGTAGTTCACGCAGGACAGGGTCAGCAAAAACAGCGCGATCAGGCCGAGGGCGATAACCGGCGCCCACGGAATCGTGTGGACGAAGCTGTTGCCGATCGTGTCCAGGCGCTGTCCGAGCTCGAGCAAGTTGACAAACGTATAGGCTTGAACGGGGCGATCGGGCACAGCCGCCTGTTGCGGCGATACATAACGCTCCATCTGGCCGGCGAGGGCTTCGACTTTGCCGGCGTCGGCCATGTGGAGAAAGGTGAAGGCGCGGCTGGACCAATCGTCGTCGGACGGGGTGGTCGACGAAGGATGCATCGAATAGGGGAGCAAGATGGAAAAGGACAGGCTCGAACGTCGGTCCATCCCCGTAACACCTCGGACAACGACCGGCAGCGGCTCCATCCCGTCGATGGTGAGGGTGAGCGACTGGCCGATCGGATCTTCGTCGCCGAAATAGATGCGCGCGGCGCGTTCGCTGATCAACACGGTCGTGGGATCGCCAAAGGACTGGCTTTCGCCGGAAGCCATGGGGACGGTGAACAGCTCCAAAAATCCCGGCTCGGCAAACGTGATCAACTCGTGAAACGGCTCTCGGCCGCCGGTGTCTACGGCCCCGAATCGGATCCGCATACGTACCGCCTGGCGAATCTGTGGAAAATCGGCCGCGAGCGCTGGCCCCAGCGGCGCCGGCGTCTCGGCGGAGGTCTGTCGTTCCCCGGCCTCGTCGTACACCGACTTCACCAGAAAAATGGACGCGCCGTTTTCATGCACGCCCTCGCTCGTGGTGTGCCCCATGATGTACAGATACGAGACGATCGTGCAGGCAATGGCGAGCGAGAGCCCGAACAGGTTGATTGCCGTCACAAGCGGTTTCTTGAGTAGGGTGCGATAGGCGATGACGAGGTAGTTTTTTAGCATGACGAGATTCCAGTACAGGTTCTGAAAAAGCCGCTCGGGCAGGAGGCGAAGGACGTGCTGGCGGTACCATTGCCGGGCGTGCCGCGTGCCGTAGGCCTGCTCGAGCTCGTGGTAAAACTCCTCGAAGTCGCCGAGCGGCGTCTGGAGGTCGTCCTGCACAAGCCAGTTCAACAAGGCCTCGGCGAGGCGGGGCGGGCGGGTGGGTCGGGGTGTGTCCATGGCTTTCCTCTACGGCGCATCATCCCTCCAGGGCGAGTCCCGCAACGCCGGCCCACATCGTCTGGTCGACCGCGCGGGTTTGGAGCAACTGCCGCCGTCCTTCCAGGGTCAGCTGGTAGATGCGCTTGTGCCGGCCGCCACGCTCGGCCGTGGCCTCGGAGAAGTAGGAGGTCAGATACCCGTTTTTGGCGAGACGTTCGAGCGGGGTGAAGATCGATCCGAGGGACCACTCGTAGCCCGTGGCCTGGGACAGTTGCTTGCGGATCGGCAGAGAGTACGCCTGATCCTGCAACTTCCAGACGGCGAGCAACACGTACTCCTCGGGACGCGACAGCAAGTTCATGAGAGGGAGAGTATATGTTCCGGATTATGGAACATATCATACGCGGCCGCTATGGGAAGTTGCGCGCGGGGAGTCGGGTGACAAAAACAAGATCGGTTGCACCCCATACCGCCCTGTCGTACGTTTGGCTTCCACTCGATAACGCACCCATGCGCCCGTTCCCGGGGTATTAATAATCGCCATGAGCCATCTCCTGTTTACGCTTCTGATCACGTTTCTCGTGTTGAGCGCCGGTTCGGTCCGCGCGCAATCCTTCACCGTCGTGTTGGACCCGGCGACGAATGGCACCTTCTCGGTCAATCCCCCGCTGCCGGCGGATGGGAAATACGCGGCCGGCACGGTCGTGACGGTGACGACGACGCCGGACGCCGGCTACGTGCTCGACTCCGGCTACTACTCGGTGCCGGGGCGTTGGGGTGCGATGTACCACGAGTCCATGACGCCGGAGTTCGAGGTGGTCATCGATCAGGACAAACACATCGGGGCGTCGTTTATCGAGGCTGACGCCGTGGCGCACATCGATGTTACGCATAACGTCGTCTTTGCGAAGCCGGGGATGAAGGCGCTCAAGTACGACGTCTATTCGCCGAAAGGCGCCCGGAATCTACCCTGCATCGTCATCATCCACGGCGGCGGATGGGCCACGAACGACGAGGACGTCATGCGCGGCCTCGCCCGTGAGCTCACAAAAGGAGGTCAGTTCGTCGTGTTCAGCGTCGACTACCGCTGGGTCGGCCAGCTCGATGGGGATACGAGGGGGAATTCGATGGCGAACCTGATCGAGGATGTGTTCGGCGCCGTCGCACACATCATGGAGCACGCCGCGGAATATGGGGGGGATCCGACTCGAATCGGGCTGACGGGCGACAGCGCCGGCGGCCACTTGTCGGCTGCTGGATCGTTGATGCCGCACCTGATTGGCGATGGAGGCTTCGGCAAGACCCAGGGGGTGTTCGAGTTCATGCCGTCGTATATCCCGCAGGGAAAAACGGTCGACCAGGTTCGCGACGAGTTGCTGGTAGCCATCAAAGCCGCCGCGCCGAGTTACGGGGTATTCGGTGGTCAGCTGCTCAATCATTTCTCCGACGACCCCGCGGCCGACGACACGTGGAAAGAAGCCATCGCCCCGATCAACTTCATCCCTTCCGCGGCCGACCGTTCGGTGCCCCAGTACCTGACGCGCGGGACGCAGGACATGCTCATCCAGGACGGGCCAGTGAAGGAGTTCGTGGATGCCCTCGCGAAAGCCGGCCAGCGCGTGCAATACGTGCAGGTGGGCGGCGCCGGCCACGCGTTTTTCGACTGGAAGCCGGACCAGCGGACGAAGGATACCTTCTACCAGTACGGCGTCTACTACGCGGCGGAGATGAAGGCGTTTTTTGCGTCGGTGCTGTAAGAGCGCTCGTCAGCGGGTGCGCTTCACTTTTTCCCTGAAGTGCACCCCATCGATGGCACTGAAATCTGCATCCTGCGTCCAGAATTCGGCCTCGTATCGACGGGCGGTCGCAAGGATAATGCTATCGGCCATCGGCAGCCTCAATTCTGCACTTAATCGTGCCGCGCTTATCGAGAGGGCAGCGTCCAATTCCACGATGAGCCCTTGTTTCATCTGAACAACGGCCTGCAGCGCCTCGTCCTCACCCCGCTTCAGCAGCACGTGCTTGAAGACCTCGAAGACGCTAATCGAAGGGACAATCAATTCGTCCGTGCGTTCGATGGCCGGAGCGAAGAAGTCGGCATTGGGCTCGTCGGCGAAGTATTCGAGCCAACCCGAAGAGTCAACGACATTCATAGTTCCCGGTCGGATTCTCTCTCGATGGCGGTGTCGATTCCCTTGAGAAAGCCACGCATCTGGCGGATGGGTTTCACCGGGACTAGTTCGATCCGGTTGTCATAGAGCAACACCTCGACTTGTTGCCCGGCCTTGAGTTGGAGTTTTTGCCGAACATCCAGAGGGATGACAACCTGGAATTTAGGTGATATGGTTACCGTGGACATGGGATCGATAGAATGGTTGTACAACGACTCTTCGATCGAACGATTCTCCGGCAGTTCCGTTTCCCGTGAGGGCCTTTCCTGGACAATCTTTCCCGGTCGAGCGGATGCGTCCAGGTACTTCTGCAGATTGGTGACACTACAAAAAAATGCCCTCCGAATGCATCGGAAGGCATGGGACCCGCGTACCGCGTACGGGATTCGAACCCGTGTTACCAGCGTGAGAGGCTAGCGTCCTGGACCCCTAGACGAACGCGGCAGGTACTCCCCCACAACGCCGGCCTCCTCGCCATGTTTCGCGGGGCTCAGGGGACGACGGCGGGCGTGAAAAACGCGACCACGCGGTCGAAACTGCCGGTCATTTCCAGCGGATTGTGGCCGGCGCCCGGGTAGATGTACGATTCAAACGCCGGCGCCGTCCGCCCCAGCGCGGCCATCGCGTCGATCAAGGCCTCGGCCTGGCTTACGTCGACCGTCACATCCGCGTCGCCGTGGTGTAGCTGGAGGCGGGGGAGGCGCCCGGCGAATAACACGGCCGATCGGCGGACGAGTTCGGGGCGGACATCGTCGATGGTGAGCTGGCCGTCCTTCAGGGGCTGGATATAGGTCGCGTTGAGGTAGTCGAACCCGGGCAGGTCGCGCGGGATATCGCGCAGAGCGTCCACCACGATATCTTGCAGGTACGGCCCGAAGAAATCGGTCGGCCCGAAAAACGCCACGATGCCGTCCAGCCCCGGACGGCGCGCCCCCAATAACAGCGCCACGCCGGCGCCCCGGCTCAGGCCCAGGACGTTGATCTGGCTGGTGTCAGCCAAGGGGGTGATGGCCGGCAGGGCCTCGAGCAGGGCCAGCGTGTCGTCGACGTCGCGATCCAACGGGCTCGGAGGGGCCGTCGAGAGGTAGGTCTCGCCATCGACGCCAAGCGGCTCGCCCCGGAACGAGGGGGCGACAAACACGAATCGGTCGACCACCTGATCGACCCCGAGGGTCAACAGCGACAGGGTTTCGTCGATGTCCACTCCGCCGTCTCCTGGATGGGTGTAGAGCAACACGGGCAGCGGCCCTGTCGCGCCAAGCGGGACGGCCACGGCCGAGTAGTGGACGCCTTCGTTGTTCGTCTGCGCCACCACGTAGAGGACGCTGAAGGTGAAGGGCGCAACGAGGAGCGTGTCCTGCCGGACGATCGTTGTCTCGCCCGAGAACAGGGGTCTGCCGGCCCACTCGGCGGCCACGGCGTCGATCTCGGCCGGCGTGGGGGGCGCAAAGAGCACATCCAGATCCACGCCCTCGATCACCCGGTCGTCGCCGGGCGACATAGAGTCGCAGCCGGCCCAGAGCGCGGCCAGTAGCACCAGGAGGTAACGGAATGTCATACATGTGGGGGTCAAGCCGGCGCGGGCGCGGTCCCGTTTGTGGGTTCCGGCAGGTAAAAATGCACGATGGCCGCCATGGCCAGCATCGCGACCGAGGCCATGATCGTATTGCTTGCGTAGCCGTAGGTCGTATAGGCCGAGCCGGCGAGCCCGCTGCCGAGGCCCATGCCGATCTGGCCGATGGCGATGGTGAGGCTCATGAGGCTTCCGCGCCGCTCCGCCGGCACCAGCGCCGTGATGAGCGACTGGAAGGGGCTGATCCGCATCGCGATCATGATCATCGAGAACGCAAAAAAGGCAAATGCCATCCAGCGGCCCGAGACCACGAACGTCGTGAGCATCATGATGAGCCCGAGGCCGATACACGACGACACGATGAGCGGCTTGCGCCCGATCTTGTCCGATAGCTGGCCGGCCATGGGTCCTGTCGCGACGTTCATGATCCCCCCGATAAAAAAGAGGAGCACGATGTCGTTATTCTTGAGCCCGATGTAGTGTTCGAGCCAGGTGGGAAGGTAGACGAGGTACATGCCCACGCTGGCGAACATGAGCACGTAAGCCAGTGTGGCGGCCGAAATCTTGGGGTCGCGGAGGAGGATACCGTAATTGGTGATGGCGCGGCCTATCGAAAGTCGGTCGTTGTTGCGGGCGACATTGGGTTGGGGGACAAACCGCCATACCAGCGCCACGGCGACCATCATGGTGAGGCCGAACAGGACAAACGGCCACCGAAAACTATAGAGGCCTGCCACGAACTTCCCGAGCGGGATGCCGGCGATCTGCCCGGCGGCGACCGCGCTCATCACCCAGCCGTTGGCCCATCCCCGCTTTTCGTACGGGAAGTAGTCGCCCACGTACGACACCGCCGCCCCGCTCAACATCCCCCCGGCGACCCCCGAAAGCCCGCGTACGGTGAGCAGCGCCGTGAACGAGTTGGCCGCGGCGTGGAGAAAGAGCGTGACCGACATCGCGCTGCATCCGATGAGCAGGATCCGCCGCCGGCCGACCTTGTCCGAGATCGGCCCGATCACGAGAGCGAATATGCCCAGCATGGCCGCGTAAATCGTCACCAGCCACCCCAGGTTTGCCTCTGCGATGCCGAGTTCTCGGCTGATGTTTGGAAGGATGGGCGAGACGATGATCACCTGACTGCTTGCGGAGAACATCATGAGCCACAAAGCGGCGAGCACGACACGAGGACTGGATGATGAAGCGTCTCGCATAATCAGAGATAAAGAGGGCAGCAGGAATGCATGGCCGGCCTACGAGGAAGTGAGCGGGTAGCGGCGAAACGCACGGCGCACCGTGGATGTTGCGGATGATCCATCATTATGCCATTTAGCCAACCCACGACGTGGTCGGGGCGCGTTACGGAGCCTTAATGTTGGCTTAACATAATGGTAACACGCGACTGGTACCATAGGCCTCAAAACCCACAGTTCGCGTGAATGCTATCACGCCACCTCCTCCTGGTATCGAAAATAACGTGCTTAACATAATGATCTCGCGCGCATCTGTCCGGCTTTCCGCGCTGCTGTTTGGGAGTCTACTCCTTTTTTCAACGCCCCTGTTTGCTCAGAAGGGTGCCATTTCGGGTGTAGTCGTCGATGCGGAAACGGGGGAAACCCTTATCGGCGCCAACGTGCTGATCGAGGGCACGACGACGGGATCCACCACCGATTTTGATGGCCACTACGAGATTCGTACACTGGACGCCGGTACGTACACACTCGTATTCTCGTATATCGGATATAACGCGGTCACCGTTTCCGGCGTAGAAGTCGTCGCGGATGAAACCGCTCGCGTGGATATCACGCTCAGCGCCGAGGCGATCGGGCTGGGTGAGGTGATCGTCGAAGCCCGCGCCGTGCAAAACACCGAAGCTTCGCTGCTGCGCGAGCGCCAGAAGTCCATTGCCGTCAGCGACGCCATCAGCGCGGAAGCCATCTCCCGTTCGGGCAGCGGCGACGCCGCCGGCGCGATGACCAAAGTGACCGGCGCCTCGGTGGTCGGCGGAAAATACGTCTATATCCGCGGCCTGGGCGAGCGGTACTCGAGCACCCAGCTGAACGGCGCCTCGCTGCCGAGCGCCGACCCGGACAAGCAGGCGTTCCAGCTGGACCTCTTCCCGGCCAGCCTGCTCGACAACATCGTCACGACGAAGACCTTCACGCCGGATAAACCGGGTTCGTTTACCGGTGGCCTGGTCAACGTAGGCACCAAGAATTTTCCCGAAAGCCTCACGCTCCAGTTTTCGACCTCCTCCTCGTACAACGACCAGTCCAGTCTGTCGAATAGCTTCCTGAGCTACGACCTGGGCGATCTCGACTGGCTCGGCTACGATGACGGCGACAGGGATATCCCTGCGATCTTCCAGGACCCGAACCTCCAGATCCCCACGGAGGTCGAGGCCCGCTTCGATCCTACCAAAGCCCAGTTGCTGGACGACGTGTCCCGCGCCTTCCGGCCCGAGATGGAGCCCACCGTGGCTCGCGCACCGGTTAACAGCGGCTTTTCGATGGCCTTCGGCAACCAGATTCCGTTCTTCGGCCGGCCCCTCGGCGTCACGGCCAGCCTGACGTACAACCGCTCCACGTCGTTCTACGACAACGGGACCGCCGGCCGCTACGAACTCGTCGGTGGCACCGTCCAGCAGATCGACCAGCTCACCCCGTTGCGCAGCCTTGTCGATGCGCGCGGATCGCAGGAAGCCAACTGGGGCGGCGTGGCCACGCTGGCTTACAAGCCGCATCCGAATCACGAACTGTCGACCACGTTCCTGCGGACCCAGAACGGCACCTCCGATACTCGGTACCTCGAAGGGTTCTGGCAGGATCTCTCGGGCAACTCCACCTTCCAGACCCGCGTGCTCGGCTACCAGGAGCGCAGCCTGAATTCGCTCCAGTTTAAGGGAGAACACGCCCTCCGGAAAGTCACGGCCGAGTGGCGCGCTTCCATCGCGAAGAGCGAGCAGGACGAACCCGATCTGCGTTATTTCTCGAATCACTACACCGTGAACGACGCCGACACCGTCTACCAGAAGCCCGCTTCGCTGTACCCCTCGCCGGCGCGGTTCTTCCGCAACCTGGAGGAGAAGAACCAGGAGTACGGGTTGGACATTGCGGTGCCGTTTAAACTCGCCGGCAAGAGCAGCAAGGTCATGTTCGGCGGCAACTATACGGACGTCCACCGCGACTTCAACGAGCGCCGGTTCGAGTACCGCCAGGGCGCCGGGTTCTCGTACAGCACGTTCGAGGGCGACAACGATGCCTTCTTCTCCTCCGTCGGCATCATCGGAACCGGCACCGCCGGCCGGCCGACCTTCGGTAACTATATCACCGATGCGTCGTCCCTCAAGAGCAATTACACGGGCGACCAGACCGTCTCGGCCGGCTACGCCATGGCCGATCTCCTCCTCTCCCGCAAATTGCGGTTCATCGGCGGCGTGCGCCTTGAGGCGACCCGCATGACCACGGAGAGCGCCGATACGTCGCTCGTTGTCGGCCGCTTGGAGAATGACGACTATCTGCCTTCCGTCAACCTCGTCTACGCCCTCACCGAAAACATGAACCTGCGGGCCGCGGCCACGCAGACACTGGCGCGCCCCACCTTCCGCGAACTGGCGCCGTATGCGACGTTCGACTTCGTCGGCGACTTCGTCTTCTCGGGCAGCTCGAATCTCAAGCGGACGCTCATCACGAACTATGATCTGCGGTGGGAGTGGTTCGTGCGCCCTGGCGAGATTCTCGCCGTGAGCGGGTTCTACAAGGGTTTCGAAAATCCGATCGAGCGCGTGATCCAGACGAGCGTCGGCAACAACACGATGTCGATTCAGAACGTGGAGTCCGGCCTGGTGGTTGGCGCTGAATTCGAATTACGGCGCCGGCTCGATGTCATCACGACCGCTCTGGCGAACTTTGAAATCGGAGGCAACCTCGCGCTGGTCCACTCGGAAGTGGACATCCCCGAGGAAGAACTCCAGGTGATTCGCTCGGCCGATGCCGACGCGTCCACGAGCCGGCCGCTTGAAGGGCAGTCGCCTTACGTCGTCAACGTCGACCTTACGTATCAGAAACCCGAGTGGGGGTCGGTGGCCAGCATCTACTACAACGCCTTTGGCGACCGGCTCCGGGTCGTGTCCGAAGGCGCCGCGCCGGATATCTACGAACGCGCGCGTGGTACCCTGGATGTCGTCTACTCGCAGCGCATCTGGCGCGGCGTAAGCCTCAAGTTCGCCGTCAAGAACATCACCGACAGCGACGCCACCCTCAGCCAGTCCTTCAAGGACGTCGATTACGTCTACCAGCAGTACGAATCGGGTCGGACGTACTCACTCAGCTTCACCTACAAGGTGGAATAAGCGAAAAAAACCCACTCACCAGTGTGCGCAACGACCGGGGTGGCTCAAACGAGCCACCCCGACGTGTTTCTGGCAAACGTTAAGACATCGTTATCGAATCGTTGCGGCACTATTATCAACCCCTTTTTCCTCACCAACACAGACTGAGCATCATGCAACGGCTACTACTACTTGCACTTTTTCTTATCCTGCCGCCCCTCGCGGCTAACGCACAGACGGAAATCCGGGTAACGGACGCGGATGTGGCTCCGGGCGTAGTGACGACGTGGACGTCGAACAACACGTACATTCTGGACGGGGTAGTGTTTGTCGAAGACGGGGGCACGCTGATCATCGAGCCGGGCACGGTCATCAAGGCGGAAAGCGGCCAGGGCAATGAGGCCTCGGCGCTGGTTGTGGCGAACGACGCGACGATCCTGGCGGAAGGGACGGCGACGCACCCGATCGTGTTCACG
>JBGSPJ010000346.1:0-10219 GCA_041738655.1 Rhodothermales bacterium | reverse complement strand
ACGATTTCGGCCCTGGATGGCCTGCCGGCACGGTTCGACCTGCCCGATGGGCACTCCGAGGGCGCTCGCCGCGCCGCGCTGGCGGCCTGGCTCGTCGACGAACGAAACGCGCTCACCTGGCGCTCGATCGTCAACCGGGTGTGGCACTACCATTTCGGACGCGGGATCGTTGGCACCCCGAACGATTTTGGGAAGATGGGCGATCCGCCCACCCATCCCGAGTTGCTCGACTGGCTGGCGCGGTATTTCCTCGACAACGGGCAGTCGATCAAGGCCCTCCACCGGCTGATCGTCACCAGCAGCGTCTACCGACAGGCGTCGGCGCACGACGAGGCGAAGGCGACCATCGACAGCGGTAACCGCTATTTGTGGCGCGGGCCGCGCCGGCAGCTCGAGGCCGAGGCGCTGCGCGATGCCGTACTGGCAATGAGCGGCCGGCTGGACCTGACGATGGGCGGGCCGGGATTCGACACGTTTCGTTACGAAGACGACCACTCGCCCCGGTATCATTACAGTGAGTACGACCCTACCGATGCCGCCTCGTTTCGGCGCTCGATCTACCGGTTTGTTGTCCGCAGCGTGCCCGATCCGTTTATCGAGACTCTCGACGGGGCAGATCCGTCGCAAAGCGTGCCCGTCCGCAACGAAACCGTCACCGCCCTACAGGCGCTGTCGGCGCTGAACAACCCGTTCATGGTACAGCAGGCGGCCTTTTTTGCGGATCGGCTGGAGGCCGGCGGATCCGCCCTCGACGTGAACATCGACGCCGCCTTCCAGCTGGCGTTGCAGCGTGCGCCGGCCCCGGAGGAGCGGGCGGAACTGGTGGCGTACGCCGGCGAACACGGCCTAGCCGCCGCCTGCCGGCTGATCTTCGCGATGAACGAGTTTATCTATATCGATTGACATGAGCGATCCCCGACACCATCGCCCCTGGAATGCCGTTTCCCGCCGCGAATTTTTGTGGCGCTACGGCGGCGGCCTGGGCGGCGTCGCCCTGATGCACCTGCTGGGGCTGGATGCGTTCGGGGCGACGGGTCCCGACGGCGGGCTCCACCACCCTCCTCGCGCCACCCGCGTGATCCAGCTGTTTATGTCCGGTGCCGCCAGCCAGGTGGATACATTCGACTACAAGCCCGAGCTGATCCGGCGTGCCGGCGAGCCGTTCGACCCCGGCGGGAAGGTCGAGCTCTTCCAGAGCGACGCCGGCGTCGTGATGCCCTCGCCGTGGGGATGGAGGCAGTACGGGCAGAGTGGGAAGTGGGTGAGCGACCTCGTGCCGCACCTGGCGCAGTGCGTGGACGACATCGCGTTTCTGCCGGCGATGACGGCCACATCCAACGTCCACGGGCCGGCGACATTCATGCAGAACACCGGCTTCGTGCTGCCCGGATTCCCGAGCGTCGGGGCATGGGTGAGTTATGGGTTGGGGAAGATGACGGACAATGTGCCCACCTTTGTCGTCCTGCCCGACGGTCGGGGTTTCGGGCCGGGTGGGCCGAAGAACTGGAGCGCCGGCTTCCTGCCTTCCACCCATCAGGGTACGCTCGTGCGGCCCGGGGCGCCTGAGCCCATCACCGACCTCTTTCCACCTCCCGATGCCCCCCTCGGCCCTGGCGCCGATGCCGACGGGTTGGATGTGCTGAACCGGTTGAACCGCCGGCATCAGGAAGAGCGCCCCGGCGACTCGCGGCTCGAGGCGCGGATCGCGAGTTACGAGCTGGCCGCGCGGCTCCAGGTTTCCGCTCCCGAGGTATTCGACCTCCGGGGCGAGTCCGACTCCACCCGCCGGCTTTACGGCCTCGACGACCCGATCACGGAGGATTTCGGGCGGAACTGCCTCATCGCGCGCCGGCTGCTGGAGCGCGGGACGCGGTTCGTGCAGGTGTGGAGCGGGGCGGACAACGCATTCCCGCGGCGGAACTGGGATTCCCACGAGGACCTGGCGAAGGACCACGGGGAGATGGCCGCCGGCATGGACAAACCGGCGGCGGCGCTGCTGATCGACCTCAAGCAGCTGGGGATGCTGGACGACACGATCGTGCTCTGGACCACCTAGTTCGGGCGGATGCCGTGCAGCCAGGGCAGCGCCGGCCGGGATCACAACCCGTTCACGTTCACCAACTGGCTTGCCGGCGGTGGTATCCGGGGCGGTGCCGTACACGGGGTAAGCGATGAATGGTCGTACAAAGCCGTCGAGGACATCACCTACTGCTACGATGTCCACGCCACCATCCTGCACCTGCTGGGCATCAACCACGAACGTCTGACGGTGCGGCACAACGGCATCGACCGCCGGCTAACAGATGTACACGGGCATGTCATAGAGTCGATCCTGGCGTGATGTGAGGGCCGCATAGCATTCTGTTACGAACCTAAATGTATGTAGAGCGTATGTGTGCCCACGCGGAGTCGGAGAGCGAGGGTCGCGTCTCCGCTGCGTACTGTCACGACAAGCTATACCGAGGGATACCCATCCAATGAAAACACGTCGCTCCTATGCATTCCTGTTCGCGCTCGTTCTCGCGCTGCCGACCATCGCGAATGCGCAAGACCAGCCCGTAACGGGTTCGCTGAAAGGCCTCCACGACATCACGGCGAACAACATCCTGAAAGCCGCCGAAATGCTGGACGAGTCGATCTACAGCTTCAAGCCCACCGAGGACGTCCGCACCGCCGGCCAGATCCTCGCCCACGTCGCCAACGCGCAGTTTGCCTTCTGCTCGACGGTTGCCGGGGAAGAGAGCCCGGCCAAGGAAAACTACGAAGAAACCGCTACGACGAAGCCGCAGATCGTCGCCGCTCTCAAGATGGCGTTTGATTACTGCTCTGGCGTTTATGGTGGCATGACGGACGCGTCCGGCGCCGAGATCAAGAACCTCTTCGGGATGGAGATGGCCGCTTCGGCGATCATGGCCTTCAACTCCGCGCACAACTACGAGCACTACGGCAACCTGGTGACGTACATGCGCATCAAGGGTGTCGTGCCGCCGTCGTCGATGTGATCTGATCCGCTACAACAACTGTAAAAAGGCCGGCCTCGCGAAGTGCGAGTGCCGGCCTTTTTTGTTGGCACAGACAGGCCTTCACTACATTGTGATGCTCGTAGTAGTAGCGTATGTTAATACATACAAATGTGATATTCGGACACGATGTATCGCATACCTACGGCCAATCACAACGTTGATTCAAGACCTGCGTAGATGGACTCCGAAAGCTGGCATGATCTGAGTGAACTGGTCGTCAGCGTCCTCGCGTTGCCGCCGGAGGAACGCGTCGATTTTCTGAACGAAGCGTGCGGCTCAGATCTGGCATTACGAGCCGAAGTGGAGGCTATACTGGCTGTGTATTCGCAGGCGCCGACCTACTTCAAACGGCTGGATGCCCATCGCTTTCCAAAATTCAGCGGGCTGGAAAAAGTAGAGTTACGTAATGCCAGCGGTGACTTTTCGCCCGATCCTTACTTACTGGTGGGGAAGGATGTAGCTCACTATCGGATCGTTGAGCACCTCGGCAGCGGTGGGATGGGCGTGGTGTACAAGGCGGAGGATACACGACTACATCGCTCCGTGGCGCTCAAGTTCTTGCCCCCAACACTGAAAGGGGATGAACAGGCCCGTCGTCGATTCATGCAGGAAGCGCGCGCGTCGTCGGCCCTCGATCATGACAACATCTGCACGGTGTACGAGGTCAACGAGACGGCGGAAGGCTATTTTTTTATCGTTATGGGGTATTACGACGGGGAGACGCTGGACGCCAGGCTCGCCGGCGGGCCGATGGCGATTAAAGCAGCGCTCGACCTTGCCGTACAGATCGCCGAGGGCCTGGCGCATGCCCACCTACGCGGGATCGTGCATCGCGATGTGAAGCCGGCGAATATCATGATTGTGGGCGACGACCGGGTCAAGATTCTCGACTTCGGACTGGCCCGCTTCGCCGGCGGCGAGCGCATCACGCGGATTGGCACCCTGCTCGGCACCACGGCCTACATGGCGCCTGAACAGGCCCGGGGGGAAGCCATCGATCACCGGGTGGATATCTGGAGCCTGGGCGCTGTGTTGTACGAAATGATCGCCGGCGAACGCGCGTTTCCCGGCGATTACCGGCAGGCTGCCCTCTATGCCGTGCTGAACGTGGACCCCCAGCCGGTCACGGGGTTTCGAGCCGGCGTTCCGCTTCAGCTGGCACGCCTCATCGAGAAAGCCCTGTCGAAACCTGCTGACGCCCGCTATGCGACCATGGAAGAGCTTACACACGACCTCAAGGCGATCCGTCAGCGGTACGTGGACCGTTCGGCGCTCGCCCACGCCGTGCTGGAGACGGAAACGCCCGGCACGGGCGAGACGGAACCCGTTCACGCGGGTACGGAGACCGGGCCGGTGAAAATCCTGGTCGTGGACGACGAGCCCGAGATGGAGCTGCTGATGCGGCAGAAATTCCGCCGTCAGCTGGGAGCCAGCGCATGGAGTTTTACCTTCGCCAGCGACGGGCAGGAAGCCCTCCGCGCTGTCGAAGCCGATCCCGATATTTCGCTGGTGTTGACGGATCTCAACATGCCGAAGATGGACGGCCTGACGCTGCTGGCCCGCCTGGGAGAGACAGGCCGTGCCCTGAAAACCGTTGTAGTGTCGGCCTATGGGGATCTTAAAAACATCCGCACGGCGATGAACCGGGGCGCGTTTGACTTCATCACCAAGCCCATCGATTTCGGCGATCTGGAGGTCACCATCGAAAAAACCTGGCGGGACTTGCAGATTCACCGCAAGGCCCGTCGCGCCCAGCAGCAGCTGGCGGCCATCCAGCAGGAGATGGAGGTCGCGCGTCGGATCCAGGAGGCCATCCTGCCGCTTGCGTTCCCCGAGCGGGAAGAGGTGGCCGTCTACGCATTCACGACCACCGCGCGCGACGTAAGCGGCACGTTTTACGACTTCTTCGAACACGACGACGGCCGGCTCGGATTTGTCCTGGGCGACGCTGCCGGTAAAGGTGTTTCGGCTGCGTTGTTCATGGCCATGAGCCATACGTTCCTGAAAAGTGCCGGCCGGCAGTACGACACCCCCGGGGCCTGCCTGACGGCGATGAACAGCCTGTTATTTCCCGAGGGCTTTTCGGATCAGGCAGTCACCGTGTTTTACGGCGTGATGGACCCCGCCTCGGGCGTCGTCGATTACGCCAATGCCGGTCACCCCGCGCCGTACGTGCTGGCGGCCGGCGGGAGTGTCTCGCCGCTTGACGATACAGGCGACGCCCCGCCCGTCTGGCGGCAGCCGGCCTACGACTATCCGACGAAGCGACTGACGATCCATCCGGGCGATGGGTTGTTTCTGGTCACCAAAGGCGTCACCCGAGCGCAAAACGCTCGGGGCCTCGCTTTCTCCGCCGAGCGCGTGGCCGCCCGGCTCCGAGAAGACCACGCCGCCGAGCCGGCCCGCCTCATCCGTTCCGTCGTCCGCGCCGTGATGGACCACGCCGGCGACACCCCACTCGCGCACGACCTGACGGTGCTTGCGCTGCGGTATCGTGGTCGATAGCCATTAAACACATGAACCCATCGCCTCCCCGACGTTTCCGCCTGTGGGTGTGGCTGCCCGGGCTCCTCTGGTTCGGGAGCTTCAACTTGACGTTTCAGGCCGGCGCCCAAGACGCCCGCCTTACCCCCCCTCAGCCAAGCCGCACACAACCAAAAGAAGAATGGCGGGTGCAGCGCTTGACGGTGGTAGACGGATTGCCGCACGATAGGGTTATGAGGATGTTAGAGGATTCCGGTGGTTCTCTGTGGTTTGGGACTCAAACTGAGTTGACCAGATTCGACGGGCATCATTTCTCGACCGTTCGATCTGTTGAAGGTGATTCTACCGGTTTTTGGGGGAGTAATATCACAGTGCTGTATCTGGATAGTTCGCAAAATCTCTGGATTGGAGGTGATGTCCGGCCCTGGGGGTTGAGTCGGTTCGACAGCGCAAAGGACCGTTTTTACACTTACCGGCATGACGCGGAAAACCCAAATAGCCTGATGAGCAATGGCATCCTGGCTGTTTCGAGCACTTCGCTCGAACCCAATGTTTTATGGATATCGGGGCATAAAAGCGGATTCTCAGCACCGTCCGAGGTCGCGGGACTCAGTCGACTCGATCTGGAGACGGGCCTATTCACGCACTTTCCGTTCGACGCAAAAAATCCGAGCACCTTACCTCATCTGGCTCTTGCCTTCCTCGAAGACCCATCGGGAATATTCTGGGGAGCTGGCTGGGGGATAAACAGGTTCGAATCACGGTCTACATCCGGGCCGAACCCCTCAAGCCACGCGTTCACGACTTTTTTACCTGATACTACCATTTCATTTGGTGCAGGGGAGAGTATCAATAATCTAGTCAATGCGCTATACGTTGCTCCTACCGAGCCCGGGGTTTTATGGGCCGGCGGGGCTCGCGGCCTTCATCGATTCGATCGTTCTACCGAGTCATTTACTTCCTTTTACACGCATCCTGACGATCCTGCCGATCCTCGTAATGCCATTTCATCTCTTTATGAAGACGGGCGAGGGACACTCTGGGTGGGTACCTATAGTGGAGGACTGTTCACCTTCGATCGGCGTTCAGGAAGCTTCAACCGGTTTGAGGCGTTACCCGCCCACATTGTTTATACCATCAAGGAAGATCGCTTCGGGATACTGTGGGTTGGTACAAACGAGGGACTCGCGAAGCTCGAACGGCGGCAAAATCCGTTTACCACCTATCAACTCGATCTGGACAATCCGAACAGTCTCAATCCCAACGCCGTTGGAAATATACACGAAGATCAAGGGGGCCTTCTGTGGATTGTAAGTGCTGGAAACCTGCATCGATTGAACCGAAGCACGGGGATCCTAACGCAATACCCGGATTGGCGTGCATACAAAATCTACAAAGATCGGGCTGGGATACTCTGGTTTTCTCATTGCGGGGATGGTCTTTTTCGCATGAATCCCGATGCGCCGAAAGCCGTCTTTCGGTACCGCCCGGATCCTGCGGATCCCACGAGTATCGGCCAATGCGCAAACCCGGCCATCGAGGACCGTGCGGGCAATCTGTGGGTGACAACCTGGGGAGACGGCCTATCCCTCTTGGACCGCCGGACCGACACGTTCACCCATTTACGTAATCGACCCGGAGATCCGAACAGCCTGGGCAATAACTATCTATTATATGCCTACGAGGCCCCATCGCAGCCGGGGGTGCTCTGGCTTGGGAGCGAGGAGGGGATCATCCGGTTCGAGCCCGGAACGGAGTCGTTTACCAACTACTTGGTAGATACATTGCGTCGGGCGATGATGATGCACGAGGACCGGCATGGGAGGTTTTGGGTGGCGACAGCAAGCAACGGGCTGCACCGCTTCAACCGGGAAACAGGCGTCATCGAGCGGACCTACACCGTGGACGATGGTCTGGCGCATAATCAGGTGTGGTCCGTTTATGAGGACGAGCAGGGTTTCCTGTGGCTAAGCACAAGTGATGGTTTGTCGCGGTTTGACGCCTCTGCTGAGACGTTCACTACCTATACAACCAGTGACGGGTTGCCCCACAACCAGTTTGAGGAGAGCTCACATTTTCAAAGCGCGAGCGGGGAATTGTTTTACGGAGGCCCGAACGGGCTGGTGTCTTTCTTTCCGGGCCAAGTCGAAAAGAACCCCGTACCGCCGGAGGTAGTGCTTACTGGCTTTCGCATCGCTGGCGTGCCTGTCGGTATCGGTCCTGAGAGCCCGTTGGAGGTGTCGATTTCGACGACGAAGTCGATCACGCTCACCCACGAGCAGAATGAACTTACGTTTGAATATGTAGGGATCCACTCCGTCGCTCCGTCGCGGACACGGTACCGTTATCAACTGGAGGGGTACGACCTCGGCTGGATCGACGCTGGCACCGATCGTAGGGCCTCGTATTCACGTTTGTCGCCGGGCGACTATGTATTCCGGGTAAACGCCGTGAGCGGAGATGGGGTGTGGAACGAGACGGGCGCATCGGTGGCGATCAGGATCGAGCCCCCCTGGTGGCGCACGGTCTGGGCTTATGGGTTTTATATCTTCTTGCTGTCGGCTCTCGTTTTTGCCGTGGATCGCTGGCAGCGCAGGCGGATCATCCTCAAGGAACGCGAGCGCACCCGCGAGCGCGAACTGGCTCAGGCGAAGGAAATCGAAAAAGCCTATACCCGGCTCCAGACCACCCAGCAGCAGCTCATCCACCAGGAGAAGATGGCGTCGCTCGGGGCGCTCACGGCCGGCATCGCGCACGAGATCAAGAACCCGCTCAACTTCATCACCAACTTCGCTGGCCTGAACGATGAACTCGCCACCGAAATGCGCGAGGCGCTGGAGGCCGGGGCGTCGGTGGAAGACTTGTTGTCCAGCATCCAGCGCAACTCACGGATTGTCGTCGAGCATGGCCAGCGGGCCGACCGGATCGTCCAGTCGATGATGCGGCACGCCAGTGGCGCCTCGGGCGAGCGGCAGCGGGTAAGGCTGAACCAGCTGGTGAACGAATACGTCGACCTCGCCTTCCACGGGGTGCGCGCGAACCGCCCGGGGTTCGAGGTGGCGATCACGCGCGAGTTCGACGAGGCGGCCGGCGAAATCGAACTGGTGCCGCAGCAGATCGGGCAGGTGCTCGTGAATCTGTTCAACAACGCGTTCGACGCGGTGGAAGAGCGGCGGCGGCTTGGAGAAGCCTATTCGCCAGCCGTGAAAGTGTCGACCCACCGGTCGGATGGCACGATCGAAATTCGAGTAGCGGATAACGGAGTGGGGATCCCTCCCTCGGTTCGGGACAGGATTTTTGAACCGTTTTTTACGACGAAGCCGGCCGGCAGCGGGACGGGCCTGGGGCTGAGTCTGAGCTACGAGATCGTGACCCGGGGCCATGGCGGATCGCTGGAGGTGGAGAGCCGCGAGGGGGAAGGGACGACGTTTATTGTTACATTGCCATCGATCCTATAATCCAGCAACGAGTCATGGCCCTGAATATCCTGGTAGTCGACGACGAACGCGACGTGGAATTCCTATTCCGGCAGCAGTTCCGACGGGAAATGCGCCGGGGCGAACTCGACTTGCTTTTTGCCTTTTCCGGCGAAGAGGCGCTGGAGGTCCTCGAACGCCATGGCAAAACCGATGTCGTGCTGGTGCTGAGTGACATCAACATGCCGGGGATGACCGGACTGGAGCTATTGTGTCGGATCAAATCGATCCCGCCTCCAGTGCCGGTGTGTATGATGACGGCCTACGGGAGCGACTCCTACCGCCAGAAGGCCGAGGAATGTAACTGCGACGGCTATCTGACGAAGCCGATCGACTTCGGGGCGCTCAAGGAACGGATCAGGGCCGTCATTGGAGAAAGACCGCCTGCCGGACCCCCAAAAAAATCGGGTCATCCTGAGTCTGTCGAAGGACCTCCCGACGGTCCGAGAGGTCCCTCGACAGGCTCGGGATGACATTTGATGTAGAGACGCTCCTGTGGAGCGTCTCAGCGACGTTTCCGCCCTGCAACATGCTACTCGGAAAACGGACGCCGTCAAGAGGAGACGCTCCACAGGAGCGTCTCTACGGTCCCCAATTCGTTAACCAAACAACCCTTCCACCACCTCCTTTACCACTTTCCCGTCCGCCTTTCCTTTCAGGTCTTTCATGAGGGCGCCGATGAGCATGCCGGCTTTTGCCTTGTCCGTCACCCCCATCTCCGCCTGTTTGGCCTTGACGGCCTGAAGCACCTCCTCGCGGGACATCTGGGTGGGCAGGAAGGTCTCGAGGATGGCCAGCTCTTCGGCCTCCTTTTCGGCGAGGTCGGGCCGGCCGCCCTTGGTGAACTGATCGATGGAGTCGCGCCGCTGCTTGGTCATGCGGGTGATGACCGCCAGGGCTTCTTCATCCGACAGACTATCCTGCGGGGTGCGTTTTTTGGCGACGAGTTCATTGGTGAACGCGGCCTTGATGCCGCGCAGGGCATTCAGGCGCAGGCTGTCCTTGGCCCGCATGGCGTCTTTTATGGCGTTAGCGATTTGTTCTTGAAGCATAATCAGGGGAGAGGGTCTTGGGCCAGCTGAGGCGCGGGGGCGCTGAGGGTTTGGGGGCGATGGGGTGTTTTTAGTTATTCTAGGGGGGGCATCCTTACAGGTCGGCGGGGGTGTAAAATCCGGTGTGGTCTGCCGTGGCGGCGCGGACGCGGGCGACGGTGGCCGGCGCCACGGGGGCGGCCTG
>JBGSPJ010000256.1:0-3851 GCA_041738655.1 Rhodothermales bacterium | reverse complement strand
GGGCTTCGCGCCTGCGGGTCGACGCTGCCGGCGCAGCCGCACGCGGGCTCTTCCGGTCGCAAGACATCCCGCCGATCGATGGCGTACAGGGGCCGTATCGGCTGGAGGGCGAGGCCGGCGAGCAGTTTATCATCGTCATCGCCGGGTCGGAGTCGGTGTTTCTGGATGGCGTCCTCCTGACGCGCGGCGAGACGAACGACTACGTCATCGATTACGCCACCGGCGAGATCACCTTTACCCCCAACCGGATCGTGACGGCTGACCGCCGGATCACGGTCGAGTTTCAGTACTCGACCAACCAGTTCAGCCGGACGCTTGTCGCGACGGCCGCCGAGGCGATGCTGTTCACCGATGCCGCCGGCGACCCGCGCGCGGCCTTTGGCGTGACTTTTTTGCGCGAGGCGGACGGCGACGTGTTTAACGACGAATTCGGCCTCTCGGCCGAGGACTCGCTCCGCCTCATCCAGGCCGGCGACGGCGAGGCGCTCCGCAGCGGCGCGGAGCCGGTAGTGTTCGATCCCGAGGCGCCGTACGTCCAGTACCTGCGGGACATCGTGCCCGACGGCACCGGCGGGGCCGATACCATTTTTGTGGCCGTGGATGCCCGGCCGGCCGATTCCATCCAGGTCTACCGCGTCCGCTTTACGCGGGTCGGCGCCGGCAACGGGCGGTACATCCGTGCCGGGCGTGGCGTGAACGGGATCCTGTACGAGTACCGGGGGGATGGTCTCGGGGAGTACGACCCCGTGCTCGTGTTGCCGCGTCCAAAAAACCAGAATCTGCTGGCCTTTCAATCCCGGCTCGAGCCGATTCGAGGGGTCGAGGTGTTCGGGGAGTGGGCGCGGTCGTTTTTTGATCAGAACCGCCTTTCAGCGGCCGACGCGGCGGACGACGTGGGGAACGCCTATGTCGCCGGCGGGCGAATCGATCGGGTGCCCGTCGATTTTGGGGCGGCGGAGCGCGGCAGCATTTCGGCCGAGTACAAACGCCGGCTCGTGGGACAGCGGTTCACGGCCTTTAACCGCATCCGGCCGGTCGAGTACGGCCGGCGCTGGAATCTCGGGGCCCGCATGTTTAACGCCGAGACCGACCTCGCCGCGTTCGGGGGGGACGAGGTGACGGACGAGGCGTTTGTCGAGGTGCACCTCACGCCAGTGTCGTTTGTACGCGGCGAAGCCGGCTGGCTCGACCTCGGGAATGCCTTCGAGAGCCGGCGGGCGCTCGGCCAGCTCGGGTTCGCGGAAGCACGCGGGCCGCAGGGCGAGTATCGGATCGAGTCGATTTCCAGCGCGAACCGGTTGGTGGGTGAGGATGGAGACTGGCTCCGGCAGCGCGGCCGGCTCGCGCAGCCGCTGTTTGGCCGGCGTTTCACCCCGTACCTGGAGATGGAGCAGGAGCGCCGCGAACAGCGCGTCGCCGGCACCGACAGCCTCACGATGGCCTCGCTCGCGTTCCTCGAGTTACGCCCCGGCATCGGGTGGGCGGGGGAGCGGTTGCAGGCCGCCGGTAGCATCGCCCTGCGCGACGAAGAAGAGTGGGCCGAGGGCGTCCTCCGCGATGCCGCGAAGGCCACGACGTACCAGACCCAGTTTACCTGGGAGGCGTCCGATCGGCTCACGACGGAGGGCAGCCTCGGCTACCGCGTCCGACGGTTCACCGACTATTTCCGGACGCAGGGCCTTCGTGAAGACAACGAGTCGCTCATCCTCCGATCCACCACCCAGTACACCACGCCCCGCCGCGCCGTCGATGTCAATCTGCGCTACGAAGCCGCGACCGAGCGGACGCCGACGCTTCAGGAGATCTACATTCGGACGGGCCCCGAGCTGGGGCAGTTTGTCTGGGAAGATGTCAACGGCGACGGCGTGCTGCAGATCGACGAGTTTTTGCCCGAGCGGACGCCGAACGAGGGAACGTACGTGCGGACGTATGTGCCGTCGGACAGCCTCTCGTCGGTGATCGGCGTCGGGGCGCGGTTGCGGCTTCGGATCGACCCGTCGAGGGTGTGGCGCGACGCCGGCGCCGGCTGGCAGCGCGTTCTAGCGCAAGTCAGCACGCAGACGCTCCTCGATCTCACCGAAAAAAGCCGCGACCCCGATCTGGCGAAGATTTATCTGTTGGATCTGAGCCGGTTTCGGAGCCCGGTGAACACGGTGACGGGCCGGCTGCGGATCGCGCAGGACATCTTTCTGTTCAGGAGCAACCCGCGGTTCAGTATGGACATCCGGTTCAACCAGACGCGCGGCCTGTCCGAGCTCGCTGCCGGCGAGGAGACGCGGTTTCTGAACAGCTGGAGCGTCGAGGGCCGGTCGCGGCTGTCCGACCAGTGGGCGCTGAAGCTGGCCGGCGCGATCGAAACGAATCGGCTGGAGAGTGCCGCGTTCGCCTCCCGGCGGTACAACATCGAAGGGATTCGGGTCGAGCCCGAGGTGGCGTATTCGCCGACGCGGCGGTACACCTTTGTCGCCGGCGGCGTTGTGGCGCGAAAGGAGGACACCCTGCTCGGGCGCGACGTGAAGATGGTTCGCGTCCCCCTCGAAATCCGCTACGCCGTCGTCCGCAAACTCCAGGTGACCACGCGCGGCGAAGTGGCGCTTGTCCGGCTCAACGGCGAGGCCGTGGGTCTGGCCCAGTTTGAGCTGACGGATGGGCGGGGCGCCGGCACCTCGTGGCTATGGGGCCTCCAGGGGGATTACACCGTTTCCCGCTATCTCCGTCTCTCCTTCTCCTACGACGGCCGCGCCCCGGCGGATGCTCCGGTGTTACATACCATGCGGGTGCAGCTGAGTGCGTTGTTCTGAGGGCCGTGAAGCCTGGGCGATCTCGCTGAATGGGCTTACGAGCTTAGTGAGACGCGCGTCGCGGAGCGACGCTGCACCGTAGCCCCCGTCTTTTAAGGCGGGGGCATTTTCGTGCGGACACGTGCCCCCGACCTGAAGGACGGGGGCTAAGCTACGGCGTCGCTCCGCGACGCCACGTCAAGGCCAAATGTTTATTAGCGACGTTGTGTCACCCCTCAGGCGGCTCCGGCATGGCGAATTCGTCGTACTGTTCGCGGTAGATGGGGACGCCGGCGTTGCGGAGTTTTGTTTCGAGGTTTTCGTAGCCGCGGTCGAGGTGGTAGACGCGGAGGACGTGGGTTTCGCCACGGGCGATGAGGCCGGCGAGGACGAGCGAGACACTCGCGCGGAGGTCGCTGCTCATCACTTGCGCGCCGGTGAGCTGCTGGCCGCCTTCGATGCGGACCGAGTTGCCCTCAACGCGGGCGCGGAGGCCCATGCGCTGGAGTTCGGGGATGTGGTTGAACCGGTCGAGGTAGATGGTATCCGTCACGCGGGAGGTGCCGGCGGCGCGCGCCATGAGGATGGACCACTGCGCCTGGAGGTCGGTCGGAAAGCCCGGGTAGATGGCCGTCTCGATGTCCACCGGGCGAATGACGTCCGGGGTGTGGACGATAAGGTGCGTGCCGTGGTAGTCGACTCGGATGCCGGCGCCCACGAACACCTCTTTAAAGGCCTCGCCAAGGTGGCGGTGCTCCGCGTTATCGATGCGGACCGAGCCGCCGGGCGGGCCGGCGATGGCGGCCGCGATCATGAACGTGCCCAGCTCGATCCGGTCCGGGCAGTTGACGATGGCCGCCGGGTGGAGGGCCTCGACGCCTTCGATTTCGATAGTGCGCGTTCCCAGGCCGGCGATCCTGGCGCCCATCTGCTGGAGCGCCTCGCCGAAGACGATGACGTCCGGCTCGGAGGCCGCGTTGTCGATGCGAGAGGGGCCCGTGGCGCGTACGGCGGCGAGCAACAGGTTGATTGTCGCGCCGACGCTCGAAGGTTCGAGGCGGAACGAGCCGC
>JBGSPJ010000232.1:0-2569 GCA_041738655.1 Rhodothermales bacterium | reverse complement strand
CCCGTGGGGCCGCGCGGTGGCGATGGTGGGCCAGCCGGCGAGGCTGCGCGCCCAATACCGGGCACGGGCCAGCGGATCGGAAATAAACGCGCGATACTGAATCGGATTGCGCGCCTTGAGCCGGGTCTGGGGGCCTCTATAGTCGGGGATACCCGATTCGGTGCTGCAACCGGCGCCCGTCAAAACGAGCGTTCGCCGGCCGCGCATCAACCCGATCAGGTCATCAACGGCTGTATCGTTTCTATGGATAAGCATGGCTGAACTACATGAATGCAGTGCGCCAAGATAGAAAGCCCCTCCCATATTTCCATGCGCCAAACCGTGTAGCCGGTGTGATTTCCCTGCAACGCCAGTCCCCACTTCTGGCGCAGACCGGGTAGATTTTGGGGGGATAGTAACATGTTATTTGTGTCGCTGCAACAGGTTGCCAAGTGTGGTCTCAACCACATTCTCGATGGGGGGACGGGTTTCCACCCGGACCGCCTCGCCGGCCGCCGGCGGTTCGTAGTGAGCCGTCAGGGTCTCCATGTCCTCGAGTCGGGCATCGGAGAGGACGAGCGCCTCGGTTGAACGGGTTGCCAGCCGCTCGCGGACGACGGCGTCGCTGGCGACGGCTTCGAGGAACACGACGTTTGCGCCTAGGGGCAGGGTGCTGCGCAGGGCCCCGCGTTGCGCGCTACGGCCGAAGGTGGCGTCCAGCACGATACCAGCCCCGAGCTGGACCCGCTCCAGGGCCCGCCGGCCTAGGGCTGCATACACGGCCTCGGTTCGTTCCGGCGTATACAGCCAGGTCCGCGTTTCGGTGGATGCCCGTTCGTAGAGCGGCAGCCCGGCCTGCTCCTTTCGCACCCGGTCGGACGACACGACCTCCCAGCCCAACGCTTCGCCCAGGGCGCCGGCCAGCGTGCTTTTGCCTACTCCAATCCTCCCCATCACCACAACAACCGCCGGCCCCGCGCCACATACGGCATAACGCAGAGCGAGCTGATAATACCGCTTCGCCCGGGCACGGCTTTTTTGGCGTTCGCCCTCGGGCACTTCCGTCTCTTCGCTGCGCAGGCTTTCGACCTTGGCGCGTACGTACGCCCGGTAGCCGGCGTAGAAGTCGATGACACGCTCGAGTGTGGCGTCGTCAAGCGCACGGGCCATCTCGGCGACGAAGTACCGGGCCAGCTCGTGGCAGCCGGCCGCATCGAGGTCCATCGCCAGAAACGTGATGTCGCTGGCCACGTCGATGGCGCGAAGGCGCTCGCTGAACTCGATGCAATCGTAGATACACAGGCCTTCAGGGCCGGCGTGAATGTGCTCCAGCCGCAGGTCGCCGTGGCCATCGATAATCCGTCCTTCAGAACAACGCTGTTCCAGCAAGCCGGCGTGGGTATCGTAAAACTGATCCACAGAGGCCCGGATGGTATTGTACGCCGGCTGGCCGATGAGATCGCCAACGTAGCGGGCCGTCTGCTCGAAATTCTCGTCCGTGCTGATCCGCAGGGCCTCGACGCGCCCCCACGCAGCGCGTTCGGGAGACGGGGATTGTCGGTGATAAAAGACGGACAGGGTCCCCACCACGCGGTCGATGTGCCGCGCGGTCAACCTGCCGGCGGCGAGGAGATCATGGAGGAAAAAGCGTTCGTCGAGCTGGTGCATGCGGACGGCGAAGTCGACCACCTCCCCCTCCTCTCCAAATACGAGCCGGCCCTCCCGCCGGCGAATCGGAACGACGGAGTCGTAGATGCGGGCGCAGAGCCTGCGGTTGAGACGTATCTCCTCTTCGCAAAAATGCCGGCGCTTCTCCAGCGTCGAAAAATCGAGAAACCCGAAGTCGACGGCTTTTTTAACTTTATAGACGTACGGCGACGCGATCGCAACGATAGAGATGTGGGTCTGGATGATCCGCACGGCCGCCGGCCGATGGGGGTAGGAGGCGGGGTCGGAGAGGAATGGAAAGAGCTCGCTGTGCTCGCGGTCGGGGGGCATGGATGTGCTGGCAGGGGGGCCGGATGGTGTCATGAACTCGCTTCGCTCGCGGTCAGGGGTCATGAAAAGTACACGTCAGCCCCCGCTGGGTTCATGTTTTTGGGGGACGTTTCGTTCCTTTCTCGCCAGGCATTCGGCTGAAAAAGTACGCGCCGCCGCGTAGGGGGGATGACGGGCTGAGCCTGCGGGGGAGAGCGGATGGATCCTTACAGCGCGTTCGGCCGGCGTCGCGTAGATTGCCCCTCGTCACCCCGGAAATCAGAGATCTACCAGGATGCGCATGACGAGAGGGGCACTACGATGGGGCGCGGTCTTCGCGCTGGTAGCCGGGTACATCCTGGCGTCCGCCGCGAAGGCTCAGACGCCGGCGGATCTCCAGGCTATTGTCCGGGAGGCCTCTGCCGATTCGGTGCTGCGGTCGTTCTACGAACGGCGAGGGTATGCGCCTGCCTGGGTGGCGCTCGGCCGGCCGACGGCCCTGGCGGACTCCGCGCTGTCCGTACTGGCCTCCGCCGTCGATCACGGCATCGACCCTGAATCGTTTGGACTTGCCCGGCTGGCGGACGACCGGGTGCGGGCCTCCGGGCCGGCG
>JBGSPJ010000203.1:0-14186 GCA_041738655.1 Rhodothermales bacterium | reverse complement strand
CCGTGGCGGCGATGAGTGCGGCGTGGAAGGCGACGATGGCGCCGGCGGCCGAGCGGCCCTGGAGCACCGAAGCCGGCAGGCGATCCAGATCGGGATCGAGGCCAATGCAGAGAAGCGACCGTTTGTTTTCCTGGATCGCGGTCAGTTTTTCCGAAAACGTCATGCAGGGATGGAGGTGGTGTGGGAAGGATGGCGTGGGGCCGAATATACGGCGCGGGGCACCATCTTTGTCCTACCCAGGGGCATCATCCGGTGGAACCCGGGCCGAACGACCGGGGTAGTTCACAGGCCAGTCTACCGGGCACATCCACGATGCCCGCACATCCGTTTGCATCCATAATCGTATGCCTTCTCCCAGTTTAAGCTCCATGAAGCATGTTTCGGCGAAGGACCGGAAGATGATTCAGGACATAGAGTCGATGATGGGCCCTGATCCGCGTGAGCTGGGCTTTGTTAAGAACCTCTTCGCCGGCCGGTTTCGCGAGGATCTGATCTTCCCGTACCCCCGCGAGAGCCGCGGCGAGCGCGAGAAGTGTGATCGGCTGCTGGTCGAGTTGGAGGCGTACCTCAAAAACGAACACCCCGCCATCCTGATCGATCAGGAGCAATACGTGCCCGACTGGTGCTTCGAGCGGCTGTTTGCCCTCGGCGTCATGGGGATGACGGTGCCGGAAGTGTATGGTGGCCTCGGGCTGGGAGTGACGAGCTACAACCGCGTGCTGGAGATGATCGGCAGCTACTGCGGGTCGACGGCCGTTATTGTTTCGGCGCATCAGTCGATCGGCTGCAAGGCGATCATGTTGTTCGGGACGGAGGAGCAGAAGACCCGTTGGCTCCCCCAGGTGTCGCGGAAGTTCCTTTCGGCGTTCTGCCTGTCGGAGCCCGAGGTAGGGTCGGACGCGGCCGGCCAGCGGACGCGCTGCGAACTAAGCGCGGACGGGGAGTACTACATCCTGAACGGAGAGAAGAAGTGGAGCACCTCGGGCGCATTGGCCGGCGTTTTCACGGTGATGGCCAAGCAGGTGTATGTGGATCCGGCCACCGGGAAGAAGCGCGAGGGGGTTACGGCGCTGATCTGCACGCCGGAGATGCCGGGGATTGACATCTTCCAGAACAACCGGAGCAAGACGGGCATCCGGGGTACCTGGCAGGCGCGCATCCGTTTCACGGACGTGCGCGTTCCGCGCGAGAACCTGCTGCATCTGGAAGGGAAAGGCCTGAACGTGGCGCTGACGTGCCTCAACTTCGGCCGCTGCACGCTCAGCGCCGGCGTGATCGGGGCCGCGCGTCGCGCGATGAACCAGAGCGTGAAGTGGGCGCAGACCCGGTACCAGTTCGAGCGGCCTCTGGCCGAGTTCGAGCTCGTCCAGCAGAAAATCGCCCGGATGAGCGCGCTGACCTATACGATGGAATCGTTGCTCTACATGATGACGGGGATGTTGGACCGGCAGGACCGCGACATCATGGTGGAGACGGCGATCACAAAGGTGTTTTCGTCCCACATGGGCTGGGAAGTGATCGACGACGCCATGCAAATCATGGGGGGCGAGGGGTATATGACGGAAAACGAGCTGGACCGGATCTGGCGCGATAACCGCATCCATCGCATCGTCGAGGGATCGAACGAGGTGATGCAATCCTTCATCTTCGCCTACGGAGGCAAGCAGATCGCCGAGCAGATGATGGGGATCCAGCAGGCCCTGGCCTGGGACAAGGAGGATTCCGTGCTCGAGAACGTGGCCCGGATCCTGGGCAACGGCATGAAGGGGTATTTGCTGCGGAAGGCGATTCCGCTCGGGGCCGAGCTGTTCCTGGGAATTCGGTCTCCCCGGCCGGCCCTGCGAAGCGTTCACCCGCTCCTCTCGTCCTACGCGAGCCGGCTCGCCACGATGACGCAGCGCCACGCCTATTACTTCAAGATGGCGAGCAAGTGGAACCGCGAGGAGATCGTCAAGCGCCAGGTCGTTCAGGCGCGGGTGGCGGACAACGCGATTTACCTGTTTGCCCTCTCCGCGTCGCTTTCTCGTATGGACAGCCAGATTCGGAGCGGCGATCACGGGCTGAGCTACGAGCGTGACAAGGCGGCACTGGCCCACGCCTTTGATCTGTTCGAAGAGACGTTTTACCGCAACATCGGCGAACTCCGCCACAACACGGACGCCAGTATGCGGAAGGCCTCCGACGCGGCCCGTCGATACAACGATAGCCTGCCGAACAGCGACTTCTACATCCCCGAGTCGTCCCCGACGGCCGCCGGCACGGGTAAGACGCCGCCGGTCGGCCACATCAAGCAGTTTCCAGGAGGCGCGGAAGCCACCGGCGGAGATGGTGCGATGGGGGAAGCGCCGGCAGGGGGATTAAAGAAGATTACAGGTTGAAGATTAAGGTTAAGATCAAACACACGTTAACCTGAAATCGTCAACCTGTAATCCGTTGATCACCTCGTCGGGTACCACACGTACTTCCCGTCCCGACCCAGGTACCCGATGTTCGTGATGATGTTATTCTCGTTGTTCGGATCCCGAAGTTCGATCGTCACCTGGGCGAGGCCTTTCCGGAAGGGGAGCGCTTCGTCGAAATCTGGCTGGGCGATGACGTTGCCGGACTTGTCGATATATCCCCAGAACCCGTCGATCAGCACCGCGGCGCGCCCTTCCGAAAACGGCAGGGCGTTTTCGAACTGGGGCTCGATGACCATCCGGCCGGATTTGTCCGCATAGCCCCAGGTATTGGTGTTTTCACGTGCGGCGACAAGTCCTTCGCTGAAGTTGCCGGCTTCGATGTATTTCGGCGGTATCTTCGCGTTGTTGCTCGGGTCGATAAAGCCCCAACTGTCACTGATTTTGATCGCGGCCATGCCATCCGAGAAGCTCCGGGCTTCGCTGTACTGGAAGTCGATCGCCATATTGCCCGCGTCGTCGATAAACCCGTACTGGTTGGTGTTGAAGTCGATCACCAGCGCGCGGCCGTCGTGGTAGTCGTTGCTGGCGTCCTCGAACTCCGTGAGTTCCGGTGTCTCGAGGGTTTCGATGACGTTACCACGCGCGTCAATGTATTCCCACTGGAACTCGGGATTCCGAACGAAGGCGCGGCCATTCTTGAAGCTGTAAGCGGCGGTGTATTGAGGGTTGATAGCGAACGCGCCGGAGCGGTTGACGAATCCCCAGCGGCCATCGACCTGGACGGCGGCAAGGCCTTCCGCGAATGGCCGGCCGTCCTGGAAGCGGGGTTCGATCACATATTTCCCTTCGGGATCGATATAGCCGACGTTTCCTTCGCGTATACGCGCCAGACCGTCCTCGAACTCGCGCGCGGCATCGAAGGTGGGCTCGATGATGATGCGACCGTTTCCGTTGATGTACCCCCAGCTGCCGTCAATACGAACAGGGAATAGAGTGATGCCATCATTCTGGCTGGATTCATCATCGGAGGTGAGGCCGCCGATGAAGTCGCACCCCGAAAGAGAGGCCGAGAAGGCCGCAAGGGCAAGGAGAGTAAACAAAAAAGATTTCATAGGATTCTTCTTCAAATGCACGTGTCGGAAGCCGTGGTTAATTCATCGGATACCAGACGTATTTGCCGGATCGATCGATATAGCCGACACGTGGATTGTTATTCACGTCACCGAGCAGTACGCGCGCCAGTCCCCCTTTGAAGGGCTCGGCAGCGTCAAAATTTCGCTCCATCGACACGCGCCCGGTCGCCTTGCTCACATACGTCCAGTCGCTGTTGATGCGGACCGCCGCCATGCCCTCCGAGAAGGGCTGCGCTTCGCTGAACTCACCAAAAACGACGACTTCTCCTTTCTTGTTGATGAACTCGAACCCGTCGTTGATCTCCACTACCGCGAGGCCTTCCGAAAACGCGGCGGCGCTGCCGAATCGCGGCGAGATGATCGGGTTGCCGCGGGTATCCAGGTAGCCCCAGCCTTCGCCGGTCTCGAACGGCGCGAAGCCGTCGACGAAGTCGCCGAGTACCTGAACCGTTAGATCCGGGCTGATCGCCGTTTCGCCGTTTTTGCTGATGTAGATCCAGCCGCTCAGGCCTTCAACGGCGGATAGCCCATCCGAAAACGGGCGGGCGTCGCTGTAGCTGGGGTCGATCACCATCTCACCCGAGCGGTTGATGAACCCCCACCGGGTATCGGTGCGGACGGCGGCGAGGCCTTCGGCGAAGGGCTGTGCCAGCTCGAACGTCGGGGGGATGACCGACGTGCCTTCTTTGTTGATGAACCCGTAAAGGTCGTCGAGCCCCGTCCCGCGCACGAAAGCGAGGCCTTCGGAGAAGCGGCCGGCCACCTGGTACTGCGGCTGCACGACCACCGTGCCATTGCGGTTGACGTATCCCCAGACGCTGCCCAATTGGACGGCGGCCATGTCCTCCGAGAAGTCGCGGGCGTTGTCGTAGGCCGGCAGGATGACGATCCTGCCCAGTCCGTTGATGTAGCCCCACAACCCGTCGATGCGGACCGGGTAGAGTTCGTTCGGATTGCCTTCGAGGGAAGCCTCGTCCGATTCTTCAAAAAGATCGCACCCGCTAAAGGCGAGGCTGCTGAGGCAGAGCAGCGTGGTGACGAGCACCGCGCTCGTCACCACGTTTTTCGTGATTCCTGATTTCATGATTACTGCTAGATGGAACGTAGGAACAGACCTCCGGGTCGTTATTTCATGAAGACCATCGACCGCGTTTGAGCGCCGTCGGGGGTTTTGAGGGTATAGAAATACGTCCCGCTCGGCATGCGCCCGCCTTCGAAGTCGACCTGGTGCGTTCCGGCCGGCTGGTAGGCATCGACGAGGGTGCGGACGAGCCGGCCCTGTGCATCGTATACCTGCAGCGTAACGCGGCTCGGCTGGTTGAGCGTATAGCCGATATTCGTCGTCGGGTTGAACGGGTTGGGATAGTTCTGGGACAGCTGGAAGGCGGCCGGCACGGGCGTGGGCTCGTTGCTGACCTGAACCTTGCTCCCGATGATGTCCAGCCGGGGGACGGACATGCCGAGCATCTCGTCAACGTCCGCGGAGGGCATGCCGAACCAGTCCTGGAGGATGGCGGCATACACCGAACGGAAGTCGGTCGTCGGCTCGGGGTCGCCGCCGTAGAGCTGGGTCACGAGGTCGGACTGCGAGCCGTAGACGCCGCGTTTCAGGCCGGGGCCGAACATGAGCATCGAGGCGCCGGCGCCGTGGTCGGTACCGCGCGATCCGTTTTCGCCCAGCGTGCGGCCGAACTCGGAATAGGTCATCGTGAGGACTTTCTGGTCGAGGCCGTCCGTCGCGAGGTCCTGGTAGAACGCCGCCACGGAGTCCGCGATGGACCGCCAGCGGTCGGCGTACTGGCCGGTGGCACCGCCCTGGTTCGAGTGCGTGTCGAACCCGCCGATGGAGACGGAGATGACCTTCGCTCCCAATCCGCCACGGATGAGGCGGGCCGCGGCGGCCATGTTGTCGCCGAAGCCGGCCGGATACGTGCCGGCCAGGTTGGTGCCGGCGTTGGCGGCGCGCTGGATGGACGACACGTAGCTGAGCGCGGCGTTGGCCACAGCGCGGGCATACTTGAGTGGCCGGCCGTAGGCCACGTTGTTGACACGGGAATCGGTGGCGTCGTAGAGACCGCGACGCGCGATTTCTTCGATGAACTGGGCGTCGCCCAGGCTCACACCAAGGTTGCCGAGGTTGCTCTGGAACAGCGAGACCGGGCCGCCGATGAGGACGGCGAGGGGGTGATCCAACGGCTGACCGATGTTGTCGATCACGTCCTCGACATACCGTCCCCACACACCGGAGGTGTAGTTGACGTTGCCGCTACCGATGATGTTACCACTACCCGTGGCCCAGTTGACGGTGCCTTCGAAGTGGGACCGCGTCGAGCTCCGGTAGCCGGTGTTGAGCAGCGCGGCGAGCCGGTTGTTATTCCACATGTTTGTCAGGCTCGCCATGGCCGGGTGCAGACCGTGGTCTTTCTCCAGGGGCAGGACCTGGCTTCTGGGGATGGCGATGGTCGGCCGAACGCGGTAGTACTCGTCGATTTCATAGGGGACGACGGTGTTCAGGGCGTCGTTGCCGCCGTTGAGCTGGATGAGGACCAGGATGCGGTCCACTTCAGCACTCTGGAGCGCCTGGAGAATCGGTGCATGGCCGAACGCCGTGACCGGGCTGCCGTTGAGCATGATGGAGGCGCCGGCGACGCCCATCCCGAGGCGGGTGAGGAAGTCGCGACGCGACCATTTGAGGTGGTCCTGCGTGTGGGCGGCGCCATCCTCGAGCCGGGCGCCGCGGCGGCCTGCTTCGGCTTCGGCATGGCCGTGGCCGTCATGCCCGTGATGATCGTGGTGGTTGCAATGCTCGTGCATGGGTATACCTGAAAATTGAATTCCGTTTCTTGAGGCGAAGAAAGGGGGCCCAGGCAACGTTAGTGCAGCTGGTACTCGGGAATTTCCCGGCTCAGAAGAGCGATGTAGTGTTGCAGGACGATGCGCGCGCGGTCTTTTTCCGTCGTGCTGCCACCGACGATGTCCGGCCACTCATAGTGGGGCATGTCGCCGAGGAGCACTTTCGAAACGTTCGACACGATCGGGTCGCTGAGTACGCTGGGTGGGGGTGGGGTGTCGGGGTCGCCGGCGAATTCGTCCGTCACTTCGCGAATGCTGGCGATGTCGAGCGGGATGGGCACAAGCGTTCGCGCCAGGTCTTCCGCGATCTTGAACGGGTTGGCCGGGTCGGAGACGCGGACGGCCACGTCGACGGGGTCGAAGCTGCCAGCGCCGCCGCCGGTGAGGTCGGCGATGATGTTCCACCGTTCCGGGAGGAGGCTCGTCGTGAGCCATTTCTCGTCTCCCGGCGCGTTGGCCGCGTCCGGCGGATTGATGCCGGGCCAGCCGGCCACGTTGGGCGGGTTGAACAGCTCCTGGTTCATCGACCGCGGCTCGAGTTTCTGACGGATGTATTCCAGCACCTCGTCGGTCGGCGGCGTCTCCGTCTCGTTCAGGAAGCCGATCAAGAAATCGATCGGGCTCTTGATACGCGAGCCGTAGTAGGTCGGCGAGAAGAAGCGCACGCTGGTCAGTAGCGACTCCAGTACCGGCTTGATGACGAAGTCGTTGGCCACCATGACGGCGGCCATTTCGGCGATAAACGCCTCGTCGGGTACCGGATTCACGATATAGACATACAGCTTCCGGCAGAAGTAGTGCGCGATCTGCGTCCCGCGCTCCGCGAAGAGGAAGTCGATGAGCTGGGTATATTCTACAGCCGGGTCCGAGTTGCCCTGGAACGATTTCCCGAAGATCGATTTCGTGCCGGCGTCGTGCAGGGTGCTCTTGGCCTCGGTGCGGAAGCGGCTCTCGTCCACTTGCCAGCCCGTAAGCACGCGGGCCACCTGTTTGATGTCGGCCTCGGTGTAGTTCAGGGCGCCGGATGGGCCGTACTGGCCCATGGTGAAGAGCTCGAGCAATTCGCGGGCGTAGTTCTCGTTGGAGCCAGCCGGGTTGCCCTGCTCGTCGGTCGTCGGGACGTTCGAGTTGTTATCGAGATAAAACAGCATCGCCGGATCGAGGCCGATCTCATGGATCAACTCTTTGAAGTTGCCCAGGGCGCTGGTACGGAGTAGTCGGTAGTACGTGTAGGCGTAGTAGGGCCGCGTGTACACGCTGTACCCTGTGACGAGGTGGTTGTGGAGGATGAGGGTCATCTTTTCGATAAAACCCTGCTCCTTCATGCGCCACATCCAGTCCTTCTGAATATCGTACAAGTCGTCGATATCGCCGGAGAGTTTGTTGTTGTACCAGGTTGGCGATTCGGGAAGTGCGTTTTCCTCGGCCTCCTGGAGGATGATCGCGACGGCCTCGGCAGCCGTCATCCCGATAAATCCGTTCACCCTGCGCAGACGTGCGCCGAATTCCGTGCGAGTGACCAGGTGCCTGGCGTCGGCGCGGGTTAGCGGCGCCGTGTGTTGCTGTATGTCGATGGCCGCCTGCGATGCCGGCGTCGATGCCGGGCGGCTGGCCAGCGCGCCGTTCAAGCTACTCGTGTTCATGGTTGTCCCAATAGTTGCTTTCAAACCAGCGGAGTGTGCGAAAGCCTCTGCGCGAGTGGGAGGGACTCACCTGGGGGGAGAGAGGCGTCTGTTGGCTGTATCGTCTCTTCCATGTACTGTGCCAAACGCACTCGGACGATAGGGAGCCCTGATATCGACCATCCCTGACTTGCAGAGCCGTTACCTATAGAAACGCCCCGGTTACGTTGCTACCAGGATCGCCTGTAGATGGCCTCTGAAGCGAGAAAAACCGGGTATTGGGTCTTCCGTTGTGGGTGAAAATACCTACACGTCGTCCCTGTAGGTACGCGTTATTGATAGCTTTCTAGAGGCCGGAGTACCTGCGTGATCCGGCTGCGCAAGAGGTGTAAAAAATGTGAGATGTGGTTATGTTTGGAGATGCGAGATCCGGGTTCTTTCCCTGTGGCAACCGGGTCCCATTGTGAGCGCTGGAATGATACAGGGCAATTTGCTTGCCGATATGTAGTAGTCTCTCAGCCGATTGAGGCGAATCCCGTGTAGGGCTGAAGGGCTTCTGGTATGACGATCGAACCGTCGGCCTGCTGCCCGTTTTCGAGCAGTGCGGCGACTACGCGCGGGAGGGCGAGGCCGCTGCCGTTGAGGGTATGGACAAAGACCGGCTTCTTTTCGCCCTCTTTCCGATACCTAAGCGCCAGCCGGCGGGCCTGGAAGGCCTCGAAATTCGAGGCGGAGGAGACTTCGAGCCAGCGTTGCTGTCCGGCGCTCCACACCTCAAGGTCATACTTTTTCGTCTGCGTGAAGCCCATGTCGGCCGTACACATCAGGAGCCGGCGATACCGTAGTCCCAGGCGTAGGAGTGGTCGCTCGGCGTCTTCGCGGAGTGTCTCGAGCGCCTGATAGCTCTGGTCGTCCGCCACGAACTGGACGAGTTCGACCTTGTCGAACTGGTGCAGTCGGTTCAGACCGCGTACGTCCTTCCCGTAGGAGCCGGCTTCGCGCCGGAAGCAGGGCGTGTAGGCAGCGTATTTAATAGGGAGATCACTTTCCTGGAGGATTTCCTGGCGGTGGAAGTTGGTCACAGGGACCTCCGCGGTCGGGACCGCATAGAGTCCGTCGCGGGTCATTTCGTACATCTGGTCCTCTTTGTCGGGCAGCTGCCCGGTGCCCCGTGCGCTGTCGGCATTGACCAGGATGGGGGGCTGGATCTCCGTATAGCCGCCCTCCTCGGTAGCGAGATCGAGGAAAAAGGAGATCAGTGCACGTTGCAGGCGGGCGCCTTTCCCGATATAAAACGGGAAGCCGGCGCCGGTGACCTTGGCGCCCCGCTCGAAATCCAGCAACCCGTGCCGCGCGGCGAGCTCCCAGTGGGGCAGTGGCGAGAAGCCAAACGCTGGCGCTTCCCCCCATTCATAGGTCACCATATTGTCGTCCGGCGAAGCGCCAAGAGGAACGCTCGGGTGGGGAATATTGGGCACTTCCAGCAGGAGGGCATCCATTTCAACCTCCAGTGTTCGCGCCTCGTCTTCCAACATCTTTAACTGCCCCTTCATCTCTGCGCTTTCGGCCTTGACGCGGTCGGCCTCTTCTCGCCTTCCTTCGCGCATCAGCACGCCAACTTCGCGGGAACGCTCGTTCGATTGCGCCTGAAGGTCTTGCAGCCGCGTGAGGACATCGCGGCGCGTAGCGTCCCGGTCCAGAATGCGATCGACGAGGCCGGCGGCGTCGATACGTTTGTCGGTGATGGCTTTTCGCACACGATCGGGTTCGGTGCGGATGAGGGAGATATCGATCATGCGAGGTTACAACAGATCGCGTGGGCGATCAGGAAGTCGAAACGGGAAGCCCGAGCCGCGCGCCCAATTGCGCGAGGTTTTGCTCGATGGTATGCGGCCGGTACCCGAACTCGGTTTCTGCTTTCAGGATGATAAAGCCCGTGTTGAGCGGACGAAGCGCCCTTTGACTGAACGAGGCGCTATTTGTTCTTTTGATGAGGGTCGCGTCGAGGTCGAACGTAGCGGCGATTTTGAGTGCGAAGTCATAGACGCTGAGGTACTCGCGCCCCGAGAGGTGGTAGATTCCCGTCTTGTCGAATCGGACGAGGCGGAGGATGCCCTGGGCCAGGTCTGGCGTATAGGTGGGTGTGCGCCACTGATCATCCACCACCTGAATCTCTTCCCCCCGGCTCAGCTTATCGATCACCCAGAGGGCGAAATTGCCTCGGCTGAGGCGTTCGCCGGCCCCATAGACAAGCACGGTGCGAACGATAGCCCAGCGCCCGAGGCCGGACTTGATGATCGCGTTTTCGGCGGCTAGCTTGGACTTCCCGTAAAAATTGACGGGGTCAGGTCGGTGACTCTCGATATAGGGCCCGCCCTTACCATCAAAGACAAAGTCGGTGGAGATGTGGACGAGCTTCACCCCGAAATTGAGGCAGCAGCGGGTGATCTGCTCCACAGCATCCACGTTGATTCGCCAGCAGGCGTCGCGTTCGTCCTCACACTGATCGACGGCTGTCATCGCGGCGCAGTTGATGACGATATCCGGCGTGAAAATGTTGAACAGGTGCCGTACTTCCGTGGCATTCGTGAGGTCGAGCTGCGTATAGCCGCACGAGCCATTTGAAAAACGCGGTTCGACGTCTTTCCCCGTGGCGAGGACGTCGAATTCCGGGTGGGGGCTGAACGCCGTGACCAGTTCCTGGCCGAGTAGGCCATTCGCGCCCGTTATGAGTATTCGTTGGTACAGCATGGGTCGAATAATTGGGGCCGCATGGGCCGCGTTGAGCGCATCAAGATACGGAAAGGCGCGGCGGTTGGAAACGGGGAGATAGAGGAAACGAGGGTTACCTACCTGGCGCTGACTGAAGGCCGTATACGATCCTGGAATTCAGCGGAAGTAGTACCGCATCCCCGCGGCTCCGCCGACCCGGACGTGCGATTCCGGGAGGAGTTCTATGTTTGGGCGCGCCTGCAGAATGATCTCGAAGCGCTGGGTAAAGTAGTTGAGGCCGGCCAGCGCCGACAGGCCGAATCGAGCGGTAGGGCCGTCGCGCGGCGCCAGGCGGCCGGCGTGCAGGCCGGGGCCCAGGAAGAAACCGAGAGGCGAGTCGGGGATGGCGTATTCGTACGAGGCGTGGAGCGTCGCGAATACAGAGCGGTCGAATCCCCAGGCCGCGAGTAGATCCACGGCGATGTCGGGCTGGAAGTAGTACTTTGCGGTGATCCCGGTGGGCTGGCCCACCTGCGCGCCGACGCCGAACCGACCGGGCGGAGTTGTGCGCTGGGCTTGCACCGGCCAGGCGAGAAATCCACACAATACGACGAGCACGATTCGCGCTACGACGCTCGGTTGTCCGTCCCGTATCCGACCCGGCGAGGCACTGCTCATTCGTCCCGGTGTTGGTGCATCAGGGTGCCGAGAATATCCTCTTTGATGAGCCGCGCCTCCTTGAGGGGCAACCGGCCGGCGATCACCAGGCGCAACTCCCTCCGTCGCGCCGCGGCGTCGTAGCTCGCCTTCTCCTGCTCGGTCTCGGGCCGGATGGGTGGCACCGGGACGGGCCGGCTCTCCTCGTTAATAGCCACGAATGTATAGTAGGCCCGGTTGCACTTGCGGCGCGTCTGGGCGATCGCGTCTTCGGCCCACACGTTCAGTTCAATCTCGAGCGAGGTTCGGAACGTGCGGTTCACCTGGCCTTCGATCACGACGATCTCCCCGTGGCGAATAGGCGATTCGAACTCGACAGAATCCACCGCGGCCGTGACACACACCTGATGGGTATGGCGCTGGGCGGAGATGGCCGCGCAGATATCCATCAGGTACATGAGCCGGCCACCCATCATGTTACCGAGGTTGTTGGTGTCGTTGGGCAACACCATTTCGGTCATGATACAGCGGGAAGCGGAGACGGTTTTTTCTTCGGACATGGGGGACCAGGGGGAATCAGGTCTTTTGCTTTTTCTTTTTCGCGGCCGGAAAAAGGACGTTGTTCAGGATGAGTCGGTAGCCGGGTGAGTTTTTGTGGAGGCTCAGTTCCGTGGGAGGATCACCCACGAAGTGCTGGTAGTCCTCGGGGTCGTGGCCGGAGTAGAACGTAAACGTCCCCTCGCCACTCGCGCCATGGATGTACCGTACTTCATCCCGACCCGGTGACTCGGCCAGGATAACCACGTTGGGTTTGATCAGATCCTTGCGAAAATTGGTCGTCTGACCAATAAAGCCCTTGACGGTGGAGACATGATTCTGCGTGAGCATCGTCGGGACGGGATCCCACTTGGCGCTGAACTCGAACAGGGTGAAATAATCCAGCGCCGGATTACGGAGTTGGGGAGGGGGGGCGCCCGTGTCGATATTGGCGTGTTCGTACTGTTGAGCGTTGAAGTTCGGACGGAAGTTCTCGAACGCGAAGGTCTGGGTGAAGTCCAGCTTGGCGAGGGCGTCGGGGTCGATCGGGTCGCCGTCGTAATCCGCCGGCACGATATCGGTCGCGTGCGCGGCGAGGGCGATATCGAACGTATCCGAACCCGAGCACATGGCAAACAGAAATCCCCCCTGGGTCACATAGTCTCGGATGCGATGTGTGACGGCGAGCTTGAGCTGGCTCACCTTGCGGTAGCCATGCCGGCGTGCGGCGGTCTCTGCCTGGCGTTGTTGTTCGATGTACCAGGGCATGGAGCGGTACTGGAGGAATTTTCCGTACTGTCCGGTGAAGTCCTCGTGGTGCAGATGCAGCCAGTCGTACTCGCTCAGCTTGCCGTCCATGATCTCATCGTCGTAGATCATGTCGTACGGCACTTCCGCATAGTTGAGGGCGAGCAGCACGGCGTCGTCCCACGGAAGGGTCTGTTTCGGGGCGTACACGGCCACACGCGGCGCTTTTTCGAGCCGCATGAGGGCGGTGTTGTTGGCTTCGCTCTCCACCTCGGCAACGATAGACGCCGTCTGCGCGCCACTTGCCCGTTCGTAGGTGACGCCGCGTACACGGAGTTCAGCCTCGAGCTCGTCAAATGTGGGGATGAGGAAGGATCCGCCCCGGTAGTTGAGCAGCCAGTCGACGCTAACGCCCTGGTTGAGTGCCCAGAAGGCCACGCCGTAGGCCTTAAGGTGGTCCGACTGGCCGGCGTCCATCGGGATGAGGATGTCCTGGGCACGCAGCGGCGCGGGCAACGCACCGTAAAGCGCAATGGCAATCAAAAAAGCGAGATATCGGGTCATAGCAGATAGCCGGTAGTCAGAGTATGTCCCCACGAAGAAATCGGATGCGCTCGCGGGCGCGCGGCACCAGCAGCGAGCCGGGGTAGTCGGTGAGGAGCCGGGTATAGGTCGACGCGGCCAGTTCAGGCTGCTCGAGTTCGTATTCGTAGAGATCCGCGGCTTCGAACAGGCTCCGATCGGTCAGGTGGCTCGTCGGGTGAATGAGGGGGAATTCAAGGAAGGCGGCGAGGGCATCGCTGGCGCGGCCGGCCTGCCGAAGGGCCTGGGCCCGCCCGAAACGCGCCTCGTCGGCGAGGGGATGTGAACCGTAGTTCAGGAGGAGGGAGTCGAGCGCGGCCAGCGCGTCCCCGAAGTGGCGCTGGCGCAGCGCAAGCGCGGAACGGGCGTAGAGCCGGAGGGGGGCGTTGAGGGAATCCGGCCCCTTGTTTTCAATGAGCACTACTTTTAACTCGATGGCGTCGTTTGCGATGTCGGTCGACGTGTTTTCGTTCATCGGCTCGGATATCGTCAGGGCCGATTCGAATTCTCCCTGATAAAAATGGAGCATCGCCAGTTCGTAGCGGGCCAGCTCGGCGAGTTCGCCGATGCGGAGGCGTTCGACGAGTTTGGCGAACACGAGGCGGGCCTGTTCGAGGTCGCCCCGCATGAGGGCGATGCGGCCGATGTCAAATGCGGCCTGGTCGGCCACCTCCGTATCGGCATAGATGGCGGTCACCTCCGCGTAGGCCTTTTCGGCGGCCGGCAGGTCGAAGAAGACATCGAGCTGGAGTCGGCCGAGGCGGCCGAGCACTTCCGGATAATAGGGATGGGTGGAATACGTTTGCAGGAAGTGCTGATAAGCAGTGAGCGCTTCGTCGTAATGGGGCGCGGGCCGGCGATTGCCGGCGTCGTCCACGGCGCGTTCGCCGAGGTCCTCCGCCTGTTTCTCGAGCATGGCGCCCAGACCGAACTGGGCGTCG
>JBGSPJ010000159.1:0-6948 GCA_041738655.1 Rhodothermales bacterium | reverse complement strand
AACGCTCGCCGGCGGCCGGCGCGAAGGCGCCCTGATCTGGCCGACCGTTCTGGCCGATGTACCGGAAGGCTGCCGGCTGGATTGTGAGGAAATCTACGGCCCGGTCGTCGCGCTGTATCCGGTCGGCTCCCTCGAAGAAGCCATCGAAAAAGCCAATCGAACACCGTTCGGGTTACAGGCGGCGGTCTTCACCGAGAGCCTGCGAGACGCCTTCGCCGCCATCGATGGGCTGGAGGCCGGCGCGGTGCTGGTCAACGACTCGACGGACTACCGGCTGGACGTGATGCCGTTCGGGGGTGTGAAGCGGAGCGGGATCGGGAGGGAAGGGGTGCGCTTCGCGTTGGAGGAGATGACGGAAACGAAGGTGGTCTGTCTGAATCTAGCGGTTTAAGGTTCAAGGTTCGAGGTTTAAGGGGGAGATCCTTGAACCTCGAACCTTGATCCTTAAACCCTTGTCGCCGCCGTCAGGCGGCGACAAGGAACGCCTGTAGCCGTTCGTGTTCGACGATGAGGCGATCCATGTAGGGGACGACGCCGGCGACGGAGCCCGCTTTCCCGATTTTTTCCAGCTCGAACGCGGCGGCTGAGAGGGCGGTGGCGCCCAGGTTGGCGGCGGCGCCTTTCAGCGTATGGGCCTGGTAGCGGAGCGCCTCGGCGTCGCGGGAGTCGATGGCGGAGCGGATGGCGTTGAGGATGTCGATGGCCTGGGACTGGAAATCGCCGAGGAGTTCGTCCAGGAATTCGCGGTCGCCGTCGAAGCGATCCAGCGCGTCGTCGAAGTCGATCGGGCCGTTTTCATCGGGTGGCGCCTTTTCGGGCACGCTGGCGGCCGAGGTTTCGGGCAGTATGCCGGCCGACCATCGGTCGATGGTCGCGAACAACTCGCGGGGGACGATCGGTTTCGAGGCGTAGTCGTCCATGCCGGCCTCGATACATTTCTCCCGGTCGCCGGCCATGGCGTGCGCCGTCATGGCGATGATCGGGATGGCGCGGGCGGGTCCGCTCATCTGCCGAATAGCCGCCGTGGCGGCGAAGCCGTCCATCACGGGCATCTGGACGTCCATAAGCACGAGGTCGTACTTGTTGGTGCCGACGGCGGCGACCGCATCGCGACCGTTTGCCACGGCATCGACCGTGTGGCCGCGTTTGCGGAGGATGTGCAGGGCCACCTGTTGATTGGTCAGGTTATCCTCCGCGAGCAGGATGCGGGCTAGGGGTGCCGCCGTATCGCCGGCTACTTCAGAGGGGCTGCCGGCTGCCGGGGTTTCGCCGGGGCCGTTCAGGAGGACATCCACGAGCCGCGAGAGCTTGACGGGTTTTGTCAGGCGGCCGGCGAAGTCGTGCTCGAGGAGGCTGTCCACCAGTGAGCCGCGATCCACGGGTAGGAGCAGTGTAAGCATCGCGCCCGCAAGTGCGGGTGAGGTCAGGGTGTCGGTAAACGCGGGGTTGCCGGGCGTGAGCACCGAGCCGTCGATCAGGACATGATCAAACAGCCGGCCCGAACGCCGGGCCTCGTCGATGTGAGCCATCGCCTGCCGGTCGTCCCCGGCTTCTACCGCTTCGATTTGAAGCAACGCGAAGTGCTCGACGAGCGCCGCCCGGGTACTGGCGGAGGGATCGACGATCAGGGCGCGACGGCCGGCACCATCCGGGTACGCCGGCGTCTCGTCCTCGGCGAGCCGCTCGAAGTCGATCGTAAACCAGAACGTCGACCCCACGCCCTCCGTGCTCTCCACGCCGATCTCGCCGTGCATCATATCGACGAGTTGGCGCGAGATGGCGAGGCCGAGCCCGGTGCCACCGTATTTGCGGGTCGTCGAGGAGTCTACCTGGGAGAAGGACTTAAAGAGGCGATCCATCCGGTCTTCCGGAATCCCGATGCCCGTGTCCTCCACCGAGAACCGGACGGTGGCCCGGTGTTCGGCGGTATGCACCGCCTGGGCCCGGATGGTGACCTCGCCGTTTTGCGTGAATTTGATGGCGTTATTGGCCAGGTTGAGCAGGATCTGTCGCAGCCGGCCCGGGTCTCCGAGGACCCCCGCCGGCACGTGGCGGTCCACCACACACGCGAGGTCGAGCCCCTTCTTCGCGGCATGCATCGCCAGCAGATCCGTGGCGTCTTCGATCGCTTCGCGGAGATCGAACGAGATCGTCTCCAGATCCAGTTTACCGGCCTCCACTTTCGAGTAGTCGAGGATGTCGTTGATGACCGTCAGGAGGGCGTCCGCGCTCGCCTGGATCATCTCGGCGTACTGCCGCTGCTCGCCGGACAGTCCCGTGCTCAGGAGGATGCTCGTCATCCCGATCACCCCGTTCATGGGTGTTCGGATCTCGTGGCTCATGTTGGCGAGGAACTCGCTTTTGGCCTGGGAGGCTTGCTCGGCCTCCCATTTGGCCTGAAGGAGTTGTGCCTCCGTCTCTGTTCGGATGGCGACCTCATGGGCCAGTGCATCGCGCGAAACCAACGTGGTTTTCAGATCGGCGATCATCTGGTTGAAACTGGCCGCGAGGTCGCCGATTTCGTTCCGCGCGCTGGTTACGATGCGCGTGTCCAGATGACCCTGGCTGATGCGCTGCGTCGCATCACGGAGCTCGGTCAACGGCTTCGCAATCCGTCGGGACAGGTAGCTCGCCGAGAAAAAAGCCACCACGCAAAGGACCAGCATGAGCAATCCCGAGCGGATGAGTTTTTCCCACACAAACGCATAGGCCTCGTTGAAGGGCATTTCGATCACGACGGCCCAGTCGGGCTCTTCGAGTCGCACGTACATACTCACCACCCGGTCCCCGTCAATCCCGGTAGCCGTCTCCACGTGGTCCCCTTCCAGGTCGTGATTCCTGGTCAGGAAATCCGACACGATATGGAGATGTGACAGGTCATCGCCTCGTAATACCCGACTGATGTCGCGTGAGGCGATGACCGTGCCGGCCTCGTCCACTACATAGGCCTGGCCGCCGCGGCCGACCTTGATCTCGCCCACGAGATCCCACATGAATCGGAGGGTGGTCAGTGCGAGCAAGGCCCCCTCGTGTTCTCCTGTCGGGCTCCACACCGGCACGGCCAGCAGGACATAGGGTTCGCTGCTCGCCTCGTCGATCATCACGTCACTGATGGAACTCAGCCCGGCGTTTGCCCTCGAGATCGCGGTTCGATGGAAGGCCGAGTCGATCGGACTCGCGGCCAGCTGCGAAACGCGCGATGCCTTTTCGATGACATTCCCCGACTCGTCGTACAGATAGATTTGCTTGAAGGAGCGGTCGGTGCCAAGAAGTCGTTCGTTGGTCAGCCGGCGTTCCGCCGTGTCGGCGCTCGAAAGATGGCCGATTCGCTCGGTGAGTCGGAGGCGTTCCATCTTCCCCTGGATAAAATCCCGAACGGTTGTCGAAGCCGCACTGGCGATACGTTGCTGCCTATCCGTGAGGGCGATCCTGAGCGTATGCAGACTCGCGACGACGTCCAACACCGTCGTCGCTACCTGCATCGCCACCGCCAGCGTCAGAAAGGTGACGATAAGCGTGATGCTCAGCCGGCGCGATCGTTTTATGGATCGACGGATGGTCATTTCAACAGCGTATCGGCCTTACTGAGCAGGCTTTCCGGTGGTTCGATGCCCAACCACGAAAGCCCCTTCAGGTTGATGTCAAAAAACGTTTCGGCAGACTCGATCGGGATGTCGCCGGCCGGCGTTCCTCGCAGGATCTTGTGGATGATTCGAGCGGCCTGCCCACCCGTCGCGCTGTTGCTGATCATCACGCTGAAGATGAAGACAGGATGTTCAGGCGACTGGATACCGCCAACGGGGATCTTCCGGTCCCCGGCGAACACGCCAAGCACGTTCATGCCGGCCGGGTCGAGAATCATCGGATCGGCGATGACCAGCACCGCATCGACGGCCGCGTCGGACGCATCGAGATCGTCCAGCTGACGTTTCATGTCGTCGATGCTTGTCGCCGGCAAGTCGATCAACGTGATGCCCTGGTTTGCAGCGGCCTCGCGAAGCACATCCATTTGGGGCGGGATGATCGGGTATTCTTTCTGATGCGGAACCAGAACGTGCCGTGCACCGGGTACGAACTCGATCAGACGTTCGAAACGAAGCAGGGCCAGGTCAGGGCCCGGGAATCGGACCCCCGTGATTCCAACGCCAGGTTCGCGTATGCTCGACACCAGGTTCAGACCCTCAAGAGCCGCGTTCGCAAAAACAACGGGGATACCCAGAGGCTGCGCAACGTCGCGTGCGATAATGGAAACCTCGGTGGGTGTCGCAAGAATCAGATCGACACCGGCCGCTACCAGCTCTTCGGCCATCCGCCGCTCTTCGTCGGGGCCGCTGTATGCCTCGCGGATTTCGTAGGCAATATTTCGCCCCTCCATGTACCCCAGTTCCGCCATGCCGGCCTTGAAGCCGGTGACGGTGTCCATGAAGAAGGGGACGCCTACCAGTACACCGATGCGCCGGAGAGAAGGAGTTTCGGATGCACTCTGGCACTGAATGCTGGAAACAGCCAGCAGGCCGATCAGGAAATACCGGGTAAGATGGGTGAAATGACGCGGCATGGATTAAATGCAGCCTGCCGGTGCACGGCGCTCGTTGAGGTGCGGCGCAGGGTAAGGAACGCCTATCGGTGGATATCGACAGGACCGTGCAAGCCTAAAGGAATGGCTCCCGGATGTTCAGAGGACCCGATTGAAGAGTGTAGGTCCGGGGCCCGGATGAATGGGGCGGCTGTTGTATCTTGGATCACCCGCCCTAAACGCTAACAACCCTTCGGGTCTTCAAGACCTAAAGGGTTTCTAACGCCATGCCCATCCTCGACCTCCTCGAACAAACCCGCGCCGATACGCTTCGGTACTTCGACCTCGAACCCGGCCAGATCGACCTCCGCTACGCCCCCGACAAGTGGACCGTGCGCCAGCTCCTCCACCACCTCTCCGATGCCGAGACGGTGTTATTCGACCGCATCCGGCGGGTGATCAGCGAGCCGCGCCAGGTGATCTGGGCGTTTGACCAGGACGCCTGGGCGAACGGGCTCGACTACGAGCGCCGGCCATTGTCGCTCTCGCGCAACCTGTACCTGGCCACACGCGCCGGCGTCATCCATTATGCGGGGCTCCACTACGAGGCGAGCGGGCACAAGGAATTTGTCCATAATGAGGCCGGCGTGCGCACCTTGAAGCAGGAGTTCGACAAAGTCGCAGCCCACAATCGGGGGCACCTGGACCAGATCGCCGCGGCGATCTCAGCCCGCTAAAAGGCTGTTGATAAATTCCGCATATCTGCGTTCCGCTCCTCGTCGCTCACTGCGGCGTACCTGGGTACGCCTCATTCGCGCCTTGTCGCGCGCCTTGATCTGCGAAATTTCTCCACCAGCCTTGGCCGCAGACTTTTTCAACAGCCCTCTAATCATTTGCGTACATCGCTCGGCCGCATCCCGGTGTGTTTGCGAAAGGCGTGGGTGAGGTGCGCCGGATCCGAGTAGCCGATCTTGAAGGCGATCTCGGCGATCGACAGCTCGGTATCCACCAGAAAACGCCGGGCGAGCTCCATGCGGCGGTCGAGCACGAACGCATAGGGACTGGTGCCAAAAAGGGTCCTGAAGCCCTGTTTGAGTTTGAATTCGTTGGTCCCCACGGCGCGGGCGAGTTCGGCGAGGCCTGGCGGATCGGTGAGACGCTCAAGCAGGAAAGCGCGGGCGGCGTGCATCAAATCGGTGTCGGATCGCGAGATGGTGGGCGCGGCGACCGCCGGCGCCTCGCCCTGCTCAAACTGGAGAGCGAGCAGTTCGAGGATCATCGACTCGAGGAACATCGAGCCGGCAACCCCCTCTCTCGAAAGCGTCTTGATCCGGTCGATGGCCTGCATCATGCGCGGCATGATCCGCGCCGGCCGGTCGCTGAGCCAGAAGGCCTCGTTGCGGACCATTCGGTCGTGGCAGGGGCCGAGAAGGTCCGGGTAGCGGCCGGCGAGGCCGGCGAAATAATCCGCCCCGAACATCACCCCGAATACCGAACCCGTCGCGTCCTGCGTGAGGCCGAGTGCACCTTCGAAGGGCGGCATATAGACCAGGTTACAGTCCCCGGCCCGCACATCCACCGGCGTCGCGATGCCGGCGGAGTTCACGTGGGCGCTGCCGCACAGCTGGTAGTGGAGATGGATGACGGGCCGGTCAATGCGGGCCTTATAGGCTAGCCCGTCGCGAAAGGCGTACGTGCCCCAGTCGACCGAAAACGTGTCGCGCGCTAGCGATGTGTAGGCCGCCTCTCCGAAGTCGGACTCGATGGTGTATTCCGCCCGTGTCAGGTCCCCGCTGGTCGACATCCGGGTGGTATGGACAAACAGCCGGCCGTCGACCTCGATCTCGCCCTCGATCAGCGAGGGATCGACGGGGATGACATCGGATATCTTGCGCGTGTGAACGGCCATGTGTTGTCTCGGTTGGTGGCGGCGCTTGTCCTGTGTGGAAATAACCCTCCCCAAAGCGCCCGATTCGTCCTACGTTCCATGACACGCCGGGGATACGTATCTTAATCCGGCCGGCGCAAGCGCCTATCCGGATTTCGCAAGGCCAATCGGATAGGTATATCGTACGATGGTTCATCGCGGGATGTCAAGGACACCCCTGTATCCCCTCACCCAACGCGCATGCCTGCAACGCACTCAAGAACATCCCGCACCAAGAAGATCCCCTCCTTTCCAAAGGAGGGGCCATCGCGACGGTGGTCGCGCCGGGAAGGATTCTCCGCCACGAAGATCCCCTCCTTTTTAAAGGAGGGGCCATCGCGACCTTGGTCGCGATGGGGAGGATTTCTGCTAGTGCTCCTCCTCTTCCCAACCCTCGCCGCCGGCCAGGACCTCCGCGCCCTCACCGCCGAGGAGGCCGTACAATTCGGCCTCGAGCGCAACGCCCTCATCCGATCCGCCGAAGCCGGTGCCGACGAGGCCGACG
>JBGSPJ010000113.1:0-1597 GCA_041738655.1 Rhodothermales bacterium | reverse complement strand
CCGGCTGATCGACCGGAAACGCCGGCTGCCGGCGGCCCTCGTGGCTGAACTCGCCGGGGCGGTATCGCGCGCGAAACAGGCCTGGAAATCCGCCCGCGAGCGGAACGACTTTCCGGTGTTCGCGCCCCACCTGAAGCAGTTGGTCGACATCAACGTTCGGATTGCCGAGGCCGTCGGTTACGCCGGCCACCGCTACGACGCGCTCATCGAAGAATTCGAACCAGGGGCGACGGCGGCCGAAATCGCCACCGTGTTCACCGCGCTGCGCGAGCGCCTGGTGCCGATCGTCAAGCACCTCGCGGACGCCCCACAGGTCGACGCCGGCGTGCTGACGCGCGCTTTCGACACAAAAGCGCAGTGGGATTTTGGGATGATGGTGCTGCGGGATATCGGGTTCGACTTCAACCGGGGCCGGCAGGACCTTTCCGCCCACCCGTTCACCACCACGTTCGCGATCACGGACGTCCGCCTCACTACGCGCGTCAACGAGCGCTTCCTGCCGTCCGCCCTCTTTGGCTCCCTCCACGAGGGCGGCCACGGGTTGTACGAGCAGGGGATCGACCGCGCGTTCGACCGCACCCCGCTGGCCGACGGCACGTCGCTGGGGATGCACGAATCCCAATCGCGCCTCTGGGAAAACCTCATTGGCCGGAGCCGGCCGTTCTGGGAGCACTATTACCCGAAGTTAAAAGCCGCCTTCCCGGGTCCGCTCGCGGATGTCTCGCTCGATGGCTTCTACCGCGCCATAAACGCCGTGGCGCCCACGCCCATCCGCGTCGAGGCTGACGAGGTGACGTACAACCTCCACATCATGCTCCGCTTCGAGCTCGAAATGGCGATGCTGGATGGGAGCCTGTCGGTGGACGATCTGCCGGCCGCATGGAACGATCGGATGGAGGCCTACCTCGGCATCCGCCCGAAGAACAACGCCGACGGGGTGTTGCAGGACATCCACTGGTCGCTCGGGGCGTTCGGGTATTTTCCGACGTACGCGCTGGGCAATTTGATGTCCGCCCAGCTGCTCGAAGCCATCCGTCGCGCGATCCCCGATCTCGACGATCAGATCCGCGCCGGCCGCTTCGAGGCGCTGCTCGGCTGGCTGCGAACCAACATCCACCGCCACGGCAAGGCTATCGACGCCGGGGATCTGCTGGAACGCGTCGCAGGGAGCCGGCTGACGAGTGAGCCGTGGATCGCGTACATCGAGGGGAAATACGTTAAAGGATGAACGTTTTCTCGTTGAACGTTAACGCGTCGGCCATCAAAGTTTGTCATCGTGAGCCGGCCGGGTTGTCGGAAAAGCGGGCCATGGCATTGGCAGTTCCCGCGTCATCCTGAGCGACAGCGAGGGAACTTAAACAGGCAGATCCTGACGTGAAGCGCAACGTGTCTGGCCGGTGTGAGCCTTAGAATCTGCGCGAGTCCATTGCCGTATGCCGCTCGAAGGTCCCTCGCTTCGCTGCTAATGACATCTTATGTAGAGACGCCCCGGTGGGGCGTATCAGCGAGGTTTCCGAAATACTAAAACCGAACAGACGAACGTGAACGACAGGAGACGCCCCACCGGGGCGTCTCTACAAAATGGGCGAGACGTACC
>JBGSPJ010000112.1:0-29405 GCA_041738655.1 Rhodothermales bacterium | reverse complement strand
ATTCCCCACTCGAGGGCAGGTTGCCTACGTGTTACTCACCCGTGCGCCACTTTCCTCCCAGGCGAACCCGGGATTCTCGTTCGACTTGCATGTGTTAAGCCCGCCGCCAGCGTTCGTCCTGAGCCAGGATCAAACTCTCCGTAGTAAGAAAGTTAAATCAATGAGCTCGCTTGACTCGCTTAAATTTCGAAACCAACAAAGTTGGATCGACAAGGACTCGCTATGCTTTCAATCTGATCAAAGAACACACCCCTCGCACCCTTACGGGCAGTCGCTTTGTATTTTGGGGCAGGACGATTAACTTACGGCGTCTACCGGAAGTTGTCAAGCACCATTGGCGACTTCACAGAATCTTTCAAACTCTTTGTGACATCTCTTTTTGGGCCTCATGTACGAGGCACACGCACAGGTCATCGCAAGTTGACGCGAACACCACATGGCTCTTCGGGTCAATCAGGCAACCGGCAAATGCGGAAGTTGTCACTCAGTCTTTCCAAGAACAAGCTGGCACAGAGCCGGCTTTTTCTGTTGCGGAGGTCTGAAACGCAGCGTGGTTTCGCAGGTTTCTGATCGCAATCATCTTCATGCTTTCTTACAAATCGCCCTCTCAACGGTCGGGAGCGACAGGCACTTCAATCGATTAAGAGAACGCATTTTGCTGAAAGCGGACCGGTATACACAGCCATACTAGTCCAGGTTCTTGTTTGAATTCGAACAATTGACGAATCTGCGGCCTATTTTCCGTCAGATCCCGGCATGGCGATGCTAAAACGGCCCATTCCCACGTATTTTTGCGCGTTTCCGGGAATCCTCATAGCGTTCCAACCGTTGAGCTTTTCTGTACAGAGTGCACCGGCGCCTCAATGGAATCACCGTTCTACCCGGAAGCTTCCACCTGTCCACCCCTCTCATCACCGAGATTCATGCCCGACATCAAGCTTCACCCGATCCTGGAACGCACCTGGCTGTTTGTAAAAGACCTGCTATCCAACCCGTATTTCGGAATGGGCGTGATCGGCCTGGTGGCATTTATCGGAATCGGCTATATCGTTTTCGACAAGCTGATCATGCCCAATAGCGTAGGTCATGCGGACCAGATCCTGGTTCCAGATGTGAGCGAAATGCCAGTAGAACAGGCCAAGGCTGTCTTGGAGCAGCTCGACCTCCAGGCCCGTGTGGAATCGAGCCGCTTTAATCCCAAGCTCCCTCGCGATGTCGTGGTTGACCAGAGCCCCCGCCCAAACAGCGCCGTCAAACCCGGTCGACGCATCTACCTTACAATCAACAGTGGCTCGACACCTCGCGTCACTGTCCCAGACGTGGAGGGCATCTCACAGGTCGAGGCTCTAAATCGACTGGCAGCCGCCGGCCTTCGTTCTGAACCATCCGATATTCAACCGGATTCGATCCCGCACCCTCACCGCGGGACGATCACGCGGCAATTCCCTACTGATGGCACCGTGTTGGAAGAGGGTTCCAGAGTTCGTCTCTGGTACAGTACCGGCCTCGGTGATGCGTTTGTTGCCGTACCGGATCTTCAGGGGCTTTCCGTCCGGGAAGCCCGGCAATTCCTGCTCGCACGTCGGCTGCGCTCTGTCGTAATGGGTGCTCCAGATGACGATGCCACCGCCACGATGACCGTTGTAAAGCAGGGCTATCCGGCAGGCACGCGGCTAAAGGAAGGGCACGAGATACGATTATTTGTGCAGATCGATACCCCGGAAGAGAATTGACGCCGTACCGCCGCCCGAGACCGCCACCTCACATCCCCGGCAATCTTACTCCTCTATATAGATAGCAAAATTGTCCCCGGCCTCCACGACGACCCGTTCCTTGTGCTTCGTCTGGATCGTACGCCCCACAAAATTCGCTTGGATGGGGTATTCACGATGCCCGCGATCAACGAGCACGAGGAGTTGAATCGAACGCGGCCGCCCCAACTGCACAATCGCGTCCAGAGCAGCGCGGGCCGTACGACCCGTAAAAAGCACGTCATCCACGAGGAGAACGTCCCGATCGTCTATTGTTGCTGGACCGGAACCAACCACAGATCGGCCGGAAGAGCGGTCTCGATCGTCGCGAAAGGCGGTGACATCGAGCTGCTCTACGCGCACGCGATGACCTTCGTTCAGATGGATGTGGGCAGCGATAGCCTCGGCAAGATCCGTTCCCCCACTCCGTACACCGGCAATAACCAGATTGCTCACCCCTTGATTGTGCTCGATCACTTCGAAGGCCAGGCGATTGATGGTCCGACGGACACGCTCTCCAGGCAAAATCAGGGTACGCGACATAGTTCACTAGCTGTGGGGCAACCCTTGTTCTCTACTGAAACATGGCCTTGATACTGCCCCAGGTACGCCGGATAGCCGTAGACGTATAGTTGACCTGCTCTCGGGCGAGCAGTTCGCGCTGACCATTTGAATAGATGACCTCGAGCTGGTAGTCCACCTGCTCTGAACTCGCTTTGAATATCTGGGTGTCCTTGAATGAATACGACTTGTCGATCCCATGGGGCTGAAAGGACTCCACCTTGACGAAACGGTTGTTCGTGAACCGGGTCATTCTCTGTAGTTCATACTCACGGACCTCCTCCTCTGTCTCCACCTGCCAGGTCACGATCATGCCCCCCGGATCTTCAGTGACCCGAAAGTAGGACAACTGAACCTTACCCGTGGACATGGGCGAGGCCGCTACGAGAATAACCAGGAATGCTAGACCGGCGAGGTAACGTCTCATATTAATCGCAATAACACGCCATTTAGAGCACTAAATAAAGGATTACCAGTGATTTTGCCAAGCCCCCGGAAAGATATCCTATCATATCGTACGATTCGCGGGAATCTCAACAAATAATGTGCCTAGACGACTTTATTGAGGCACTGTTCCCTACGACAATGGCCATATAGATTGAGGGAGTGATGCTTGATATCAAATTTGAAGATATCCGCGATCATCTCCTGAACGCCTTGTAAGCGCGGATCGCAGAATTCAAAGAGTTCGTTGCAATCCATGCAAATGAGATGGTCGTGCTGCCAGTAGCTGTAGGCACGCTCGTACTTTGCCTGGTTGGAGCCGAACTGGTGACGTACGACCAGATCACACTCAATCAGGAGTTCCAGGGTGTTGTACACGGTGGCTCGGCTCACACTGGACCCACGCTGTTTGAGCCTGATGTAGAGCTCATCCGCATCGAAGTGGTCATTAGTGGCGTACACCTCGTCGAGTACGGCAAACCGCTCCGGCGTCTGTCGCTGGTTTCGACGCTTGAGAAAAGCGCTGAAAATATGGCGCACTTCATCGAGCTGTTTCTGGAGAAGCTGGGGCATAAAGGGCCTGGACGTTCCGGGAAAACCCGTATCGGAGCGCATTGTCCGGTACACGACGCATCAGCATCGGCTGCGCCTGGAATGCAGGAAGAACGGACTCCTATTCCGGCGTGTTCCTACCGTGCCCGGCAAGCCGAACAAAGTCCGCCCAGATGTGCCGTGCGATTTCTTCGGCCGGACGTAGACCATCGAGAACACGCCACCGCACTGGTTCAGCGTAAGCGAGCGCACGATAAGCATCGACGATCCGCGTATAAAACGCCGGCTCGGCTTGCTCCATCCTATCCCGACCGGCCACACCTCCCTGCGCCATTCGCCGGCGCACCGCTTCTTCCGGGTCAATATCTATCAAATAGGTACGTGTGGGAACAAGTCCCTTGGTGACCCTGCGATTAAACGCGTCCAGCCAACCATCCGGGTCAAGCCCTCTGCCCGCGCCCTGGTAGACGGTTGTCGAGTCAAAGAAGCGGTCGCAGAGTACCACGTTGCCCTCCGCCAGACTCGGCATGAGGTGCTCTCGCACGAGTTGTGCTCTGGCGGCGGAGAAGAGCAGCAGTTCGGCCATGGAATCGACTTCGAGATCGGGATCCAGCAACAACGATCGTATGCGTTCCGACAAGGCGGTGCCGCCCGGTTCACGAACCATATCTACCGCGTAGCCTGCTTCCTCCAGCCGCCGTCTCATCAGCACCACCTGGGTGCTCTTGCCGCTGCCATCGATGCCCTCGAAACTAATCAGCATATGTGTTCGGTGCTCATCCCGGCATAATTGGTGGTTCCCCTCGCGGTGCCCGGGCCTGGCCTGGTGTGGAGCCTGGGCTCTACCTGTTGGTTTAACCCTGCCCGCGGCTCGACGATATGAATGGTGAGGCGTCCCCTGGCACTCGGCGATACCAACGAGAACCCGCGCAGTCGAAGACGGTGCTCATCCAAAACTACATGGCAGAAATGGAAAAAGCGCCCTCACGAAACGCTTAAATTATGTCTCTCCTTCTCTTCGGAACGAGAGCATCCTGTAATCATGTTGCAAAATGGCTCCGTGCCCGGTATACTTCGTGAACCTTTTGGCAAATACTGCTTAAGATCCCGAACAACCGGCCAGTCCATTCGCGCAGCCTTCTCCGTATCAACCCTAATCTGCGCCCGATGAGCATGTTCGATTTCGGCTACGACGACCTCGAAGACTCGGAAGAGAATTTCAGCGTGCAAGACCTCGTTCATGCCTATGAGCAGGGCGGAGCCGGCACCTATTTCGATTCCGACGCTTTAGAGGAGATCGCCACCTACTATTTTGAGTTGGGGCGTTTCGGTGATGCACTGGGTGCGATCGACCGCATTCTCGAATCGCAGCCCTATTCCTCCGACGCCTGGATGCGGAGAGGAATTCTGCTGAACAACATGAACCGCCATTCCGAAGCGATGGCGGCGTACGAGGAGGCTCTCACGCTGAATCCATCGGATCCAGAGACGATCATCAATCTCGGCATTACGCTCGATAGCCTGGGGCGGACGGAAGAGGCGCTCAAGTCCTACCAGACAGCCCTGGAGATCGACCCCCTGAATGAAGATGCCCTGTTCAATCGCGGAGTGACCCTGGAGCGGGCGGATCTTCTCGATCAGGCCATCGCGGCTTTTTATGCCTGTGTCGAGATGAATCCCGAGCACCCAGAGGTCTGGTATGAACTCGGGTACTGTTTCGACCGGCTAGCCGAGGACGAAAAAAGCCTATCCTGTTATGATCGTCATATCGACATTGACCCCTATTCGTACGACGCCTGGTACAACCGGGGAATCGTCCTGAACAGGATGAATCGATTCGCCGAGGCCGTCCAGTCGTACGATATGGCGCTTGTGATCAATGACGAGTTCGCGTCGGCCTATTACAATAAGGGCAACGCCCAGGCGAATGTCGGAGACCTGCGAGGCGCGATTGAAAGCTACGAGCAGGTGATCAAGCTTGAGGATGGGGACGCCGCCACGTTTTACAATATTGCGCTTGCTTACGAGGAGTTACAGCAGTATCCCGAGGCCATTGCCTATTTCGAAAAGGCGCTACTAAAGGATCCCCAGTATGCGGAGGCCTGGTACGGGCTTGGTTGCTGCTTTGACGCCCAGGAGCGGTTCTTCGAAGCGCTGGAGTTCTACCAGAAGGCCGTTCACCTGACACCCCGATCCGCGGATCTCTGGTATGCCAAGGCCGATTGCGAGTACAACGCCGGCCTGATCGACGAGTCGCTCGAGTCCTACTTTTCGGTAGTCGACATGGAGCCTAACAATCGCGAGGCCTGGCTCGACTACGCCGAAACTCTCTTTGAAGCGCAACGGCTCGAAGAGGCTCTGGTCGCTTACGACAGGGCACTCAGTATCGAACCTGAACACGCTGGCTCCTATTTTCAGCAGGCAAAAGCGCTCTTCGCCCTGGGCCGGTCCGACGAGAGTATCCGATCGCTAAAGCGCGCTTTTTCGCTGGATCCCAAAAAGAAGGATGAGTTTCGACAGACCTATCCGGAGCTTTACCGTGACGCGCGTATTCGACGGGAACTGGGACTGGACGGCTGATCAATTCGACTTCCGGGTGTTTCCGAACAATTCTTACCGCCCGGGCTGATGGCTGAAACGAATCTCCACTGGTGGCTTTTCACCGTGGTATGTTTCATTTATCAGGACAGATACTCGTGCCATTGAACACAAGCCCGCGCCGGGGGATACGCGCCGGACTATTCCATTTCGCCCAGGGATTGATGATGGGTGGGGCTGATATCATCCCGGGTGTCAGTGGCGGCACGGTCGCCCTGATCGTAGGCATTTACGAGCGGCTTGTCGGGGCCATCAGCGCCTGTTTTCACGCCGGCATCGCTCTGTTGCGCTTTAATATGGGGGACATGCGCCATCATCTGGCGCGCGTGGAGTGGCTATTTGTGCTGTCGCTGGGGAGTGGCATCGGTTCGGCCATTCTCATTGGCGCCCGATTTATTCCCCACCTTCTCGAGACGTATCCGCTGCAGAGCAAGGGACTTTTTTTTGGTCTGATTGCCGCTTCGGTTGCCATCCCGTGGTCGCGCATGGAGCGGATGAACGCGAGCGGATACGTGCTCGCCACGGCGATGGCCGCGGGGGCCTTCTTCCTGACCGGCCTCGCCCCCCTTGAGGTGCCGAACCCCAGTCTGCTTCAAGTGTTTGGTGCGGCTTCCATTGCCATCTGCGCCATGATCCTTCCGGGCATCAGCGGCGCATTCTTGCTCCTTATACTCGGAATGTACGAGCCGACACTCAGGGCCTTACACGAACGCGAACTACTGTATGTCGGCGTGTTCATGGCAGGCGCCGCTACCGGGCTCGGGCTGTTCTCCAACCTGCTGAAGTGGCTTTTGGAGCGGCAGCACGACCGTACGATGGCCGCGCTCGTTGGGCTTATGATTGGCTCGCTCCGCGCGTTGTGGCCATGGCAAAGCGAGGGCACGCTGCTGGCGCCAGCGCCGGCGGATCCCATCGGCCTCATCGCCCTGCTGGCCGTAGCCGGATTCGTCGTTGTCTCGGCGCTCACCTGGTGGAGCCACCGTCTGACGCAGGCCGGCCGCACGTGAGGATGACGAGCTAGAACATGATCTGTGACATGGCACCCGGGGCCCGGCCGACTTCGATAATGCGCTCGATCTGATTCGTCTCTGTGTTGATTACCGTAACCGTCCCAATCCCATCATTGGTGCCCAGGTTAAATCGAGGCGCGTAGAGCTTATTCGAGTTGCGGCTCGAAACAAAGAGAAAGCGGCCGTCCGGCGACACCGCGCTCCCGAAAGGCTCGGCGAGGCCTTCGCCCTCAATGGTCGCAAAAATGGAGCGCGTATCCACGTCGATCACGGACACGGTATTTGCGCCACCGTTCCCCACGTAGACAAAACGTCCGTTCGGACTGAACACGGGGTGGCCGGGTCTGGAGCCGATCTCGATGTCGCCGACGCGGACAAACGAAGCCGGCGCGCTCGAATCCATGATCAGGAGCTGGTTGGTCAACTGTCCGGAAAGCACGGTGCGTGTTCCCTCAGGCGAAATCGCGAACTGACCGAAGGAGTGGAACGGCGCCGCGAGTAATGTGAAGGTCACCGCATCGGTCTGCGTGTCGATGCTCATGATCCGGTTCTCCATCAAACTTCCCGTGTAGACAAAGCCGCCGCGAGGGTCCGCAACCAGCGCATAAGGACGCGAGGAGGGGATATCGACTTCGCGGAGCGTCATGGTCGACCGTTCGATCACCCCGATTTTGGGCGGGGGATTGACGGCTGTCTGGGAGCGGCTCACAAAAAGCAAGTCTTCTCGGGGGTGCACGGCGAGGAGTCCTGGCGATTCAATTTCCACCTGGCCCACCAGGGTATTCAGGCGATCGAGCTTGAGCACGCGATTGATGCCGCTCAAGGAGACGTACCAGTGGTTGCTATCTGGATCGATCACGACATGCGTGGGCCGGGAGTTCGGGGAGAGCCGAAAGTCGGCCACGAGGTCCACATTCCGGATCACGAGCTGGCTTTCCGCATCGATGACCGAGATGAGCGCATCGTTTTCGCTGGGTACGTAGAGCAGCTGCGTCGCGTCGGCATAGGGGACGACGCCCCCGTCGAACTTGGCGCCGAAATCGATCCAGCGCTTGATGAAGTTCATCTCCGGCGTCGTCAGGGTATCAGCTGCCTGCTCGAAGGGGTGGGGGCCACCCACCAGCCGCGACGTGATGCCAATGAGCAAACTTTTGTCGCCATCGTACGCGATGATGGATTCGCCATCGTCGGAGCCGGCGATCAGGTTCTCCCACGTATCGAGGCGAAGGCCGTTCGCGGCGTCGGGGCCGGCGTGGCACCGGGTGCACTTCTCGTTAAAAATCGGCTGGATGTGTTGGGTATAGACGATGTTTTCGACATCAAAACGGTCAAAGGGCGGCGGCGCGCTCGTAAGTTCGCAGCCGGACAAGAGGCCAATACCACCAACAAGGAACAGGATCGGCAGCGGAATGGAAGAGGTTCTTTTCATAGCCTTAAAGAGGGCATCGCGCAGGATATGCTCAGCATAAGCAACGTAAAAGATAGGGCATTACGCCTTAAGGAAGTAGCCCCTGCTTAAAATTTTACTTTAAGTAGACACGCCAAGTCTATTGGACGACAAGGACGCACATATACTCGGGGATACAGGGTATGTCGGATAGGCCCCGGATGTTTCCGAACGGGCAAATACAAACAGGGATCCGCCGGCCAGAACCAGCGGATCCCCATAACGAACACGGCTTACGTTTGACAAGAGGTGTATCGGCCTATCGACGGATGGTTACGAGGCGGGACACGGTTTTGTCCGCGAGGCGCGCTCGGACGATGTAGCGTCCGTCCGGAAGATCGTCGGCAGCCACCCTGATGGGCAGCGTAGAGCCGGCGGGCGTGGTGCCCTGGTACAGGGTCGCGATCCGGCGGCCCAACAGGTCGAAGAGGTCGACGGTGACCGGCGCGCTTTCGTCCACCGCGAGTGTGAGAAGAGCAGTCTCGTTAAACGGGTTGGGGTAGGCGGGGGAGAGCTGGAAGTCGTCGATCTGGCCGGGTGTTTCGCCGGCGGTATCCACGGCAGAGCCCGTTGGCTTGAGCAGGAACAGCCCTTCATCGATGCTAGAGACGGCCACGACGCCACTCTCGAAGTACGGGTAGTTGCTCCAGCTACCCGTGAAGGCAATGGCGCCATCGGTGGGGCGAGTATCGAAGTAGCCGACCTCTACGGGCGATTCGACATCGGCAATATTGTAGATCCGGAGGCCGCTCGAGTAGTTGGACTGGTAAAGCAAATTGCCCCGGACATATTGATTGTGATCGATGGATGCCTGCGACGACAGGAAATCGGTGAAGTAGACCGGATCGTCCAGATCCGAAAGGTCCCACACCAGCGTGCGCGTGCGATTGGTGAACTGGTTCAGCTCGTCCAGTTCATCATCCTGAAAGAAATAGCGATGATCCTCGGTGAGCCAGCCCTGGTGTACATAAGCGGCGCCGGGATACGAAATCCGGCTGACGGCAACCGGGTTGGACTTGTCCGTAACATCGGCCACGCTGACCATCGTTTCGTTGGATCCGATGCAGATTTCGCGACCTGTGTAGTCGGTATCGGGACCATGATAGATGACACACTGGGCGTCGTGTGTATACCCCGTGCCACTCCTACCCGTGAGGATGTCCGCGAAGCAGCCGGCGAACGTGGGTTGGGCGGGCGTCCGGATATCGATCATATGGAGACCGCCGCCGCAGGTAGTGCCACCCGAGTTGGAGCCGACGGCATACGCAAAGCCGGATGCTTCGTTGATCACCAGGTTATGGGAGCTTCCGATGCCGGTGTAATGCGCCGTGTTCTGAAAGGTAACCGGGGGACTACTCACATTACGCAGTTGGGTGAGGTCGAATACCTGCATGCCGTGTGAGTTGGACGCGTCGGCGACCACGAAGGCATGATCGGCATACACTTTAATGTCTCGCCAGATCGAGTAAAAGGGTTCCTGATTGATTCCGCGGGTCTCGCCTCGCTGCACGTTAGTCGAGGGCAGAAAGCCGACCGTAAACGGCGTTTCGGGGTTACTTATGTCGACGAACGCCGTGCCGTGTTCGAGGCCGAGCAGGACGTATTCGACCCCTGTTTCAGGGTCGGTCCATCCCCAGATGTCGTTGGCCTCATTGGTGGTGGGGCTGAGGGTGCCCACCAGATCCGAGAAGGACACAAATGCGAGCAGGTCGACATTGCTGCAGGGGTATACGTCGGCAAATCCTAGCGAGCACGCGGCCTGACCCAGGCTTCCGGATTTGGCGGAGGCGATGGCCGTCGGGGTTACTGTTTCGGGTAGCCGGCTGCCTTTGTAGTTTTCCTGAGCACGTACGGCTTGGACCGCGATTGAGCCTGCAATAAGCAGGCACAACACGGAAAACGTGGAGAGTCGAGTCATATATAAGGGAACGTCCGTTCAGCAAATGGAGGTCGGTGGGTCGTTTGCTGAATCTCAACAACCGGGCCACGCCTTAACGGGGAGATATCCTGCGGCGGGAGAGGTGGATGACGTCAATGCCGGTCAACCACAGGATGCCACGTCGCAAAGGGCCCTGATCATACATCGATTAAAAACGTTCGAACTGAACAGGGCGCTCTGGCTGGGGCGCCATCGGGCGGGATGAAGCAGACTAATCGACCCGATTCATCAAATGTTCCTGTGGCCCAGGCCGGCAGGGGTAGTTGCATTCGGGAGCCGGCATGCCGACATTTATTCTCAGTATCTACCGCGAGTAGCCGATTCTCCCTCCCTCGGGCCGCGCTACTGCCACGCCCGGCCTCGGTTCAAGGCCGGGCGTTTTTTATTGGCTCCGGGACGCGTGGCAACCTGCCGCGCCATTTCATGTTGAAGCAACCATATCTCACAGTGGACCGCCGTTTGCACGGCCAAACGCACCTCCTATCTGAAGCAAACTACTTTTATGGAAGAGAAAGACGTCGAAAAGATCTCCAATAACCTGGCAAGTCGGCTTTTCGAATCCCGGACGATCATCATCAGCGGCGAGATCAACCAGCGCCGCGCGGCGAGCGTGATCGCGCAACTCATCGGGATGGCGGCTTCGTCGGATGACGACATCACCCTGTTCATCAATTCGCAGGGCGGGCATGTGGAATCGGGCGATACGATTCACGACATGATCCGCTTCATCCGGCCGCGCGTCCGGATCATCGGCACGGGCTGGGTGGCCAGCGCCGGCGCGCTTATTTTTGTGTCCGTTCCGGTCACCGACCGTTTCTGCCTCCCGAATACGCGATTTCTGCTCCATCAGCCTGCCGGAGGCGCCGGCGGAACCGCCAGCGATATCGAGATCGAGGCGGAAGAGATCCTCAAGATGCGGCATCGCCTGAACCTGTTGTTTGCCCGCCAGACCGGGCAACATCTGGCGCGTATCGAAAAGGACACCAACCGGAATTTCTGGCTCACGGCGGAAGACGCGAAGAGCTACGGCCTGGTCGGCCACATCGTTGAATCGATCGACGACGTGCTCAAAGTGAAGTAGCGATCGGGATCGTGGTGGCGTGTGGCGAAGTGCGGCGACAGTGTCTGGCGTTCATCATCCACGGTACTTATGCTTCGACGTACTCTCGTCCTGCCTGCGATTTTACTCTGTCTGTTGCTGCCGGCCTGTGAACGGCCGGCGGAATACGATCTTATCCTGAGAGGGGGCATCCTCTATGACGGGTCGGGCATGCCCCCCATCGTAGGGGATGTCGCCATTCAGGGGGATTCTGTCGCGGCCCTGGGCGACCTGGGTAAGGCGATCGGCCGGCGCGAGCTCGATGTAGCCGGGCTGGCGGTGGCGCCCGGCTTCATCAATATGCTCAGCTGGGCCACGGAGACGCTGCTCGTCGATGGCAAATCCCAGAGCGATATCCGCCAGGGGGTAACCCTGGAGGTGTTTGGGGAGGGGGTGTCGATGGGGCCGCTCAACGAGGCGATGCGTGCCGAGGCGGTTCGTGATCTAGAGTCACTCTTCGATTCTCGGCAGGAGATGATCGATCGATTCGAGCTCGACGTGGACAGCAGTGGCCTGCCGATCCTGCCGTGGACGACCCTGGGCGAGTACCTGGATTTCCTGGTCGGACGCGGGGTCGCCCCCAATGTGGCGTCATTCGTGGGCGCCACCACGGTCCGTGTCCACGAAGTGGGGTACGAGAACCGCCCTCCGAGCGCGGATGAGTTGGAGCGGATGCGGATACTGGTGGACGAGGCCATGCGGGAGGGGGCGCTGGGTGTGGGTTCCTCGTTGATCTACGCGCCGGCCTTTTTCGCCAGCACAGAGGAGTTGACTGAGCTGGCCCGGGTGGCCGCGCGAAGCGACGGGATGTACATCTCGCACATGCGCAGCGAAGGCAACCGGCTTGTCGAATCCGTCGAGGAACTCCTCACCATCGCACGGGATGCCGGGATCCGGGCGGAGATTTACCACCTCAAGGCCGGCGGCCAGGCCAATTGGGAAAAGCTGGACGACGTGATTGCCCGCATCGAGTCGGCACGCGCGGAGGGTCTCGCTATCACGGCGGACATGTACACCTACACGGCGGGGGCCACGGGGCTAGACGCCGGGATGCCGCCCTGGGTGCAGGAAGGCGGGTTCGAGGCCTGGCGGTCGCGGCTCCAGGACCCGGCCATTCGGGCCCGCGTGGCCGAGGAGATGCGAACCCCGACGGACGCCTGGGAGAACCTGATGCTCGCCGCCGGCCCGGAGGGTACGCTGCTCGTGGGTTTCCGGAATGAAAAGCTCCGGTTCATGACCGGGATGACGCTCGCGCAGATTGCCGCGGAGCGCGGGGTCTCCCCCGAAGAGGCCGCCATGGATCTGGTGATCGAGGACAGCAGCCGAGTAGGTACCGTGTATTTCCTGATGTCCGAAGAAAACGTCCGCCGGCAGCTGGCGTTGCCGTGGGTGGCGTTCGACTCCGACGCCGGCTCGATGGCTCCCGAGGGGGTTTTCCTGGATACCAACCCTCATCCACGTGCCTACGGTAATTTTGCCCGATTGCTCGGCAAATACGTGCGCGACGAAAAGGTGTTGACGTTACCCGAAGCGATTCGGCGGCTGACGTCCTTTCCGGCCGAGAACCTGCGCATCAAGCGCCGTGGGCGGCTGGCGCCGGGGTATTTCGCGGATGTCGCCGTGTTCGACCCCGTGACGATCCAGGATCATGCTACCTTTGAACAGCCCCACCAGTACGCGACCGGCATGCAGCATGTGTTCGTCAACGGGGTGCAGGTGCTATCGTACGGGGAGCATACGGGCAACCTGCCGGGTCGCGTGGTACGAGGGCCGGGATATCGACCCTAGCTATGGGAGTCAGCACGACGGCCTGTATACTCAATTGACGAGATAGCCCACCGATCGGGTCGGCTTGGGTTTGTCGTTAACGGCGCCAGGGGTACCCGTGCTGAGTTTGAGGACCTGCTGTCGAAGTTCGTCCATCAGCCGTGTCAGATCCCCTGTGGAGTGCGCGATTTTACTGACGGCCTGGGAGGATTCTGAAGATACGGAAGAGATCACCTCGACAGCGCTCGCGATCTGGCTGCTGGTAGCGGACTGCTCTTCGGAGGCGGCGGCGATCTGGGAGATCATATCCACCGTTTCCCCGGCGCCTGTCACGATCTGTTGCAGTGCCTCGCCGGCCCGGTCGGCGAGCGTGATCCCGGTTTCGACTTCCTTTTTGCCTTTCTGCATGGAATCGACCGCGTTGCGCGTCTGCGCCTGGATCGATTGAATCATATCCGCTATCTGTTTTGTCGCGCCGGTGGTGCGCTCCGCCAGTTTTCGAACCTCGTCGGCCACAACCGCAAATCCTTTTCCCTGCTCGCCGGCGCGCGCCGCCTCGATAGCGGCATTCAGGGCAAGCAGGTTGGTCTGACCCGCGATGGCATCGATCACCTGGACGATTTCACCGATCTGCTGGCTCGAAGCACCGAGTTGTTCGACCAGGGTCGATGTGATCCCCACCAGGCTGGCGATTTCGCGGATTTTCTCGATGGTCTGCGTAACAACCTGTGCTCCCTGGAGGGCGGCTTTGCCGTTCTGCGACGCCACGTCGGATGCCATCGTGCTCGTTTTTGCGTTGTCCACGATCGTGTTCGCCATCTCTTCCACCGCGGCGGCCACTTCCTGGCTCTGCTGGCTCTGCTCGCGGGTCGAAGCGGCGAGCTGCGTTGTTGAGTTCGAGATGCCCTGGGACGTCTGTGCGATCGAATCGATCATGGCGGAGAGAATGGTCGCCATTTCCTGCCGCTGGTTCATCAGGGCGATTTGCTCCGTGATGTCCTGGGCGATCTTGATGACTTTGACGGGTTTACCGTCAGGCCCCATGATGGGGTTGTAACTCGCCTGGAGCCAGATTTCGCTGCCATCTTTTTTGTACCGTTTGAACTGGCCGGCGTGAAATCCTCCCTGGCCGATCTTCTTCCAGAAATCGAGGTATTCCTGACTCTGGGCGTACGCGGCGTCGACGAACAATCGGTGGTGCTTCCCGCGAATCTCGTCCAGACGGTAGCCCATCGCCTGGAGGAAGTTGTTGTTCGCGTTTTCGATGGTCCCGTCCAGCGCAAACTCGATCACCGCCTGCGATCGTTGAATGGCGTCGATCTGCCCTTGCAGGCATGCGGCGTGGTTTTTCTGCGCGGTGATATCCTGAGCGAATTTGACCACGCTCTGAGGCTTGCCGTCGGGTCCGAAGACAGGATTATAGCTGGCCTGAAGCCAGACCACGCGACCGTCCCGATTAATCCGCATGAACTCGCCCGAGTGAAACTCCCCGCGCCCCATTTTTGCCCAGAAGTCCGTGTACTCGGCGCTTCGGGCGAAGGCGCTATCGACAAAGAGGCGATGGTGCTTCCCCACGACCTCATCGAGCCGATACCCCATGGTTTTGAGGAAGTTATCATTCGCGCTGATGACGATGCCGTCCATCGTGAACTCGATAACCGCCTGGGAACGGTTGATCGCTTCGATCTTCGCGTTGCCGCGGGCTATAGTCGCGGCGTCGTTTTTGGGAGAGCGGAAGGCAAACAAGGAAGTCGAGCCGGTTGGTGATAGAATATGCAGCATGGAGAGGCACGGCCGGGCGTCGTGCGACTACACCCTGCGTATCGACTGAGTCGCCAGGATGTATAAATGCACCGCCCGACCGTGTCGTCCGCCAACCCGAGGACTGGTCGTTTAATTCGCCGGCACGGCCATCGCCGACGTGGCCTCTGTTCCTTCCTTTTTGCCTTTGTCGAGCCGCAAGACCTGCTGGCGTAGATTCTCCGTGAGCGCGCTCAGTTGCGTCGCGGAGTCCGCAATGCGGACGATTGCGAGTGCCGACTCGCCAGACGCCGTCGAGATTACCTCCACCGATTTAGCGATCTGGGCGCTTGTGCTTGACTGCTCTTCCGAGGCCGCTGCGATCTGCGCGATCATATCAACCGTCTCGCTCGATCCTGATACGATTTGCTGCAGCGCCGAGCCGGCGCGATCCGCCAGCGTGATGCCGGTTTCGACTTCGCGTTTGCCCGTCAGCATCGAAGACACCGCCTCCTTTGTCTGTTTCTGGATGGATTGGATCATTCCTTCGATCTGCTTGGTCGCGCCGGTCGTGCGTTCCGCGAGTTTCCGCACTTCATCGGCGACCACTGCGAATCCTTTTCCCTGGTCGCCGGCCCGGGCCGCCTCGATGGCCGCATTCAGCGCCAGCAGGTTGGTCTGATTCGCGATTTCGTCGATCACCTGGACGATCGCGCCAATTTCCTGGCTCGACACCCCGAGTTGCTCCACGATTGTCGAGGTCGTGCTGACCATCGACGCGATCTCACGGATCTTTTCGATCGTTTGCGTCACCACATCAGCGCCCTGCCGGGCCGCCGAGCCGCTCGTGGTGGCCACCTGGGAGGCTCGGGTACTCGTTTTGGCATTGTCTACAATGGTACTGGCCATCTCCTCCACCGCTGCCGCCACTTCCTGGCTCTGCATGCTCTGTTCCTGTGCCGAGGAGGCCAGTTGCGTCGTTGACGCCGAGATGCCCTGTGCGGCCCCGGACACCTTCTCGATCATCGAGAGCATGTTCGCCACTTCCTGACGGAGGTTCATCTGGGCAACTTGTTCGGAGATGTCGACCGCAAATTTGATCACGCTAACGGGGCGACCATCCGGACCCAGCACGGGGTTGTAGGTCGCCTGCAACCAGATGACGCTGCCGTCTTTCCGGAAGCGTTGGAATCGACCGCTGACGAACTCCCCTCGCCTGAGTGCCTCCCAGAACTGTCTGTATTCCTGGCTCCGGGCGTACGATTCGTCGACAAAAAGACGGTGGGGCTTGCCCTGGAGATCGCGGGCCGTATAGCCCATGGCCGTCAGAAAATTATCGTTGGCCCGCTCGATCGTTCCATCCAGGGTAAACTCGATGACCGCCTGCGACCGGTTGATCGCGTCGACCTGGCTCTTCAGGTAGGCCGATTGTTGTGTTTGTTCGGTGATATCCAGGGCAAACTTGATGACCTTCACCGGGCGTCCATCGGAGCCCAGAATGGGATTATAGGTGGCCTGTAGCCAGATTTCTTTCCCGTCTTTCGTGATACGTTTGAACTGCCCGGAATGGAATTCGCCGCGCCCCAGTTTGGCCCAGAAGTCGGCGTACTCCGACGATTTGCTGTAGGTCTCGTCCAGAAAAACCCGGTGATGCCGGCCTTTGATCTCCTCAAGCGAATAACCCATCGTCCGGAGGAAATTCTCATTGGCCCAGGCAACCGTACCATCCAGGCTGAACTCGATTACAGCCTGGGAGCGGTTGATGGCTTCGAGTCTGCCGAGTGCATCGTCAACCGAACCCGCATTTTTGCCCTTCGAGGAAGCAAAGAACTTGATCATCTGACCTTTAGGAGAAAGGTGGTGCGAGACGCTACGGAGTCGGGCGGTCGCCAGACATCCGTTTATCAATACGTCTCATAACACAATCACGCTATCGGCTATCGGCGTATGATCTTTACCTATCACGCAAATAATGCCTTTGGACCAGCATCCGTGAGATGGTTGAGACCTGAGCGGGCAGATCCAGCATAGACCAAGACCCCACGAGGGCCCCATACCTCAAGACGATCCACCGCATAAAAAAGGAAACGCCCGGCCTCCCCACCACAAGGAGACCGGGCGTATCCTACCCTGCGATCAACTCACACGTGTCCTCATCCACATCCGGTAGATGCCCCGCACGAGGGGCATGAGTAGCAAGCGCCGGCGCGTACGGTGATCGTGCCGCACACCGCGCACGGGGGTGCATCTTCCTGGTTCTGGAAGGTGCCTTGCTTCTTAGAAGTTGTATGTTGCGCCGCGTGGTCGCTCAGGAACGCTTCCACGGTGCGGCCGACGAGCGGGTCCGGCTCGTCGAATTCGAGGGCCATCTGCGTTTCGTCCTCCGCCGGCCCGTTGCGGTCGACCTCATCGGCAACGGCGCGCATCGGGTTCATGTAGGATTCCTCTTCGCGAACGGTCCCCAGGAACTTGATGGCCAGGTAGCGGAAGATGTAATCCATGATCGACTTCGCGATCGGGATCTGGCGGTTGTTCGTGAAGCCGCTGGGCTCGAAGCGCGTGTGGCTGAACTTCGTGCACAGGTCTTCGAGGGGAACGCCGTACTGGAGTGCGATCGAGATGGCCGTCGCGAAGGCGTCCATGAGGCCCGAGATGGTTGAGCCCTGTTTGGCCATCGTGATGAAGATCTCGCCCGGCATGTGGGTATCCGGGTAGAGGCCCACATGGAGGTAACCTTCGTGGCCGGCGATCGAGAACTTGTGCGTCACCGAGGGGCGTTCGTCGGGCAGGCGTTTGCGGATCGGCTTATAGACGACCTTTTCCTTTTCGACGATGCGTTCGACGATTTCCGGGGCCCGCAGGGCGCCGTCGCCCGAGGTGCCGGCGGCCTCTTTGCCCTTCGTGTTGCCTCCTTTCGAGGTGGAGAGCGGCTGGCTCCGTTTCGAGTTTTCGCGGTAGATGGCGACCGCCTTCAGGCCGAGTTTCCAGCCTTCGACGTACGCATCCATGATGTCCTCGATGGTGCTTTCCTCGGGGAGATTGACCGTCTTGCTGATGGCGCCCGAAATAAACGGCTGGCAGGCGGCCATCATCTTGATGTGCCCATCGTGATGGATGAAGCGTTTCCCGTTGAACGGCTTAAAGGCGCAGTCGAACACCGGCAGGTGTTCGGTCTTCAGGCCCGGGGCACCTTCGATCGTATCGTTTTTTTCGACGTAGGCGAGGATGCCGTCGCACTCCAGTTCCGAGTAGCCCAGGCGGAGGAGGGCGGTGCGGACGGTCTGGTTGACGATTTTGAGCATGCCGTCGCCTTTGCCGGCGAGCAGCTTGTATTTGACGAGCGCGATATCCGGCTCGATGCCCGTCGTGTCGCAATCCATCATGAACGCGATGGTGCCGGTGGGCGCGAGGACGGTGGCCTGGGCGTTGCGGTAGCCGTAGGTTTCGCCGAGGCTATAGCAGCGGTCCATCGTTTCGCGGGCGGCGGCGAGGAGATAGGGCGGGCAGCTCGGGTGGATGTCCGCCACCGCATCGCGGTGCATGCGCATGACCTCGAGCATCGGCTCGCGGTTTTTCGCGTAGCCCGCGAAGGGGCCGATTTTGGGGTTGCCGGCGATTTCCGCGCTCCGGGCGTAGGCTTCTCCGTGTTCGATGGCCGTGATGGCGCCGGCGACGGCGCGACCTTCGTCGCTATTGTAAGGCAGGCCCATGGCCATGAGCAGGGCGCCGAGGTTGGCGAACCCGAGGCCGAGGGGGCGGAAGTCGTGCGAGTTTTTGGCGATGAGGGCCGAGGGGTAGCCGGCGTTATCGACCAGGATTTCCATCGCCGTGATGGTGAGCCGGGTCGCGGCGCGGAAGCGGGCCACGTCGAAGCTGCCGTCCTCGCTCTGGAACTTGCGTAGGTTGAGGGAGGCCAGGTTGCACGCCGAGTTATCGAGGTGCATGTACTCGCTGCACGGGTTGCTGCTGTTGATCGGTCCGGAGTTCTTGACCGTGTGCCAGCGCTGGATCGTGTCCTCGTACTGCATGCCGGGGTCGCCACATACGTGGGTGCCTTCGGCAATTTTGTAGAGTAGGTCGCGGGCGTCGACGTCTTCGACCGGGATGCCTTCGCGGGCGGAGCGGAGCGAGAAGGAATCGCCGTCGACGGCGGCCTGCATGAATTCGTCCGTGGCGCGCACGGACTGGTTGACGTTCTGGAAGGCGACGGAGCCGTACGCCGGCCCGTTGAAGGAGCCGTCGTACCCTTCTTCGATGAGGGCCCAGGCTTTTTTCTCTTCTTCCTGTTTGGCCGTCACGAACTCCAGGATATCCGGATGCCACACCTTGAGCGTCTGCATGATCGCGGCTCGGCGGGTTTTGCCGCCGCTTTTGATCGTGCCGCCGGTGGCGTCCTGGACGCGCATGAACGAGACCGGGCCGGAAGGCTGACCGCCGCCGGAGAGTTTTTCGCGGGTGGAGCGGAGGCGGGACCAGTCCGCCCCGACCCCCGAGCCGTACTTAAACAGTCGGGCGCTTTCGCCCATGAGCTGCCAGATGTCGTCGATCGAGTCGTCCACCGAAATGATGAAACAGGCCGAGGCCTGGGGGCGCTCGTAGGGATCGGCTTCGAGGATCTTGCCGGCCTGTTCGTCCCACGCGTAGATCTTCTTGCCGCCCGAATCGCGTACGCCGTATTGGTGGTGGAGGCCGACATTGAACCAGACGGGCGAGTTAAACGCGACGTACTGGTTGAGGCAGAGCCAGGTCAACTCCGCGTAAAACGCGTCAGCGTCTTCGCGGGAGGCGAAGTAGCCCTGCGCGGCGCCCCAATCCGCCACCGTGCGGGTGACGCGATGGATGAGCTGCTTGAGCGACCGCTCGCGGCCGCCCTTGCCCGGCTCGCCGGTCGCGCTTACATCTCCATAGAAGTACTTGCTCGCGACCACATTGGTGGCGAGCTGGCTCCAGGAGACGGGGAATTCGACGTCTTTTTGTTCAAATAGGATGCCGCCTTTGTGGTTCTTGATCGTCGCATCGCGATGCTCGAACACAACGGCATTAAACGGGTCGTCGCCGGCGCGCGTAAAGACGCGCGCGATGGCGAGGCCTTTTTCGGGAGAAAAGGAATCGGGCAGGGTATTGTTTGCAGTAGAGGACAGCGTTTTCCGTACAGACATATTCGCTCAGACTTCAGGTGATTCGCTTGGGGACGGCGGCGGTGGATTCTGTCGGGCCGGGTCAATGCCGGAGAAATGTCGTGCATTTAGCTGGGGAGCCAACGACCGGCAGACTTGAAAGTAGGTCGTCGAAAAAACCCTGCCACCAACATGAATAACGGTCTATTCGACCCTTACTACGTACCGCATATGTCCGCTGAACAAAAGTCAACATAATTAAACGACCCAGGATTCGGAAAGCAAGTGTTTTTTTTCCACAAAGCAAAGGCGTTACATTCATCGTCAAAATCCGCCCAATCTTATCAAAACGGGCCATTTCGTCTCAAAACGGAGCCGGTACACAAACCGTCCACGGCTTTCTCACACCCTCTACACCACGAACCCACACGTTATCCACAACCTGTGGATTTTGTAGTGCCCTGCGATGGTCAATATTCGAAGCAATAACGGTACACTTTCGTTTCAGTCGCCGGCGCCGTCGGAAAATGGGGGTGCGCCGGGCATCCGGCACGACCTTGGCGGAAGTGCGCCGGCCGTACCTTATCTTGCCGGCGTCTCCCGGTTATCATATACCCAATGAGCTTTTCCTCCCGGATCCGCACCCTCGCATCCGAAACCGCGGTCTACGGCATTTCGACGATCGTAGGCCGCATCATTAATTTTTTACTGGTCCCCCTCTACCTGGCCTTCTTCGATCCCGGAGAATATGGGGTCGTCGTGACCCTGTATACAGTGACCACGCTCATCAACCACCTGTTTCAGCATGGGATGGAGTCGTCCTATCTGAAATTTGCCTCGGGCAAAGAAGGCCGCGCCCGGGTGAGCGAGGTGTTTAGTACCGCCACCTGGTCGCTGTTCGTGGTCTCGATCGGGCTTTCGGCGGTCATCCTGCTCCTGCGAAGCCTGCTGAGCGAATTCATCGGGATCGACGTCGAGTGGGCGCATCTCTTTTACTACGCGATCGGTTTCCAGACCCTGGACGCGCTTGCCCTCATCCCGTTCTCGGAGATGCGGCTACAGAACAAAGCCAGTCGGTTCGCCCTGCTCAAAATGGTCAACATCGGGCTGAACGTAGGACTGAACCTCGTGTTGATCATCGGGCTAGGGTGGGGTATCGAGGCGGTGTTTTTGTCGAATCTGATCGCCGCCGGCGCCACATTCCTCATGGTGCTGCCCACTTACCTCGAGTTGTTCCGCTTTCGCCCAGAACCCGGCCTCTGGCGCCAACTCGTCACCTTCGGTTTCCCGTTTGTGCCCAGCGGGTTGAGTTACGCGCTGGTGGATCGGGTCAACGTCATTTTTGTGACGCGGATGGAGGCAACCCAGATCCGGTCCCTGTACGAACATACGTTCGACTTGAGCGCGCTGATCGCCAATAGCGCCACGACGGACGCCGCCTACGGGCAGCACATGGCCGGCATCTTCGGCGGCGTGTGGAAACTCGGCGTGTTCATGATGTTGATCGCGCAGATGTTTCGTTTTGCCTGGCAGCCGTTTTTCCTCCAGCATGCCGACGACCCGGACGCCCGGCCACTCTTCGCCCGGATTTTCTCGCTCTTCACGGCCTTCAGCCTGCTGGTGGTGCTGGGCATCACGTTCCTGATCGACGACTTCGTGTCGCTGCCCCTGCCGGGCGGCCGCACGCTGATCCCCGAAATGTACTGGCCGGCGCTCTACCTGGTGCCCATCGCGCTACTCGCTTACCTGTTTCAGGGCTGGTACTACCACTTCACGGCCGGCGCCTACATCCAGAAAAAGACCCGCTACTTCGTGTACTGCACTCTCGCCGGCGGTGCGCTGACCCTCGTCGCCAACGCGTTGCTGGTACCGATGTATGGCATGATCGCCGCCGCCTGGGCCACCACCGTCGCTTACGCCACCATGGCGATCCTGCTTTACGTGTTTGTCCAGCGCTTCTTCCCGGTGCCGTACGACTGGAAGGGCGTAGCGCTGATGGTAGGCTGGGCAGGACTGCTGTTTGGCATATGGCGGACCCTGCCGATCGCCCAACACTGGTGGGCCGAATTCGTGTTGCTGACCATCTACCTGGGAGGCATCCTCGGTCTCAGGATCGTGACGGTACAGTCGCTCCGCCAGTTCATGCCCGCGGCCCGCCGGCGCTGAGGCCCATCAGTTGGGCGCCGCTTCCAGCCGCGAGACCCGAAGATGCGTAAACGGCCGGCCATTCCAGGCCTCGACATACACCACACCGGTCACCCGCAGCCGCGCCGGATTGGCATACAGGGCGCGCAGCGCCTCGTCCATGACCAGCACATAGGCGTTCTGGTCGTCTGTTTCCAGCACCTGAATCACAAAGGGCACCTGCCCGCGGGCGGTGACCTCCCCCACCACGGTAATCTCGTTTTCAGCCGGCCGCGAGGCCGCGCACCCCGCAAACACGCCTAGGAGCACCACCGTTATCACGCCGGCACACGTACGCTGGAAAATCCATCGACAGGGAATTGACGACAGGCTGCGGTGTACGTACTGTTTCATGTGTATTATCCGTGCGGAATCAAAAACCGGGCAGGGCCTTCGGCGGCCATCGTACTGGAATGACCTGATGATGTCTGGCCTGCCGTCAAAATACGACCCACCCGTTCCCTGCGCACCGCCCCGCGTCGGTTTGCCGTTGATTCTTCCTCGCTACCGCCGTCGGAGTGTGAGGGCATACAATTTGTTTGATCATCACGCCCACCCGACGCCCCGCTTCCGAAGCTGAACCGAGATCGTCCATGACCATCCGCCTGAACGCGTTATATTTTGCGCTGCTAACCGTCGTCAGCGCCGGCCCGCTTTTCGCCCAGGAGACCCCCCGAACCCCCGCCACCGATACGGAATCACCCCGGAACCTGCATGTCACCGACCGGCTCAATCGGCTCCCGGATGCGGTGCGCGCGCTGGAGGATTTCCACGCCAATAAGGCCGCAGGCAAACAGACCCCCTCGGCTCCACGCGTATACAGTGTGGGGATGATGACCTCCTTCCGGGTACTCAAGAATCTGGCGACGAGCCCGATCTGGGAGACCCAGGAATTCGAGCTTAAAGCCACGAGTGATATCGCCAACATCTGGGTCGAGACCGGGGAATTGGGGCTCGGGCATGCGACCGATGCCGATGTGACCGCGCTCGACGAGGCACTCCTCCGCACGACGCCGGACGGCTCGATCGATGCGACGAAGGGCATCGTGGCCAATAACAACGCCTACTTCGGTGCGCCACCCGACGTGGATGGCGACGGGCGGCTGGACATTCTGTTGTACGACATCGAGGAGGGCACCACGAATGGCAACATCTACATCGCCGGCTACGTCACCTCCTCGGATCTTTCGCTGTTTGGCGGCGGCAACAACAAGGACATCCTCTATCTCGACACCAGCCCCGGGCTCACCTCTCGGCCCATCACGGAGCTACTCAGCACCGCCGCGCACGAGCACCAGCATCTGATCCATTTTAATTACGACGAGAATGAGCTCACATTCGTCAACGAAGGGCTGTCCGAGTGGGCCGAAGTGCTCAACGGCTACCTTCCGCGTCCGATGACCTACCTGCTCAATCCGGCGCTGTACAACATCGGGTTGTTGAGCTGGGACGAGAGCGACAATGTGCTGGACGACTACCGCCGAGCCGGCCTGTACACGGCCTACCTGGCGGAACGGCTCGGGCCGGCGACGACCGCGTCCATCACCCGCAACAACGCCCGCGGCCGCACCGGGTATGAATCGGTGCTGACAGGCGCGGGATTGGACTACACGCAGGTCCTGTTGGACTACCACTCGGCCAATCTTCTCAATATCCCCGAAATCCAACCCAATTTCGGGTACGAACACCCCGATTACGCCGGCATTACCAGCATCCCCTCGGCCAGCTTCGATGGGCGCGCCGTACAATCGACGCCTCAGACCACGTTCAGCGTAGCTTCCGGTGCCGCGCTGTATCACGTGTGGTCGGATGTGCAGAACTTCGTGCTCAGCGTGGATACTAGCGACCCGGTATCAACGATTCGATCCCGGATGCTGGCGCGCGTGATCAAGGAGGCGCCCGACGGCGCGATCACCTACGAGGATCTCCCTCTACCCATCGCCAATCGGCTGTTTGCCGGCTCGTATGATCGTATCATCGTGCAGACGACGCATGTGCGCCCCGAGTTGTCCTCCAACGTCAGCGTCGGCTTGTCGGCCAGCTGGTCGACGGAGCTTACGGGATCGATCGTCAGCGAATCGTTCGACGACGGCAACGCGATAGCGGGGGCCTTCTTCTCGCTCAGTTCGGGGGCGAACGGGGCCGTGGCCACACGGTTCAATCCGCCGGCGAACAGCCGGCTGCTGGAAGTGGGCATCGCGCCGTTTTACCTGAGCCAGTTCTCGGGCGCCGGCATCCCCGCGGACGCCGACCGCGATGTCGAGCTACGTGTCTGGGCTGTAGGGCAGGATGGATCGCCGGGTGATCTGCTGTTTTCCAAGATCATCGAGGATCCGCGCGCGTACACAGCGGCTCAGCTCTCGTTGAATCATTTCACAGTCGATCTGGAAGGGGATGCGGAAGCGCTGGACGATCTGCCGGCGTCGTATTTCATCGGCTACGGTGAGACGGGCGCGGACGTGAACTACATGGTCGTCGGCGCGTCGGCGTATGCCGATGAGGATCGCTCGTACGTACGCAGAAGCAACGGGTCGTGGGGAGCGCTCTGGGAGACACAGTTCGAAGGCGAGGACGATAATGTATTTCCGATGGAGGGTTCCATCATCCCGATTCGCGCCACCTTCCTGGTCGGCGGCGAGCCGGTGGCGAACGAGGATGACCAGGTAGTGCCACGCGCCACCGCGCTCTTGCAGAACTTCCCTAATCCGTTTAACCCCGCTACCTCCATCGCCTACGAACTCGGCGCCGCGTCCCACGTTCGACTGACGGTGTACGACCTGCTGGGCCGGCCTGTCCGCCAGCTCGTCGACGCCGTACAGCCGGCGGGCCGGCACGTGGCCACATTTCATGCGGAATCGCTCGCCAGCGGATTGTATCTTTACACGCTCGAAACCGGCACGGAGACATTGACGCGCCGGATGATGCTTATAAAGTGACGCCCTGAACCCAACACGAATCGCATGACCCGTATCATCAGCACCGGGGATACGCCGGCCAAGATCCGCAGCGCGCAGATGCGCAGCTGCGCCGAAGTCTTGCGCCTCCTCGCGCAGCGGAACGGCTTCGACGACGAAGCGCTGGATATGCTGGCGTTTCTCATCTTCAACCTGCGCGGCATCTACAAATCGATCGACGAAAGCGCCCTCGCCTGGGACGACCGCAACTACTGGAAGAAGGCCGAGACGCTGCGGGAGAAGTGGCGCTGGAGCCGCACCGCTGCGGAGAAGCTGACCAAAAGCGTTCGGACAAAGAAGTGGCAGGTGATCCCGGAGATCCTCGTCGGCCTCGTCCCGTATTTCAGCGACATCACGATCGTGCAGATGACCCGCGACGCCGACTGGTGGGTGGGGGCGTACGGGGCGCTGCAGAAGGAATTCAGCAAGGAATAACGCGTTGGATACTTTCCCCGAAACGGGCGTACATCCCGCAGGCGCGCTGCCCACCGAAGTCCACCGAATCGCTTCAGAGCCTGCTTGAGCGTATGGCGCACTCCGACCTTACCCCGGCCACCGGCGTTCTTCTCATCGCACCGCCGATGATGGACGACCCCAACTTCAAACGCACGATCGTCCTCCTCTGCGAGCATGGCGAGGACGGCAGTTTCGGGCTCATCCTGAACCGCACGATGACCCTCCCGCTCAGCGATATCGTGGATGGCATGGCCGAGTATTCCGGGCCGCTTTTTGAGGGTGGCCCTGTCCAACAAAACACCCTGCATGTGCTCCACCGGCATGGTGAACGCGTAGGCGAGACGCGAGAAATAGCGGCGGAAGTCTACTGGGGAGGAGATTTTGACGCGATCCGGGCCATGCTCGCGTCTCAGGAGGCGTCCGACACCGAGTTTCGCTTTTTCCTGGGCTACGCCGGCTGGTCGCCCGGGCAGCTCGCGGCCGAGATCGAGCAGGGCGGCTGGATTCTGGCGGCATCGGACGAGTCGATCGTATTCTCCTCGGAGCCTTCGCGGCTATGGAGCGACGCCTTGCGCCGGCTCGGCGGTGAATTCGCTCTGCTGGCGAATTACCCCGAAGACCCGCGGATGAACTGACCTCCCCGCCATGCCCATCGATATCCTCACCGGCGCGCTCCAGTTTGTACCCGGGATCGGTCCGCGCCGGGCCGAGGTGCTGGCCGAAGCCGGCATGCTGTCGGTGCGGGACCTCCTGCACTACTTCCCGCGCCGGTATCTGGACCGTTCGACCATCGTCCCCATCCGCCGGCTCGACCCCGCGATGGGCTCGGCCACGGTCGTCGGCCGCGTGCTTTCGATGGGCACGATTCCCGGTGGCAAGGTGAAGCGGTTCGAGCTCACGCTTGAAGACAACGAGGGGGGCCGGCTCAAGTGCGTGTGGTTCCAGCGTGTCGGCTGGATCGGGCGGGTGTTTAAACAGGGGGAGCGCGTCGCCTTCCACGGCAAGGTACAGGTGTTTGGCCGGCAGCTGTCGATGACGCATCCCGACTTCGACAAGCTCGACGAGGAGGGGGCGGCGCTGGACACGGGGCGGATTATCGCGCTCTATCCTGGCGGCGCGGCGTTCGACCGCGCCGGCCTGACGAGCCGAACGTTCCGGCGGGTGATCCACACGTTTTTTAAGGAGTCCGGGCTGGAGCTGCCCGACATCCTGCCGGCCTGGATGCGCGATCAGTTCGGGTTGATCGATGGGCGGGTCGCGCTCCGCGCCATCCACTTCCCCAAAAGTCAGGGCGAGCTCGCGCAGGCCCGGGATCGGCTCAAGTTTGAGGAGTTGCTCTTCATCCAGCTGATGCTGGGCATCACCCGGCAGGGGCGGCAGGAGGTGGCCGGCCCCGTCTTCAGCCGGCGGGGCGACTATCTGCGGCGGTTCATCGACGAGGCGCTCCCGTTTACCCTCACGGGCGCCCAACAGCGGGCCATCGACGACGTGTTCGCCGACACGGCCTCCGGCATCCAGATGAACCGGTTGATTCAGGGCGATGTGGGGAGCGGCAAAACGGTCGTCGCGATCGCGGCAATGCTCCATGCGCTGGACAACGGATATCAAAGCGCCTTCATGGCGCCCACCGAAATCCTGGCGGAGCAGCATTATGCCAGCCTGCGCGCTTATCTGGAGCCGCTCGGCATCGAGACCCGATTGCTGATTGGCGGACAGCGGAAAGTATTACGCGGGGAGATTCTGGCCGATCTGGCCGAGGGCCGCGCCCAGGTAGCCGTGGGTACCCACGCCGTGATCCAGGAACGGATTGCGTTTCAGAAGCTCGGCATGGCCATCGTCGATGAGCAGCACCGGTTTGGCGTGTTGCAGCGGGCCGAGATGATGGGCAAGGGCGAAAATCCACACATGCTGCTGATGACGGCCACCCCGATCCCGCGCTCGCTGGCCATGACACTGTACGGCGATCTGGATGTGACGGTGATGAACGAGCTGCCGGCGGGGCGCAAACCCATCGAAACCTGGCTGCGCACCGAACCCCGGCGGGGCGAGGTGTATGCGTTCATCCGCGAGCAACTGCGCGAGGGCCGGCAGTGTTACATCGTGTATCCCCTGGTCGAGGAAAGCGAAAAGCTGGACCTCAAGGACGCTGAAACCGGCTACCGCCAGATCGTGGAGGAATTTCGCCCCTACAAGGCCGAGATGGTCCATGGCCGGATGCTGCCCTATGAAAAGGAAGAGGCGATGGACCGCTTCAAAAAAGGGGAGGCGGATATTCTGGTGGCGACCACCGTCATCGAGGTGGGGGTGGATGTGCCCAACGCCACGGTGATGCTGATCGAACACGCCGAACGGTTCGGTCTCAGCCAGATGCACCAGCTCAGGGGACGCGTCGGCCGGGGCGGGGTGCAGAGTTATTGCATCCTGATGGCGGACGTGAAGCGGACGGCCGAGGCGGAGCAGCGACTGGAGACCATGGAGGCCACGACCGACGGATTCCGGATCAGCGAGGCCGACCTGCGGCTGCGCGGCGCCGGCGATTTTTTTGGCACGAGACAAAGTGGAATGCCCGATCTCAAAATAGCAGACATTACCATGGACGTAGACCTCCTGGTCCAGGCCAGGGAGGCCGCCCAATCCCTCCTCCAGCACGATCCGCACCTCCGCGCGGAGGAACACGCCGACCTGCGAGCGTTTTTCCAGGCGTTTTATGCCGGCCAAAGCCTGGGGTACTCGCGAATCGGATAAAATCGGGACATCCGCCGCACACTCTGGTCACATCTGCGCCAACGGAGTGGTATGGTTGTTGAAAACATACCAGCATGCCCCAACCCGTTGGATCGGCTCCCCGCCCGCAATCCAGTGATACAAACGACTTTCTCCGACTCGCCTTCGCCGCGCGCCGACCGTACGCGTCCTTCCGAAACGCTGGAAGCCCTTCTGGTCAACGACTCTTTCCGCAACTGGGTGCTCAGCCGCGCGACCCAGGAAGAACAGACGTATTGGGAGGAATGGCTCACGTCTCGCTTTGATCACCAGCGCATGGCCGACGAGGCCGCGCAGATCATCTATCTCCTGCAATTCAACCCCGTGCCGGCCCGCTAGCGCACGACGGGTTACCGCACGTAACTGCCGGCATTCACGTCGATACTGGTGCCGGTCGCATGGTCGGCAAGCCCGCTGGCCAGCAGCACTACGATCGGCGCGATGTCCTCCGGCTCCGTGAGCCGTTCGAGGGCAAGGTCCTTGACTACGTGCGCCTCGCCATACACATCGATAAACTCTTGCGCCATCTCCGTACGCGTGAATCCGGGCGCCACAATGAAGGAGCGAATGCCTTCTTTCCCGTAAGCACGCGCGATCGAGCGAGACAGCGCGACCATGCCGGCTTTTGAGGCCGCGTAGGTGATGTACTCCGGTTGATCGCCGCGGAAGGCCGCGCGCGAGGCGATGTGGATGAGCCGGCCGCCGGCTATCTGCTTAAAATGCGCGACGGCTTCCCTGGATAGCAGTTCCGCTGCGCGGAGGTTGACCCGCATGGTCATATCCCAGTGTTGAAGCCAGGTCTCGAGTTCTGCTCCGGGTGCCGTGAGCGGCGAGACGCCGGCATTATTCACGAGCACATCGACACGACCGAGGGCCCGCACGGCCTCGTCCCACAACCGCACGCAGGCGTGGGCGTCGGCCAGATCGGCCTGGAGGATGGGATGATCCCCACCCAGCGAAGCGACGAGGCGTTCGGCTTCGTCGCGCCGGCGATTGTAATGGACGCCGACACGGGCGCCGGCA
>JBGSPJ010000105.1:0-8976 GCA_041738655.1 Rhodothermales bacterium | reverse complement strand
GGCCGGCGCCGACGATGAGCGTATCCACCCCCTCATACTCCCGCTCACGAACGAAGTCCGACGCGATGAGCGCCGCCATCCCGGGCACCGACGCGTGGCCGCCGGCAATGTCCGTTTCGGTGACGATACGTTTCGCCGCGCGGAGCGCCGAGTGCATGAGCCGGTGCAGGACCGCGCCGACACAGGATTCGTCGACCGCCAGTCGGTAGGCGTCCTTGATCTGCCCGAGGATCTGCCCGTCGCCGATCACCATCGACTGCATGCCGGCGGTGACTTCCAGCACGTGGCGCACGGCGGCTTCGTCCTGCTTCTCGAACGCCTCGGCCGCAGGCCAGGGATGGCCGGCGGCCACACCTAGTGCGTGTCGGATGTGGGCAAGGTCGGCCGCAGAGCCAAAGAGGTAACACTCCGTCCGGTTGCAGGTACTCACGATCACCAGCTCCGACGCCGGCGAGCGGCGCACGGTGCGATAGAGCGCTCGCAGGGAATCTTCCGAAAGCGTGAATCGTTCGCGCAAGGCGAGCGGCGCCGTCTGGTGGTTGATCCCAAACGCGACGAATTGCATGGGGTGATTTTCCAAAGCCGCTTTGATATAGGTGGCTCAGTCAAGGGTAGATCTGGAACTCAAGAACCAACGTAACGTGTTGCTGTTCGTCACGAAGCACGATATGAACCGATTCTTAAAACGTTTTCTCGGCGATGCTTCGCCGGCCGACGGGGCTGGCGAGGTGCGCGGGGGGTTTTCACCCCTCGAATCCGAATCCGACTGGACCCGCGCGCTCGAGCATTCGCGCCGCGAGCCAGTCATCATCTACAAACATAGCGCCACGTGTGGCATCAGCTCCGGCGCCCGGCGTAGGCTGCAGGAGTTGGGTGCGGCCGGCGATCCCCCCGTGTACGAGGTAGTCGTCCAGCACGCGCGTCCGCTGTCGAACAGCATCGCCGCCATCCTGGGCGTTCGGCACGAAAGCCCGCAGGCCATCGTTGTCCACGAGGGGCTGGCGGTGTTTCACATTTCGCACGGTAGCATCACCCCGGACCGTCTACGCGCGGCCGTAAACGACATCCGAAACGAATGATTCGAGCGCTGTTGCTGACCCCGGTGCTGACCCTGGTACTCGCCGGTTGCGCGCCCTCCGCCGAGACGCCGCCCGTGCCGCCGGCCGCTACGTCCGCCGCCGCCGTGGCGTCCACCATCGGTGGGCCGGCGCCGGATATTAGCCTGGCCGGCCTGGATGGCGCCACGATTTCCCTCGACGACTATCGCGGCAAGGTCATCCTCGTCAATTTCTGGGCCACATGGTGCGCCCCATGCCGGGAGGAGATTCCAGATCTCATCGCGCTGCAGGATAAACTCGGGGTGGAAGATTTTGTCGTCCTCGGCGTCGCGTCCATCCTGTACGACGAGGACTCCGCCGAAGTCAGCGCCTTTGTCGCCGAAAACAACATGGATTACCCCATCGTGCTGGACAAAGGGCCCGCCGGCTCGGCATTTGGCGGCATCTTCGCCCTGCCGACGACCTACCTCATCGACCGGGATTTTACCCTGCGCCAGCGCATCATCGGCCTGCCCGACCAGAGCCTGGAGCCGTTTATCGCCGAACTGATCGCCGCCGACTAAATGGCGTTACGCGATCGGCTGAGTGCATGTCATCCTGAACGTAGTGAGGGATCTGTCTAAAGCGCAGACGATACAGATTTCGCCCGGATTCGCGTTTCAAACAGATGCTTCGCGAGGCTCAGCATGACACGATCACAGCACCTGAGTATATTCACTTACAGATTGATTTACTGAGTGACTGCATGGATTCTCTGACCCAACTCGCCCTCGGCGCCGCCGTTGGCGAGGCCGTGCTGGGCCGGCGCGAGGGCAACAAGGCGATTCTCTGGGGCGCGATCATCGGGACGGTGCCGGACCTGGACATCATGCTCTACCCGTTTATCGACGAGGTCCAGGAGCTGGCAATCCACCGGGGACTCTCCCATTCCTTTGTCTTTGCCGCCGGCTTTTCGCTGGTGCTGGGCCGGCTGCTGTATAGCGTCTATCCCGGCAAAAACACCTCCTGGCTCCGATGGGCCTGGATGAGTTTTCTGGCCCTGTTCACACATGCCCTGCTGGACACGTTCACCAACTACGGCACCCAGCTCCTGCAACCGTTCAGCGACTACCCGGTCGCGTTCAGCACGATTTCGATCATCGACCCCCTCTACACCGTCCCGCTGCTGGTAGGGGTTATCGTGGCGCTTTTTCTGAAACGGACCGATCCCCGCCGGCTCCGCATCAACCGCCTCGGCCTGATCTTGAGCAGCGCCTACCTGCTGCTCACCGTGGCGAACAAGGCGTACGTCACCTCCGTCTTTGCCGGCTCGGTCGAGCGACAATTGGGCGGCTACGAGCGGGTGCACACCAACCCGTCGCTGTTCAACAACCTGCTGTGGATCGGCATCGCCGAGCAGTCGGACACCCTGTACGTGGGCTATTACTCGCTGCTGGACGCGGACCGGGAGGTCGTTTTGCAGGCCGTTCCCAAACACACGGAGCGCCTGTCTCCGTACCAGGACGACGCGCCGGTACGCCGGCTGTTGTGGTTTTCGAGAGGCTTTTTCACCATGGAGGAAGGCGGCGGGAAGCTCACCTTCAACGATGTCCGCTTCCCCCGGTCGGACCTCTGGTTCGGGGCCGGCGGCCAGTACCTCTTCTCGTTTTCGCTCGTCCTGAACCCCGACGGGACGGCCGTCGAGACTTTCACATCCGCCGACACCTCGCCCCGGCTGACGGGCGAACTCTGGTCGCAATTTGTCGATCGGGTGCTGGGGAGGGAGTAGATGGCTCAGCCTAACGAAATGTTGAAATGACGCAGGTCTCGCAATCGCGTCATACCGCATGCACTGAGCAAAGCCGATGTCAGCCTCGCCAAACCTAGGTACGAATGGCAATTCCTTCGTTTCATCGCCGCGTTGCTAATGGGATTACGTAGAGACGCTCCTTTGGAGCGTCTCAGCGACGTTTCTGCCCTGCCAAATGCTACCCGAGAAACGGACGCGGTCAGGAGACGCTCCACAGGAGCGTCTCTACGGGCTTTATTATCAGGTTTATATTATCGCTCAGTCAGGTATTTTATACAGCAGCAGGGCTTTGTACTCTGTCACGGAATTGACTCTCGCGATATAAACTCCCGCCGGCAACTCCGTCATATTCCATCGAATGACCTCCGATCCGGGCGTGGCGACGTCCTCCAACTCCGCCACAAGCTGACCCAGGACATTGTAGATGGAAATACGAACCTGGCTACCCGACGCAGCGGAATTAGCATAACGAAAGTTCACTTCGTTAAAAACCGGATTGGGATAGGCATCAAAAAGAAGCCCTCCCGAATCCGGATTTGGTAGCCTGTCTACATCTACTGACGAGATTACTTCCCAGAGTGCAATACCGAACGATTCAACCCCTACCGCTCCGGTAACGCGATTACCTCCTACATAGATGCTTCTTCCATTGGCGCTTACCGCATCAATGGAGAATGCACGATCTACTCCGCCATTAAGAGCCTCCCAGCCACTCAATGTCCATTTTGCGATGTTAATCGCAGTCTCCGTACCGGCCCGTGTAAAGCGTCCACCCACATATATCCCCGTTTCTCCCACTGACATTGTATTAATGGCGCCTTCAACACCGCCATCCAACGCTTCCCAGGAGGTACCAGTCCATTTTGCGATTCCGTGCGGGTTGATGCGGCCGATTTGAAGCGGGCCACCGGCGGCATAGATCTCGCCCCTATAAACGGCAATCGAAGATATCGTACCACACCGTTCGTCATCGATTATAGCATTTCCCAGCGCAGTCCACGCATTGCCATCCCAACGGGCAATTCCGATTGCAGGAACATCGCCAATTCCCACAAAATTTCCGCCCATGTAGACGTGACCCGAGTCGTCAACCGCCACGGCATACACATCATCGCGAGGGATGTCCACGCAAAGCTGCCTCTCGATCCTATCACCCACAGCAGCCCATGTCTCTCCATCCCATTGCGCGATTCCCACGGCCGAGACCCCATCCACTTCAGTGAAGTCCCCGCCGATGTACATCGTCCCTTCAGCGCTAAATGCAATAGCCCACACTGACGGTAAACTTGAGCCCGTATCGCGTTCCTTGGCAAGGCCAGTGCCCATAGGGTTCCAGGTCTCGCCATCCCACCTCGCCAGACCGTTTACTTCAACGGTGCCCGACCTGACAAATAGACCTCCTGCATAGACGAATCCACTGTCGTCAATGGCAATCTCGAATACGGAGTCATCAAACCCATCGCCGAGCGGCTCCCACTCACTACCTGTCCACAAGGCCATATTGTTGGACGCCACCCCACCCGCCGATATAAAACTGCCTCCTACATATACCCGACCGCTATCATCTGTTGCTATGGCGTAAATGAGGCCGTCGATGCCGTTGCTCCCTCCAAATAGACCGCTCCATCTTCCCACATCCTGGGCACGCGCCGGGCTTACAAGCAAGAGCCCCAGACACGTGATCCATACGAGGTAGGGTCTGTAGTTGCTCATGTGCTGTGATCGTGTGATGCTGCATGTCCTTCGTTCCATCGCCGCGTCACAAATGGGATTACGTAGAGACGCTCCTGTGGAGCGTCTCAGCGACGTTTCTGCCCCACCTAATGCTACCCGAAAAACGGACGCCTTCAGGAGACGCTCCACAGGAGCGTCTCTACGGCCTTCAGTTTCAAGACGTGACCATCGGCAGGTGCCGAATGTCATGCCCGACAAGAAATCCCCACATCGACGAGCCGAGGGACACCGCAAGATAACCCCCTATCCCACACAAACCTTGGAATGCCAAAATTTTCCCCTGCCCGCGCGTGTTCGACGGCCCCGCCGGCGCCGCAAAGAATCTTAACGCCCCCCTTAAGCCCACCCCTCCGCCGGCCGAAACTGTACTCAGCCTGCATCGCCCACCTCCTTGGTGCGGATGATGCAGACCTCCTTGGGGTGATGTGGAGAGCCCGGCTCGCGAGAGTCGGGCTTTCTGCCTTTCTCTCCCCGAATCCACCCCCCTGGAAGGAGTAGCGGAATACCTCCCCACGTTTCCCGTTCACGCCATGAACAAGACCCTGCTCACCCTTGCCGTCGCCAGCCTGGCGATGATGAGCGTGCGTTCCCTGAGCCGCCTGCGCCGCACGCACCTGACCTACGACTTCCCGGTGGAGCGCTGCGCCGCCGGCCTCTTCGTCTGACCCCGATACTCAGCCCAATACTCAGATCGTGACGGAGCGGACCGTCAGGTTGTCGATTCGCGCCGTATCCACCGTCACCCCGATCCCCGGCGTACGCAGGGGCACGGCGATCATGCCGTCGTCGTTCATCTCCCACTCGGGGGTCACGATGTCCTGCGCCCAGTATCGCCGGCTCGGCGAGATGTCCCCGGGGAGCGTGAAGTTGGGCAGCGAGGCCAGGGCGACGTTGTACGCCCGCCCGATGCCGCTTTCGAGCATCCCGCCACACCAGACGGGGATGCCCTGCGCCTGCGTGTAGTCGTGGATCCGAAGCGATGAGGTGAATCCCGCCACCCGGCCCGGCTTGATGTTGATGATCCGGCCAGCGCCCAGCGTCACCATGTCCTGCGCGCGCTCCAGCTTCGTGATCGACTCATCCAGGCAGATCGGCGTCTGCAGCTGCGGTTGCAGGGCGGCGTGGCGAACCAGGTCGTCCCACTCCAGCGGCTGCTCGATCATGATGAGGCCGAACGCATCCAGCTGCTTCAACACGGCCACGTCGTCCAGCGTGTAGGCGTTGTTCGCGTCCACCATCATCGGCACCCGATCCCCAAACGCCTCGCGCACGGCGCGGACATACGGGATGTCGAACCCCGGCTTGATCTTCACTTTGATCTTTCGGTACCCCTGCGCGAGGTAGGACTCGACCTTCTCGACCAGCTTGTCCGGACTCGGCTGGATCCCGATCGAGATCCCGGTGCCGACCTCCTCGCGGGTCCCTCCCAGCAGCTTCGCCAATGACACGCCCTGACGCGTCGCCGCGAGGCCCCAGAGCGTCATTTCCAGGCCGCCCTTCGCCATTTCGTGGCCGCGCATGGATTTATGGAAGAGGTCGTACACCTCCGCCGGCGCGACGGTTTTCCCCACGATCAGCGGCGCCAGCCACTGCGACATCGCCATCCAGGCCGTATCCACGCTCTCGGAGTTGTAGTTCGGCAACGCCGCCGCCACACCCTCGCCCCACGCCGTCACCCCGTCGCCGTCCTCCATCTCAACCAGCGTGATGCGGCGGACGGTCTCGGTGCCCGAGGAAATCGCGAACGGCTCGACCAGCGGAAGGTGGATTTCGCGGAGGGTGATGCGTTTGAGGTGGAATGGAGCTGGAGTCATGAGGAAGTACAAATTTGAAATTAAAAATTAAACAGGTTGGGATCGTAAGGACGCGACCAATAACGCCTGAATCAACCGTTCACCGCGGGCGGGCGAGGATGTAGTAACAGCGCTTTGACTCGGGGTCCTGGTAATACCCGACCACGCCGAAGCCGGCGCCGAGGTATAGCTCCAACACTTTCCGGGTGGATTGACGCCAGGCGCGGGCGAGGTCGGCCGATTGCTTTTTGACGTGCTGGACGTGCACGGGGATCTCGACGCGGACGGCGCGGCAGTCCTGGATCGCCTCGGAGTCGTTCACGACGGGCAGGTCGGCCAGCACGCCGGCGTCCTCGAACCTCGCGCGGTGGGCCAGGCGATCCTCCTCCAGCAAATGCCACGTCACCACGTACCGATCCGTCCCGATGGTCGAGTGCAGGATGCTGGACGAGCCGTCGCCGTACAGATCCCGCACGTACTCCTCCGGAAATGCCCCCAGCCGGTTCAGATTCAGGTTCGCGTTGAGCGCCTCGAGGGGGTCGTAGGTCCAGTGGATCCGCCGGATGCCCTGGCTCAGTACGAACTCGCGCTGGAATAGCTTGAGATCCCGGCCGATGCCCGAGCCCCGGTACGCCGGCCGGACAGCCATCATGTGCGACCAGTGGATATCCACCTCCTTGCGCCGGCCCGGGACGCCGTACACAAACGCGACGAGGTCGTTCGACTCGGTGAACGCGCCGGCGAGGATGCCTCCAATCTTCTGTGTGACGACCAGCAGGGACGGCGGCACGAGATCGACAAACGCCTCTCCCCAGGTCTCCTGCTGTACGTCGCGGCAGGCGACGATCTCCTCGTAGGTCTGCAGGTGCCGAATGGTCAGCGACGGGTGACTCAAGATGCGATAGGATTTAAGACGGGATGCCGTCGCGGTCTCCCGCGCCCGGCCGCTTCGAAACAGCCCGAAAAATAGGAGCCCCCCTCGGGATAGACAACGGGCGGCTCTGTGGAGATCTCGTTCATTCGAGCCGGCCGGACATAAAAAAACCCGAAGCGCGTCATACAGAGGGACCCATTACTCTGTATACCACGCTTCAGGCTCAACCTGTAAGGGTTAAAGGGGGTATCGGATGTTCGACCACGCATCTTAACGAATCGTCCCGCCCAAAAACAAGAACAGCCCGATCTTACGGGATCGGGCTGTTCCTTTATCTACCTGGACAAGCGTAGATAAACTATCGTAGGTCTGATGCGATGATTTGGCTTCCAGCCATCGGCGTGCCATACAAGGAATGGCGTTTTCTGGACGGTTTGGGGCCCAGGCGGCGATCCTGGCGGAAAAACATGCCGCCGGCCGACAGCCTTTTGTGCCATCAGACCAGCGCGAGGCCTAGCGGGCGGACGGGCGCACGTGCATCCGCTCGAACGCGCCCATGATCGTCGCCACGCACTCGGCGTTTACATGCCGGCCGTCGGTTTGGAAGAATCGCGCCCGATCGCTTGTCGCGATTTCGTACGACGGCATGTAGGACACCCCGCCTCGGGAACGGATGATATCATGCACGGCCGCATGCAGCACCGACTTCGACTCCTGCGTCGCCACATATGCGCCCAGATGGGTCCGAAAACTGACGGAGAGGGGGATTGGGGAGATCGAAAACACGATGCGCAACCGGGGATTCAGGCGTTGCAACCGATCCACCACGTACCCCAGATCGTTCCGCACCTCATCGAACGTCATCGCATGGAATGCGTGACGTGCCTCGGAGTAGTGCGCCGGCGGAGGCACGGCAAAAAAGGCGGCGTGATCCTCCCGGTTGCGCCAGAGCTCGGTGAGGCCCAGCGTTAGGACGGCGAGGTCGGCCCCGGCCAGCGTGGCGCGGCTGTCGGCCTGGTGCCGAGCCCACGCCGCACGGGCCTGGTCGATGGTATCCCCCAGCCTGAGGGCGCCGTTGTGGTCGTCTGATTTCCGGTACGGGTCGTAGACGCCGGCGGCGTCGGCCCAGAAGGGCTCCACGGGGCGCCAGGTCTCGGGCTCAACCGAGTACTGGACGATTTGCCGCAGACTCGCCGGGGTGTAGATGACGCCCCAGTGATGGGGCAGCCGGCGATAGCCGTACCGGTCCAACCAGTGCGCCAGCTCCTGCGCGAAGCAGCTGCCCATCGTCACGATACGCGTATCGCGCGTGACAAAGGGGTCGGAGGCAAACGCCTCGATGATGGCATCGACAGTATACGGATTCTGTCGATGATACACCCCTTTCGTCGCGGCATCGAGCAAGGACGCGGGGATCCGCCGGGCGAGCCAGCCATCAGCGGTTTTTTCTAGCGGTTGGTTCGAAAAGGAAGACATGCGAGTGATGTGCAGGATCGGAAGGGCAGAGACCGAAGTGGCCGATGCGCCAGCGTGCAAAATCCTTTCCGACCGCTCAATTCGCCTCGAAAGCGCCCTCCCTTCATCACCGCGTGTAAAAAACTGCCGTCACAGGGAATCACCGCGCGGCCGGCAACCCCGTCGGCTGTTCCGAGAAACGGGCCGTCCGGGGGTCGACCTCCGAGCCAAGCGGTTGCGTCAATTCGCCGTACAGCTCCGGCCGGCGGCCCC
>JBGSPJ010000090.1:0-7979 GCA_041738655.1 Rhodothermales bacterium | reverse complement strand
CGCTTCTTGAAAGAGGGCGTAGATGTGATTGCGCGCCTCGCCGGAGAGAGGATGTGCCGGCATCCCCTCCTCGGGAATCACGCTCAGGCGCACCGTGACGTGGGCGGGAAGCGACCGCAACCAGCGGGTCATCCGATTTGCCAGGGCATCCAGGCGATCCCATTTGGGATCTACTTCCCATACGCGCTCCTGATGCATCGTGATCATCTCCTCTATCGTCGCCATTTCCCGTTCAACCAGCTCCCTACCCCGGGTCGTGAGCGGTTCGATGGTCAGCAGGTTGTCCAGCTGCATCTTCCGCATCACCAGATTATTGAGCACGTCATCATGGGTATCGCGCGAGAGGCGCTCTCGCTCCGTCAACCGATCGCGGAGGCGTGCGCTTTCGAAGGCGAGCTGTTGATGCCGCTCCCGCCGACGGTGCATCTGCCAGGCACCCAGGACGAGAAACAAACCCAAAAAACCTCTGAACCAGAACGATTGGTGCCACACCGGGAGGATCGTGAACGAGAGCCGCGCCGGCTGCTGACTCCGAATGTCGTTGTGATTGATCGCCAGTACCTCGAAGGTATAGGCTCCCGGTTTGAGGTTGGTAAAATGCCGTTCGTGCAATGAAGCGGTGTGCCAGCGATCGTCGAGCCCGATCAGGCGGGAGCTATACTGCGTGGCATATTCAGGTAACAAGGTGCCACTCGCAAAGGAAAATGCGACATCGTTCATGGGGCCCGGCCGGTAGGCGTGGCTTGCGTCCAGATCCTTGGCCACGTAGTTCACTCGCAGCCCTCGAAGCTGGATGGCCAGCGGTTTCGATGCAAGTGTGGCCGGGTCGATGATGGCCACGCCGCGCCCGGTGACTACCCACAGCTTGCCATCCGGTGTGAGTACGGCCCCGCTCTGAAAACCCATCAACTCTCCGCTGGGCAACCCTTCGCATTCGGTGTTCAACATCACGTCGAGCATCTGGGCCTCACCGGCGTCCGTTGCGTCCAAACTCCGCCGCTTGACGCGCATCATACCCTTTTCCGTCCCGGCCCAGATATCCCCCGCGGTATCCTCGAGTACAAAGTGTAAAAAAATTACTGCGTAGACCGTGCTGCGTTGTCCATACGGACGTTTTATCGCCCGATATTCTCACCAGTCCGTGCTCCCGCGTACCAACCCAGAAGTCGCCATCACGCGCCTGGTAGATTCGATTAAAAAAGGGCGCTTCGAGGGGTACGGGAGGGGCTCCCAGGTCATGCCATCATGTGTTTTAAACAGGCCGCGTCCCGTGGACATCCACAACAAGAAAGCGCATAGAGACGCAGCGCGTGGATGCGAAGATGGAGCATCTCCAAACATACGGAGACTCCAACCATCAAACACGCTCCGCAAGAGGTTGCACAAGAATGATATACCCGATCTGCGTTCACACCCCAAACAACCGCCGCGCCGCCCCCGTCGTCACCTCCGCCACGACATCCCCCGTAGCCCCCTTCACTACCGCCAGCCTCTCTGCCACCAGCCGGGTGTACGCCGGCTCGTTCCGCTGCCCCCGATGGGGCTCCGGCGCGAGAAACGGGGCGTCGGTCTCCAGCACCAGATGCTCTAGCGGGATCTCTTTCACCAGCGCCGCCACGCCGCTGTTCTTAAACGTGAGCGTCCCGCCAATGCCCAACAGAAAACCCAGCCCGATCGCCTCTTCAACCAGCCACGCCGGCCCACCGAAGCAGTGAAAAATACCCCGAAGCCGGCGGTCGCCGGCGCCCTCCTCCTTCAGCATCCGCACGGTGTCGCGGTACACCTCGTCCCGCCCCTGCTTGTCGCGTGTGTGGAGGATCAGCGGCAGGTCCTTCTCCATCGCCAGACGGATGTGAAACCGAAACGAGCGTTCCTGGGCCTCGTCGAACGAGCGGTCCCAATAATAATCGAGCCCCGACTCCCCCACCGCCACCACGCGGGGGTCCTCGCAAAAGGCTGAAATCGCCTCAAAATCAGCCTGAGTGGCTTCTTTTGTATCGGAGGGATGAAGGGCCGACATGGCATAGAGTCCCGCGTGCCGGTCACACAGCGCCAGCGCCTTATCGATGGACGCGACGTCGATCGCCGGCATCACGATGACCTCCACGCCGGCCTCGCGCGCACGCTCGACAACAGCGTCGCGGTCGGATTCAAAGCGGTCGTGGTAAAGGTGGCAATGGGTGTCTATGAGCATTGCAAAATGAAAAATGAAAAGTGAAAAGTGAAAAATGAAAATGGGATGCGATCTGCAGGCCACGCACTCTGATCGAGCGACACCCAGAGCCCCATCGCTACTCGCTACTCGCTATTCGCTTATCACTAATCCCAGACTTCCGTATCTTGCGCCAAACACCGACCATCGCGTGAAACGTTTCCTCCAGATAGCTCCGATTTTTGTCATCCTCGTCCCGATCCTGGTGCTGATCCCGGCGGGCACGGTGGCGTGGGAGTGGATCCAGCTGGCGCGAATTGTCCCGCTGGACGGGCCGGGTGCATCGGAGCGGGGGTTCGACTGGGTGTCGTGGCAGGATGTCGAAGGGGGGATCGTGGCCACGTTCGTGGCGCCGCGGGGGCCGGCGGCGCGTGCCGGCATCCTGGAAGGCGACAGCTTCTTTTCCCTCGACCAGCAGCAGTACTTCAACGCCGAGGACCTCAAGGAAGCCATCAACGGCATCCCACCCGGCAGTACGCGGGGGTATGTGGTGCTTCGGGGGCCGGAGCAGCAGGTGGTTGAAGCCCGTGTGCGGGTAACGCGGTATCCGGCGTTCCTCTACCCGCTCTCGGTCTCGCTATGGCAGTTTTCGATCTGGAGCTTCGCGCTTGCGGCGTTTCTTCATATCCTCGGGCTGCTCATCGTGGCGCCGCTGGCCATTCGCAACCGAAAGGCCAAGCGGGCGCAGCTTTCGCTCGTCCTCATCCTCACCTCGTCGTTCTGGATCTTTGGCAACTGGCTCCGCCTGCTGCTCGTCGAGACGGTGGGCCCCGCGGAATTCACGGGAGGCGCGTACGACCTGCTGTTCCAGATGCTGACCGTGCTGAGCATCCTGGGCTGGCTGATCTTCCCGGCCATCCTGCTGCGAAAAGTCCTGGGCGACGCTCACCTGATCGGCGCCGGCCGGCTCGGGCGTATCCGGCATCTCATCTACCTGCCCACATTTATTTTTGCCCTTGCCGCGCTCATCGCCACGGTGGAAGGCAACCTCGGGCCCTTTTCGCTGGACAGCCTGATCGCAACCTTGCTCCTCTACGCTTCCTGTTACGTAGCCCTCGCGGCCGCACTGGTGCTCGCGCTTTATGGCATCAAGGGGGATGAGGCGGAAGATATGGTGGGCGGCTGGAGCCGGACCGGCAGCGCGTTGACGCTGATCGTCGCGCTCACGATGGCCCTGCTCGTGTTGGGGGTCCTCCCGCTGTTCGGGTCGGCGCCCGACGTCACCGCCGGCTGGCTCATCGTGAGCGCTCAGCTCCTGTCGCTCGGGCCCATGATCCTCGTCTCACTCGCGACGCTGAAGCAGGGGAAGATCGACCAGGTGCTCAATCGGGCCCTCACCTATCTCTCGCTGCTCGGGGTGATTTTCTTCGCGTTCCTCGTGGGGATGGAGATCCTCGAGAAATACGTCGTCGGCTTCGTCGTTTCCCAGAAGGTGCTCGCCGGCCTCTACGTGGTCATCCTCCTTTTCGTGTTCGAACGTATCGTCCAGCGGCTACGGTATTATGCGCCGCGCTTTTTTACGACGGAGCGGCAGAGCCTGCGGCAGACGCTGAGCCAGTACCAGCGACAGATGGGGACGATTGTCGACCTCCACGCCCTCGCCCGGCAAACCACACAGACCGTAGGCGAGGCGTTTAACGCGCGCTGGTCGGTATTCTTTATCCGCCCCGACGAGGCGGCTTCGAGCTGGATCTCCGCCGCCTTCAGACCGCAGATGCCCTATATCACCGAGCGCCTGGCGTCGACGGCATGGCCGGCATTCGCGGCCGAGGGGAAAATCTGGGCGGTGATGCCTGAACTCAACGAAAGCGCCGTGCCGGCGGACATCCACCAGCTGCTCAAGGAGCGCGGGACGGCGCTTGCGATCCCTATCGGCGAAGCCGGCCGGCTGGAGGGATTGCTCCTCATCGGCGAGCGCACGCGCCGGCGGGCACTGTATAATCTGGAAGATCTGGACCTGCTCCGCGGCCTCAGCGGCCAGCTGGCGCTCGGCATCGAACGCCTCGTGCTGGTCGAACGCGAAAAGACACTGATTCGGGTCAGCGCCGAGGCCGAACTCAAAGCGCTCCGCGCCCAGATCAACCCTCATTTCCTTTTCAACGCGCTCAATACCATCATCGCCCTGATCGAGGAACGCCCGGGCGAGGCGGAGGCGACCGTACAGCATCTCGCGGCCATCTTCCGGCACATCCTGAACACGAGCAGCCGGCCCTTTGTGACGCTGGATGAAGAGCATCGCCTGGTGAACCATTATCTAAGCATCGAAAAAGCCCGTTTTGGCGAACAGTTGGAGGTCGAGATCGACATCGCGCCCGGGCTCGGCGCCCACCCCGTGCCGGCGTTTGCGCTGCAAACGATCGTCGAAAACGCCGTCAAACACGGCCTCGAAAAGAAACGCGGCATCGGCCGCCTGCGGATCGCTGGCCGTCGTGTCGATGCCGGCGGGATCGAGATCGACGTGGCCGACACCGGCGTTGGCATCCGGGATCTGTTCGATGCGCGCGCCGGCGAGCAGCCCCACGGATTTTATGGGATCGGGCTCCAGAATATCGCCACGCGACTCGAAAAGTTGTATGGGGAAACGGACCTGCTCCAGATTCGTAGCAACCCCGAACGCGGCACGCACGTCACGCTGCGGCTGCCGCGCGTGCCGGCGCCGGTCGATGCCCCTCTCGGACCGCCTTCTACTGCCGGCGCCTGACGCCGCGGACCTGCAACACTCCTACCACTGCTGCCCATGCTGCGCACGCTCATCGTAGACGACGAACCGCCGGCCCGGAAACGCCTCCGCGCCATGCTCGCCGGAATGGCCGCCGAGGGCCGCCTGGAGATCGTGGCCGAGGCCAGCGACGGTGTCGAGGCGTTGGAAATCGTCCAGAAACAACCCATCGACCTCATTTTCCTGGACATCCGGATGCCCGAACTCGACGGTTTCGATGTACTGGAACGGATCGAAAAAGCCTCGATGCCGATCGTCGTATTCACCACGGCGTACGACAATTACGCGCTGCGGGCGTTCGAGGCGAATGCGATCGACTACCTGCTCAAGCCCATCGAACGCGAGCGGCTAGAGGAATCCGTTGCCCGCGCCGAACGCGCCGCCGGCACGCACGAGGAGCGCCAGGAAAACGACGACCGGCTCGGGAAATTGCTGGACTGGCTGGAGACACAGACCACACGCGGCGGCGAACACGTGCCGCTGCCATCGTCCCCCGCGACGTTCATGCGCCAGATCTCGATCCCGTACCGCGACCGCATCCTCGTCATCCCCATCGAACGTCTGGCCTCCGCCGAGATCAACGAAAGCATCACGCGGCTTTATATCCTTGCCGAGCCCTCCGACCCGTCGAAGAATCGCATCCGCCAGCACATCGTCAACTACACCCTCGAACAACTCGAGGAGCATCTGGACCCGGGCACCTTCATCCGGGTCCACCGCTCGGCGATTGTCCATATCGACCACATCAAGGAGATGATCCCCTGGTTCAGCGGACGGTACAAACTGGTGCTCACTGGCGGGCACGAAGTGATCGCGAGCCGCGAGCGCTCGAAGGTGCTGAAGGACCGGCTGATGGTTGACCTCAAAAAGTGACATCCGTTTTTCCAGCTCGTGTAAACGGCGCGCCGGCGGCCTAAAAATATCCTGTGGAGGAGCTTTTTCCGGCAACCGCGTGTATATTCCGTTATTCTAGCGTGTCGATCCTCCATCCCATCGATCCAACATGCCGCCGCTCACCGCACGCATCCCGGCACTGGTCCTGCTCCTGCTGAGCCTGCTCTCCGGCACGGTCCACGCCATTTCGTTTACCCAGAGCTCGCCGTTCGGAATGGCCAACCCCTCGCCGTTCGACTCGGTGCACGTTCGCCTGCTCAAGAGCGCGGTTCCGCGGACCATCGTCGTAAGCGGGTCGAAAGGCATCGATGTCTTTTCGGCCAACGAGTCCAATCCGCTCCTGCGGCTTGCGGCGAATGAAAAGATGACGATCACGACGAGCGGATCGCGGCTGTTTTTTACCTCGGGCCAGGCCGGCGGCATCTACGCCGTCCGCATGACACTTCGGCAGCCTGAAGACGGGAATATCCAGATCGAACTGGCCGAGGCACAGTCGAAGCCGACACGGGAGCATCGGTATGAGGGGATGTTTAGACTGGAAGTCGACCCGACACGGGCGTCCACCGTCAAGATGGTCAACCAGGTGGCGATCGAGGACTACGTGACGAGCGTGCTGGCAAGCGAGTTTGGCTTCGAGGAGCTGGAGGCGTCGAAGGCGATGGCGATCTGCGTGCGGACACTGTCCTGGCGCAGTCTGCTGCAGAACGGGCCGGACTACGAACTGCCCGACCACGACATCTGGCAGGTCTACCACGGCATCGGACCGATCACGCGGACGGCGCGCGAGGCGACCCGGTTGACCGAGGGGCAGGTGTTGACGTACGGTGGTGACCTGATCGAAGCCGTATACCACTCTTCCAGTGGCGGCGTCACGGCCAACCACGAAGACGTGTGGGATGCGGCCCTGATTCTCCCCTATCTGCGTGGAAAAAATGACCCGACCGACGCCATATCACCCTATACCGACTGGACGATCGAGCTTCCGAAACGGGAACTGCTCGAGGCGCTGTCGGAAGACAACGAGATAAAGGTGACGGGCATCCGGGTGGGAACGATCGGAGACGACCAGCGGGTGCAGGACATCCAACTCCTTCAAAGCGGCGGCGAGGCGCGGACCATTCGCAGCAACGCCTTCCGCCTGACCGTCAACCGGCGGTTCGGCAAGGACAAACTGCGCAGCACCCTGTTTGAGCTGGACAGCACGGACGACGTCTATATTTTCAAGGGAAAAGGGTACGGGCATGGGGTCGGGCTCAGCCAGTACGGGGCCCTCGAACTATCCCGTCAAGGGAAGTTGTACAATGAAATCCTGGCGCACTATTTTGACGGCGCAGTGGTCAACGTCCCGTCCAACCCGGAGGATCTCGTGGCCGCCGGCGACGGTGCGATCGTCCCAACCTCTGAATCGATCGGACTCTCGACAGATGCTACCCCGGGACCGACATCCGGGCCCCCGACCGGGTCGCAGCCCCGATCTACCCCTGAAATCGGGCCCACCTCCATCCCCTTCGAGGGTCAGGCTCCTGCCCCCTCATCAGCGCGAAGCGCCCGGAAATCGGCGCGTCGGAAGATCGGGTGGTGAGGGCCTTTCCTACCATCACCCTCTGAACGAGCCTACCCCATTGGCCACACGCTCCACATTCCTCAGCTTCTTCGCGTTTCTACTCTTCGCCCATACGGCGGCGGCTCAAAACGTGCCGGCGGAAACGCTTTCGGTGACGCTGCCCGGGATCGCGATCGAAGCGACCCGATCCGCGGCCGCCCAGGCCCCCCTCGCCGCGATGGAAATTGCCCGGCTCGAACGGGTGCAGTACGAGCCGGCGACGAGCCTCGACGACGTGCTCAGCGAGCTGCCCGGCCTGTGGGTGAACGACCGAAATAACGCTTCGCTGGGCGAGCGTATGTCTATCCGCGGTATGGGGTGGAGCACGGCGTTTGGCGTACGCGGCATCCAGGTACTGCTGGACGGCATTCCGCTCACGATGCCTGATGGGCAGGCCATCACCGACATAGTCGACCCTTCGATGATCCGCCGTGCGGAGATCGTCCGCGGGCCCGCGTCCTTTCTCTGGGGCAATGGCAGCGGCGGCGTCCTCTTTCTTTCGACCGACGACACGGCGCGAGAAGGCTATGCCCGCCTGCGCGGCGCCGGCG
>JBGSPJ010000081.1:0-4492 GCA_041738655.1 Rhodothermales bacterium | reverse complement strand
CGGACGCCTGCTCGCCGGCGCGCTGGTGCACCTGCGGCAGCCCGATCCCCGCCAGCGCCAGAGCCATCAAGCCCGTGCGGCCGGCCACCGTCGAAAACGACATCCCGCGCTCTTCAAAGAACGGGCTCAAGCCTTTCGCCTCCAGCGCGTCCAGCGCCACCAGCACCACGTAGAGTCCCGCCAGGCCGCCCAGCAGCAGCAGCCACTCTGGCGCACCGCTCGTGCCTACCTGCTTCATCACGCTCCACCACTCGCCCACCGACTCGCTGCTCCAGAACGACCACATCACGCCCAGGAACAGGAACGTCACCACCGTCCGGAGCGAGAGGCCCAGCGCGCCCTGCAGCGTCCACCCCTTCTTGCTCAGGCTCTTCGCCTTCTTCCCCTTCACCGACTCCCACACCGAGTTGATCGCCACCAGCACACCCAGCACGCCCCAGTACACCCCGTCCACCGTCGTCAGCGGAAAATCACCCTGAAGCCAGAACCACTGGTAGCTGTGCAGTATCCACGTGCACGCAAACACGATCACCGTCGAAAACACCAGCGCCGGAATGTTGCCCCAGTGACGAACCCGCATGTACACCGGATAGAAGAACAACTTCATCATGAAGTCCTTCCAGTAGATGTTGATCCGCCGCCAGTAGTCGTTGAAGCTCGAGGCCAGGAAGTAGCGCTTGTGCGTCTCGGGAAGGTTGAACCCGAAGAGGCACATCAGCCCGATGATCAGGTGGAAGAGCCCCGATACTCGCAGATACAGCAGGTACGCGCTCACGATGAAAAGCACCACGCCCCCCAGCCCCTGCACTTCTTCCACCGCCGGCGTGAAGTAGTAATACACCACGCGGTACATCAAGAGGTGCACCACGCCGCGCAGCATCCAGAGTACCCCCTTCTGGTAGATCTCGTACGCGTCCCGGTCGTAGTACGTCCGCCGGAACGTGATGTAGTCCACGATCGGGTAAAACGGGAATACGATGTTCGGCAGCTGGAAAAAGTAGCTCAGCCGCTCGAACAGCGTCGCCGGCTTCTTCTCCGAGCGCATGTCGTAGAGGTAGAGCGCCATCCGGAACATGAACATCGAGCCGAGGATGGGCAGGATCGCCGTCGACCACGACGTCGTGTACAGCCCGGCCTGCATCGCCGTCAGCCCGGCGCCGGCCACCACGATGAGCGCGATCCGCGCCCGGTAGTCGATCGGCAGGTGTGCCAGCAGGATCAGCGCCAGCGAGAGACCGATCAGCCAGAGGGCGTTGATGAGGCCGAAAATGAGGTAGATGGCCACGAGGGTAAGCCCGACAAAAAAGGGCTGACGCATCGTCGCCGGCAGCCATGCATGCACCGAAAAGCCTATAAAAATCAGCCCGACGATACGAATGAGGCCGCTCTGTTCCTCGATCTTGAATTGATAGATGGCGAACAGCACCAGCGCCAGTTGCAGGGCCACCGCGACAAATCGGCCCAGCGTGGCAAGATTGATTTCTACGGGGAGGGCAGCGGAAGAAGATCGGGACGCGGCGGAGGTACCGCCCATTTTATCGACAACCGCCTTGGCAGATTTCAGCATGTAATCGCGGGGTTTTCCTGTATGTACACGGTATCGACGGCCTCGTTAGGAATAGTGGAGGCACGCACCACACCATGGAATGGGTTTAATCTGGATCGGGCGCTGCCATTGACCTGGCCGCGAATCCGGCCGGCCAACGAAGATGAGCGACAGGGCGAAAGCGTCGTTCAAACTACGATGACCTCAGGGGTAGACCTGGCTTTTATTGGATTATTACGAAAGCGGGCTTTGGCGCATCGATCCTACACCTTTACTTACCAGCCCGAAGCGTGCATGCGCGTCCGTGCTGGTCTTCACTACGGGCATTCATGCCGCCGGCGACCGATTTCAGAAACCATGCACATTTAGCAAGGTTTTGAAACCAAAAAGAGACAAATTGACGAGAGAAGTTCATGCCAACACAACTGACCCGGCCCGATGTCACCGCCATCTCCACCCTCATCCAGACCTGGCTCGCGCCGCACCTGGATGAAACAGGAGCCGCCTGGCTCGAAGGAAAACGGCGCGATATCGCCGCCGGCGCGGCGGATTGGGTCTTCTTCTCGTCCTTCAGCGCCGTCCCGCGCTATATCGGCAAAGCGGAGTTGCCCCTAAACAACCACGATCTCGACGCCGCCCGGCGCGTCCGCCCACACTGGTCCCCGCTCGGCTGGAGCGTCGACCAGGCCGGCCGCACGCTCCTCCTCCTGGCAAATCCCTCCGCCAACGCGGAAGCCTATGGCGCGCGCATGGACGCCGTCTTCAACGCCGCCGACGTGGGGGAGAGTGTCACGCTCTACCAGGCCCTCCCGCTCCTGCCCCACCCCGAGCGCTTCCGCGCCCGCGGCGCCGAAGGCCTGCGGAGCAACATGATCTCGGTCTTCAACGCCGTCACGCTCGATAACCCGTTCCCCTCGGAGCAATTCGATGAGAACACCTGGAATCAGATGGTGCTTAAGTCCTGCTTCGTCGGTAGCCCCCTCCACCGCATCGTCGGGCTCGAGGACCGCGCCAACCCGACGCTCAGCCAGATGCTGGTGGACTACGCCCACGAACGTTGGGCCGCCTCGCGCACCCTATCGCCCGAACTCTGGCGGCCCGTAGCCCGGTTCGCCACGTCGGCCATGCTGGCCGACCTCGAGCGTGTGCTCAACGACCCGGACCCTGCCCAGCACGAAGCCGGCGCCCTGGCGCTCGCCTCCTGCCCGCTCAACCCCGGCCACGCTCTGCTCGCCAAACGCCCGGAGCTGAAATCCCGGATCGACAGCGGCGCGCTCACCTGGATCTCCCACGCCCGCGACCGCATGCCTGCGTGGCGCCCCTGACGCCCTCCCCCCCGCGCGTTAAAGACGCCATACATGGCGTCTCCAAACTCCAAACCTTACATGGCGTCTCAAACCATACTCGGCCTATATGCCAACCTAGAGACGCCATGTATGGCGCCTCCAAACCTTACTCGGCCTATATGCCAACCTAGAGACGCCATGTATGGCGTCTCTACTTAACACCACACCGTGATCATGGCACCCAACCCCATCTACCTCGACCCCCACATCCACGCGGTTTCCCGGACGACCGACGACTACGAGGCCATGCGCGCCGCCGGCGTCGTGGCCATCATCGAGCCGGCCTTCTGGTTCGGTCAGCCCCGCACCACCGCGGCGTCTTTCCAAGACTACTTCAGCATGCTCGTCGGCTGGGAACGGTTTCGCGCCGCCCAGTTCGGCATCCGACACTACTGCGCCATCGGGCTGAACTCGAAAGAGGCCAACAACGAACGCCTCGCGGACGAGGTCATGGAAATCCTCCCCCTCTATGCCTGCAAGGAGGGCGTCGTTGCCATCGGTGAGATCGGGTACGACGATATGTCCGACCTCGAGGACCGCTACTTCCGGAAGCAGCTCGACATGGCCCGCGAGCTGGATATGCTTGTCATGATCCACACCCCGCACCGCAACAAAAAAGTGGGCACCAGCCGCAGCATGGACCGCTGCATCGAACACGGCCTCGACCCCGCGCGCGTCGTCATCGACCACAACAACGAAGAAACCGTCCGCGAAGTGCTGGACCGCGGCTTCTGGGCCGCCTTCACGCTCTATCCGCAGACCAAGATGGGCAACGAGCGGATGGTCGAGATCGTGAAGAAATACGGCACCGAGCGGATCTTCGTAGACAGCGCGGCCGACTGGGGCAAGAGCGACCCGCTCGCCGTCCCTAAAACCGCGAATCTCATGCGCATGCGTGGCATCCCCGCCGGCGACATCCGCAAAGTCTGCTACCAGAACGCCCTCGACGCCTACGGCCAGAGCGGCCAGATCAAGGAGTCCGACTGGCTCAATCCCCCCGCCATCGACCAACGCCAGCTCCACTACGGCAACAGCGTCCTCCGTGGCGGCCAAACCCCCACGGTCGACGAGGTCATCGCCGAAAAAGAAAACCTGATCATTAGATAAGCGAATAGTGAATAGTGAATAGCGACTGGGGTCTGAGATTGGGGAGGAATTACACGACATCTACCGTACGCCCCATCGCTATACGCTAATCACTATTCACTGCCCCCATTCCAATCACTATTCACTATTCGCTCCTCGCTATTCGCCAATCTCATGCGTTCCTACCTCCAGCTCGCCCGCCCGGCCAACATCGTAACCGCCTGGGCGGATGTGCTGGCCGGCTTCGCGGTGACGGGAGGGATCGCGGCGGTGCATGTCCAGGCCGACACCCTGGGATGGCTGCTCCTGGCCACGACGGGCCTGTACGGGGGAGGGGTGGCGTTTAACGACGTCTTCGATGCCGGCCTCGACGCCGTCGAACGGCCGGAGCGCCCCATCCCATCCGGGCGGGTGTCCCGTCGCAACGCGGCGATCTTCGCGGGGTTACTACTGTTCGTAGGCATCGCGGCGGGGTTCGCGGCTTCGCCGGCCGCCGGCCTCCTGGCCGTCGCCA
>JBGSPJ010000040.1:0-2986 GCA_041738655.1 Rhodothermales bacterium | reverse complement strand
CGACGCCGCGCTCGGCGGCATCCTCAAACTCGGCGGCGCCCTCCAGATCCCCGAGGCGACACTCGGCGACGAAGACCTGGCCGATGTCCAGAAATACGAAAACTGGGACGCGCCCTACCCGCACATCTTCCAGCGCCGGCTCGCCGCCTTTATCAACCTCACCGACGACTACGCCCGGCAGGCCGCGGATGCGGCCAACGCGGCCGCGACCGACCTGCCCGAGGCCATTCGCACCAACCCGGATCCGCTCATCACGGCCCCGCTCTACGGCCGCTGGCATGCCCTGACGCAGCGCCTGATGACGGACCCCGAGGGCAACCCATTGCCGCAGGATCGCAACTGGATCCACGAACTCAACCTCGACCCGCGCTTCCGCACGGCCGCCGGCTTTGGCACCAAGGTCGTCCAGCAAAACCAGGAGACGTACATGGAGGCCGCCTGGAAACAGGTGGGCGATGTGCTCCGCGCGAACCAGCAGATCAAGTGGGCCCAGCTGGCGGTGCAGACGTCGTGGGTGTGGTACGATAGCCACCTCCAGCCGCTAAAAGACGCGCAGCCCGACCAGTTTTTTGCCCTCACGGCTCCGCTCGACCGGCGCGTGCTGGTGGATGGGAAAACCCGCTTTTTTGTCCAGAAGGCCAGCCCCGTGCCCCGCGCCGCCGTCGCCTCCCCGATGCGCCGCATCGCCCGGCCCGGGTCGCGCGTCGCGAAGAAGCTCGACCTCGCGTCGGTGGGTGGGGGGATGGCGATGGTGTCCCGCATCAACGCCGGCGAAATCCACCCCGCCCCTCCGAAGATCACCCCGCCGGTCCTGACCACCGTCGACGAAATCGCCGACGCCGCCGAGCCCACCGGGTTGCCGGATTTCCTGTTCGACTGGCTCCGCGCCGCGCCCTGGCTGCGGACGCTGATCCTCATTATCGCGCTCCTCATCCTGCTCCTGCTTGTCGTGTTCGTCGGCCCCGAACTGGGCAGCATCACCCCCGGACTCGGATCGCTCGCCGGCATCGCGCTGGCCGTCGCCCTCGGACTCTTGTGGCTCTTCCAGCGCACCGGGCGCGTCCGCGAGCAGCAGGAGACGGCCGACGCCATCCGCGAGGACCAGCTGACGCCCGAGGCTATCGACCGGCTGCCGAACGTCCCCAACTTCGTCCTCACCCCCGTCGGCGCCCCCTTCCAGCCGGCTTCGGGCGGGACCGACAGCCCCGAGGGGGTGCGGTTCAAACAGGGGCTGACGGACGCGTTTACGCTCATCCAGGCCAGCGGTGCAGTTTCGGCCCTGCCGGCGCCGGTGGTGATGGACCTGCCGGCCTTGTCGGCGCAGACCTTTACGACCATCAACCCCGCGACCACCATCCCCCGGCGCACCCTCATCCGCATCCACATCCCGGAGCGGATCCGGCGCCGGCTCAGCGAGACGTTTGTCGAGGCGATGGCGTACCCCGAGTTCGACACGCCGATGTACAAGCCGCTGGTGGACCTCTCCGCCGAGCTGTTCCTCCCCAACATCCAGTACGTCGAGGAAAACAGCATCTCGCTGCTCGAGACCAACCAGCGGTTTATCGAATCCTACATGGTCGGCCTGAATCACGAATTCGGCCGCGAGCTGCTCTGGCGCGAGTACCCTACGGATCAACGCGGCAGCTACTTCCGGCAATTCTGGGACGTCAGCTCCTACCTCGACCGCTCCGGCACCGACGCCGAGACGCTCAAGGAGGAGCTGCGCGACATCCCGCCGATCCACCTCTGGTCGAAGTTCTCCGACCTCGGCGACCACGACCACCGCGAAAAGCCCGGCGAAAACGAGGAAGAACTCGTCCTCGTCATCCGCGGCGAGCTGCTCAAGAAATATCCGACCGCCGTCATCTACGCCCACCGGGCCGAGTGGGTGCTCAAGACGGATGGGACGCCGGACAAGACGAAGCCGCGCGGACTGGTGGCGATCACGCCGGCCGAAGAGGCCAATCCACCCGATTCCAAGATCCGCACGCCGCTCTACGAGGCCAAGGTGGATCCCGACATCTACTTCTTCGGCTTCGACCTGACAGCCATCGAGGCGAAGGGCGAATCCGACGAACTGCCCGACGATCCGGGCTGGTTCTTTGTCATCAAGGAGCGCCCCGGCGAACCCCGGTTCGGGCTGGATGTCGACCAGGACGGCGCGCCGGGTGGGACCAAAAATACCTGGAGCGACCTGTCGTGGACCGATGTCGGCGTCCTGCCCGGCGAATTCCTGCAGCCGCTTCCCCCGCCGGCCGTCACCCTCGTACCGCCCACCGGCACCCCGCCGCCCGGCATGGACCAGCAACACGCCGAGGATATCCAGATCCCCTGGAATACCGCCATCAGCGCCGCCGAAATGGCCTACATCCTCTACCAGGTGCCGGTCCTCGTCGCGGTGCATGCGTCGGAGATGTTGCCTGAGGCTTGATATGTCATTCCCGCCATTTTTTGTGCCATCCCGGCCATTTGTTTTGTCATCCCGGCCATTTGTTTTGTCATGCCCGACCCCGATCGGGGATCCAGCCGAATTGCAATCCTGCTGGATCCCGCATCAAGTGTGGGAAGACAAGACACGTTGCAATCCTGCTGGATCCCGCATCAAGTGCGGGAAGACAAGACACGTTGCAATCCTGCTGGATCCCGCATCAAGTGCGGGAAGACAAGACACGTTGCAATCCTGCTGGATCCCGCATCAAGTGCGGGAAGACAAGACACGTTGCAATCCTGCAGGCTCCCACCTCAAGTGCGAGGTGACAAAACAGGCGATGACAAATAGGTCGGGATGACAAGAAACGCGATGACTAGATCGATCCACCCATACTAATCACCACCGCCATGACCGATCTCGAACAGGCGCGCCGGCAGAAGGAGCAGGCGCGGCTTGCGCTGCATCTGAACCGGGAGCGTCAGCGCCAGGCCGAGGCCGAAAAGGCGCGGCTCGACCGTGTGTTCGATCCGGAGAACGCGGCTCATCAGCTCCGGC
>JBGSPJ010000015.1:0-2083 GCA_041738655.1 Rhodothermales bacterium | reverse complement strand
GCTGCCGGGCCTGGCCGGATGCCAGAGTGAAACCGCCACCCCGCCGGCCGCCACGGCTGCCGCGCAGGTGTTCGGCGAAACGCGCGTGATCCCGATCGGCACCCAGCTGTACTGCGTCCGCGAGTTGCTGGACAAAGACGTGCCAGGCACCATTGCGGCGGTCGCCGGCATGGGGTATCAGGCCGTCGAGTTCGCCGACTACCACGGCCTCAGCGCCGCGGAATGGCGTAAACTGCTGGACGACAACGGCCTCCAGGCGTGCGGGACGCATATCTACATAGAAACGATGGAAGGCGACGAGTTGCAGAAGACGATCGACTTCAACCTCGCGCTCGGTAACAGCAACCTGATCGTGCGTTCAATGAGCGAGGATGCCTACGCCAGTAAGGACGCGCTGCTGCGCACCTGCGAGCGGTACAACCGCATCGCCGCTAACCTCCGCCCCCACGGTCTGCGCACCGGCTTTCACAACCACGCCGAGATCTTCAACCGGCTCGAGGGCGAATACGCCTGGAATATCTTCGCCGACAACACCGACAGCGACGTCATCCTCCAGCTGGATACCGGTAATGCCTCGCACGTGGAAGGCGTCGATGTGATCGAGTTGCTGAAGCGCAACGCCGGCCGCACGATCACCACCCACGTAAAGCCGTTCTCGAAGGCCAACCCGGATGCCTTCCTCGGCGCCGATGAGTTGGACTGGAGCCAGATCGTCCCCCTCTATCAGGGCGTCGCCGGCACCGAGTTCTACATCATCGAATACGAACAGGCCGCCTTCCCGCCCCTCGAAGCCCTCAAAGCCAACCTGGACATCTACCGCGGGATGCTCGGGCGAGCTTGAATGAGTATGGGGGTGTGAGAGTATGGGGGTATAGAAGCGGGGATTATTGATGGTTGATGATCGATTATCGATCATTGACAATCGATTATTGATCATCGACAGTCACCTTTAGCCATTCCAATCCCCATGCTCAACGTTCTCCTTCTCCTTGCTCTCGCCCTGCCGGCCGAGCCGTTGCGTATCGGCATCGTCGGGCTCGTCCACGGCCACGTGGGCGGGTTCTTGAACGAATTCCGGACGCGCGACGACATCGCCATCGTCGGGGTGTATGACGCCAACGCCTCACTCCACGGGAAATACGCCGACCGGTATGCCATCGACCCGGCGCTGTTTTACACGGACCTGGAGCGGATGCTCGTCGACACCAAACCGGAGGCGGTGACGGTGTTTACGACGACGTTCGACCACCTCGCCGTGGTGGAGCTGTGCGCGAAATATGGGATCGATGTGATGATGGAGAAGCCGCTGGCCGTCAACATGGCCCACGCCGAGGCGATGGCGCGGGCGGCGGAGGCCGGCGGGATCGAGGTGCTCGTCAACTATGAAACGACGTGGTACCGGAGCAACAACGCCATCAAGGAACGGGTCGACGCCGGCGAAATCGGGCGGATCCGCAAGGTCGTCATCCACGACGGCCACCGCGGTCCGCAAGAGATGGGCGTCGGCCCAGAGTTCCTCGAATGGCTGGTGGACCCCATCCAGAACGGCGGCGGGGCGCTGACGGACTTCGGCTGTTACGGCGCGAACCTGCTCACCTGGCTGCTGAATGGCGAAGTGCCGAAGTCGGTCTTCGCAACCCTGCAGCAGTTCAAAACCGACAACCCGGTGTATGCCGGCGTAGACGACGAGGCCAACATCCTCGTCGAGTACGACGGGGCCGTCGGGGTCATCCAGGCGTCGTGGAACTGGCCGCTGCCGGTGAACCGGAAGGATATGGAGGTGTACGGCGAGACAGGCCAGATGCTGACGCCCCACGCCGGCCAGGCGCTCCTCCAGAAGGATGGAAAGACCACGGAAGAGATGGAACTGGCCGACCTCGCGCCGGCGCGGCGCGACCCGCTTTCGCTCCTCGCCGCCGTCGTTCGGGGCGAACTGACGCTCGAATCGCACGATCTGTCTTCCCTGGAAAACAACCTCCTCGTCACCCGAATCCTCGACGCCGCGCGGGAGTCCGCCCGGACCGGACAGCGGGTGGTGCTGGGGAATTGATAATGAGGGCCGCGACAAGCGCTGCCGGCGTCG
>JBGSPJ010000711.1:0-3881 GCA_041738655.1 Rhodothermales bacterium | reverse complement strand
CTCGGCAAACGCGGCGCGGAGGCAGGCGGATCGCCCGCGGTGGCGGTCGCCAACGAAAACCGGGCGTTCCTGTGGCGCAATGGGGTGCAGGTGGACTTGAACGACTTCATCGACGCGGCGTCCGGCTGGACGCTTGTCGAGGCCCTCGGCATCAACAACGCGGCCCAGATCGTCGGATACGGGTTGTATAACGGGCGCAAGCGGGCCTTCCTCCTATCCCCATCGAACAACGCCGCCCCGAAGGCAGCGGACGACGCGGCGCGCCTCGCGTTTGTCGAGCGGATCGAGATCGACCTGCTCGCGAACGACCGGGACGACGACGGAGATTCGCTCGTGGTGGCTTCTGTCACGCAGGGCGCGTTCGGCGCCGTGGCGCTGACATCCGCCGGCCGGGCGGTGTACACCCCGGGGCTCACGTTTGCCGGCGAGGATAGGTTCACGTACGTCGTCAGCGACGGGCGGGGCGGCCGGGGCGAGGCGCAGGTGGTAATCACGATGGCGCCCGACGCGCGGCCGGCCGCCTTTGCGCTGGAGCCCAACTACCCGAATCCGTTTAACCCCTCCACCACCATCACCTTCGCGCTGCCCGAGGCGTCGCATGTGGTGCTGGAAATTTTCAACCTGCTCGGTCAGCGGGTCGACACCCTGATTGATGCAACGCGGCCGGCGGGCAGCCACCGGATCGTGTTTGAAGCCGGCGGGCTGCCGGGCGGCGTGTACGTCTATCGTCTGCGCGCCGGCGATTTTACCACCAGCCGCAAGCTACTCCTCCTGAAGTGAGGCCGAAAACCGGGCGGAGTACTCCTGCACGGCCTCGATAAAGACGCCGGCGTGTACCGGGTCGTGATCAGGATGCATCCCGTGCCCCAGGTTGGCGATATGGCCTCCGGGGCCGAAGGCCTGGAGCATCGCCTTCACTTCCGCGCGAATCGTTTCGGGGGACGCATACAGGGCGCATGGATCCAGATTGCCCTGGAGGGCGGCCCGGCCAGCCACACGCCGGCGCGCCTCGCGCGGATCGATCGTCCAGTCCAGCCCGATCACGTCGTACGCCGTCTCCGCGAGCGCCTCGAGGCCGTGGTTCGCGCCTCGGGCGAAGACCGTCACCGGCACGCCCGGATGGCGGGCCTTGAGGCCGTCCACAAGGCGGGTGAGGTACGGCAGGCAGAATCGGTCGAAGCCATCGGGGCTGAGCAGGCCGGCCCAGGTATCGAAGACCTGGACGAGCTGGGCGCCGGCCTCGATCTGGAGCGCGAGGTATTCGATGAGCAGGTCGGTGATGTCCCGCAGCAGCGCATGGCTGGCCTCGGGGTGCCGATAGAGCCAGGATTTCGCACGGGAAAACGTCTTGCTGCCCGCGCCCTCGACCATATAGGCCATGAGGGTCCACGGCGCGCCGCAGAACCCGATGAGCGGAACGCGGCCGGCGAGGCGGTGGCGCGTCAGCGTGAGCGCCTCGAAGACATAGTCGAGCGCCCCCTGCAGCGCCGGCATCTGGAGCCGGGAGGCGTCGGCCGGCGACGCCAGCGGCTGCGAAAACACCGGTCCCTGCCCCTTCACCATCTCCACCGTCATCCCCATGGCCTGGGGAATGACCAGGATGTCCGAGAAGATGATGGCCGCATCCAATGGAAAGCGCTCGATGGGCTGGAGGGTGACCACGGTGGCCAGTTCAGGGGATCGAACGAGGGAAAAAAAGGCGTCCTCCGACCGTAAGGCGCGGTATTCGGGCAGGTAGCGGCCGGCCTGGCGCATGATCCACACGGGAGCGCGCGGGGTGGGCTGCTGGCGCGCGGCCCGGAGGAGCAAGTCGTTCTGAAGCGGAGGAAACAGGGGCATGCGAAACGTTCGGTAGGGGTTAACGGTTATCGTGCGGGCTCTCGCAAACCCGATTCATGCCGGCCCAAAAACATACATGCCGGCCCAGATGATCAACACTCCCATTTCATACCGGTCCGAGCTCGGCCGCAAGGCGATCCATCTGCTTGCGATGGCATTGCCGCTCGGCATGCTCTTCCTGGAGCGGCGTCCGGCGCTGACGATCCTCGCCGGCCTGACAGCGGTCGCCCTCGCGACCGAGATCGCCCGAGCCCACTCCGCGACGGTGCGGAGGTGGATCGATCGCGTACTCGGCTGGATGATGAGGGCGGAAGAAAAACCGCCGGCCGGCCAGATCCGGCTGAGTGGAGCCACCTGGGTACTGATTTCGGCGTTTCTGCTGCTCGTCTGTTTTCCGGCCCGCCTCGCCTCGTTGGCGCTGACGGTGTTTATGGCCGGCGACGCCGCCGCCGCGTTGATAGGCCGGCGCTTTGGCCGGCATCGCTGGGGAAATGGCCCCAGGACGATCGAGGGTACCCTCGGATTCATGGCGATAGGAAGCGGCGTGGGGCTATTATTCCCAACGCCCACCCTGTGGCTCGGGCCTGTGGCGGCGCTCCTTGCGGGCGCCCTCGAACTGCTGCCCGGTCCCCTTAACGACAACCTCCAGGCCCCGTTCCTCACCGCACTCGCGCTGGCTCTGGCCGAGACGCTGATCCTGGGGCTTCCGTTCAGCTTCTTGCCGGGTGCCGGCTAACGTATATGCAGATTACCCGAATCGGAACTCCGATGGTCGAAACCACCCTCCAGCGCCTGCTCGGCCTCGAACCGTTCCCCGAGCCACCGCTCATCAAACTCCGCTACCCGGTCGTCATGATGCACGGCTTCGGGATGGTGGCCGCGCTCCGCCGCAACGGGCATCTGTACGATTTTGCGATGGACCTCCGCGCCCGCGGCATCTGGGCATTTGCGCCGAACGTCCCGCCCTACAATCCGGTGCCAGTCCGCGCCGCGATCTGGAAGGAGCGGCTGCAGCACATTCTGGCGCATACCGGCGCCGAAAAGGTCAACCTGATCGCCCATTCGATGGGAGGGCTCGACGCCCGCTACCTCATCAGCCGGGAAGGGTATCACGATCGCGTCGCCTCACTCGTAACGGTCGCCACGCCGCACCACGGCTCGGCGATCGCGAGCTTTTTGCTGGACCAGCCGGATCGCCTCCGAATCTGGCTGGCCGATCTGGCCAACTGGCTGGGGACCAACACGATGCGCGAGGTCGATGCCGACTTCATGACCACCGTGGCCGACCTCACGCCGGCGTACATGCGCAACACGTTTAACCGCACCGTCCCCGACGCCCCGGACGTGCGCTACTGGTCGTTCGCCGCCCGGGCCGGCAAAGGCACCGGCATCGGTATCAGCCCCTTCCTCCGCCCGCTAAACGCCATCCTCCACAGCCGCGAGGGCATCAACGACGGCTTCGTCTCGGTCGAAAGCGCCCGCTGGGGCGAACCCCTCGGCGTCCTCGACGCCGACCACGCCCAGCAACTCGGCATCCAGTTCCCTTCTCGCAACGGGTTCGACGCCTTCGCCCTCTACCGCCAGATCGCGGAGATGCTTGGGGAAGAAGGGTTTTGAAGGGTTCAAGGTTTAAGGTTTAAGGTGAAATCCCTTAAACCTTGAACCAAAACCCTTAAACCCCCATCACATTCCCGGCTCGATCTGCAGCAGCCAGGCGTCCGACGGGAGCAGGCTGCCGAGGCGTTCGCGGTCGATCTGCGCGAGGTTGCGCGAGGAATACTGGCCGATGGCGATGCGGTATCGTGTGACGCCATTCGCCTTGGCGGAAAGGATGTCGACCTTCAGGCCCTGCTGGTACATATCGAGGTATTCATTGCCAACGACTTCGGCTTCCTCCACGGTCGTTTTCGAGCCGATCACCCACGTCCAACCCCGGGCGGAGCGGTCAATGGAGCCCATCCACTCCGGCATCGATGAAGTAGCGGCCGGCGGCGGCGGGACGACCTGCACGGGAGGCGACTCGATCTGGGCCGGCGGCGGCG
>JBGSPJ010000700.1:0-2866 GCA_041738655.1 Rhodothermales bacterium | reverse complement strand
GGACGCCGTCGGCCACTCGAACCCGTAATAGGGGACGGCAAAAAACAGCCGCTCGCGCGGAATGCCCAGTGCGTCGTACCGGGCGAGAATACCTTCCCAGTTCTCCCCACCCCAGCCCCGCAGCGGCGCGATCGGGCCGGCGCGGGGCGCATCCCGCCAGTGGATATCGTACCCCTGCACGACTACAAAGTCCGCCGCCGCCGCCAGAGCCGTCTCGTCGAACACCTCCGGATGGTCGAACGCCGGCAGAAAGATGGACACCGCGGCGCCAGGACGCTGTCTACGCACCTCGGCGGACACCCCGGCGACCAGCGCCGTAAACGACTCGCGGACGCCGGCCGGCACAGGATCGAAGACCTCGAAGTCGATGTGCAACCCATCACTCGCCGGATCAAGCGCGAGGCCGACCAGCGTTTCGCGCAACCGACCGACGGCTTCCTGATCCTGGAAGAGCGCGCTGAACGAGGCCTCATCGGGCAGGGTGACCACCGGAACCACGCGGGTCGAGCCGGCGCGGGTGCGATCGATCAGCGCCGCCCACGCCTCCGGCCAGCCACGGGTTTCGGCGAGGGCGCCGGTGGAATCCACCTCGATATCGAAAAAGAACAGGGTGTCGATCAGCGACAGGTCCAGACGATCCGTCTGCGGGGCCATCCACCAGGCGTAATACCCCAGCACCGGAAAGCCGACCGCCTCGCGCGTGGGCGCCGGCCCGTCGCAGGACGCCAGCAACACCGTAAAAACAGCCGCCGCCGCGATGGAACGTAGCGGTTTCGGGACGTTGAAGAGGCAAGAATCGGACGCTCGCATAAACCCCATCCGCGACCCGTGAAGCCGACGGAAAATACCCTGTTAGCAGAAAAGCTGGCCAACCTGCCGGCGCGGCCCGGCGTCTACCAGCATAAGGATGCCGGCGGTCAGGTGCTGTATGTCGGCAAGGCCAAAAGCCTTCGCAGCCGCGTCCGCTCCTATTTTCAGGAAAGCCGCCCGCGCGAGGGCCGGCTCGACATCATGATCCGCAAGATAGCGGACATCGAGATCATCGTCACGGACACCGAGGCCGAGGCGCTGATCCTCGAAAATAACCTCATCAAAAAGCTCAAGCCGCGCTACAACATCAACCTGCGCGACGACAAGACCTACCCGTTCATCTGCATCAAGAACGAGCCGTTCCCGCGCGTCTTCCCCACACGCCGCGTGCAACGGGACGGTTCCAGGTACTTCGGCCCGTATACCGACGTCAAGAACATGCACCTGATGCTGAGCACCATCCGGAGCCTGTTCAAGATCCGCACCTGCAGCCTCCACCTCGCCCCGGAGCCCATCGCCGCCGGCAAGTACCAGGTCTGCCTCCAGTATCACATCAAAAAATGCCTCGGGCCGTGTGTCGGCGAGCAAACGCCGGAAGCCTACACCCAGACCATCCATCAGATCGAAAAACTCCTCAACGGCCATACCCGAGAACTCATCCGGCTGCTGGAAGATGAGATGCAGCGCCTGGCTGGTTTGATGCGGTTCGAGGACGCCGCCGCGCTGCGCGACCAGGCCGTCGCCCTCAAAAAGTACTCGGAGAAGCAACGGATGGTCAGCCAGGACTTCGTCGACCGCGACGTCTTCGCCCTCGCCGTCGACCGCGAGATCAACACGGCCTGCGGGGTGCTCTTCAAGGTGCGCGAGGGCACGGTCGTCGGCCGGCAGCACAAGTACCTGCGGCAGATCGAGGACCGGACGGACGAGGAGCTCATGCAGGCCTTCCTCGAGCATTACTACACGGAATCGACCTTCTTCCCCGAAGAGGTGCTCGTCTCCGTCCTCCCCACCGACATCGAGCCCCTCGAAGCGCTCCTCCAGGAGAACCGCGGCAAAAAGGTGCCCATCAAGGCGCCGGAGCGCGGCGACAAGGCCGGCCTGAACCGGATGGTGGAGTCGAATGCCCAGTTGCTGCTCGACGAATACAAGCTCCAGAAAGCCCAGCAGGAGGAAGGCCGCATCCCGCACGCCGTAAAAACGCTCCAGCGCGACCTCCACATGAGCGCCCTCCCGCGCCACATCGAGTGTTTCGACATCTCGCACCTCGGCGGCACCGGCACGGTGGCGTCGTGTGTCGTGTTCGAGGATGGCAAGCCCAAAAAAAGCGCCTACCGCACGTTCAAGATCCGCAGCGCCGAGGGCAAGCCGGACGACTTTGCGTCCATGCACGAGGTGATCTCACGCCGCTACGCGAAACTGCTCGAGGAAAACGGGCCCTGGCCAGACCTCGTGGTGATCGACGGCGGCAAGGGGCAGCTTTCCAGCGCAGCGCAGGCGCTCAAGGAGGTGGATGTCTACGGGAAGTTCACGGTCGTCGGCCTCGCGAAACGGCTCGAAGAGGTCTTTTTCCCCGGGGATCAGGAGAGTGTGATGATTCCCCGCACGAGCGCCTCGCTCCAACTCCTCCAGCGGATCCGCAACGAGGCGCACCGGTTCGCCGTCACGTTCCAGCGCAAGCAGCGGACCACCAGCACGCTCCATTCCGCCCTCCACGAGATCCCCGGCGTCGGCGAAAAGACGGCCCGCAAGCTACTCAAGACGTTTGGATCGGTGAAACGGGTCAAGGAAGCCTCCTTCGACGAGCTCGCCGGCGTGATAGGGCAGAAGACCGGCGAAAAGGTGTTTGCGTTTTTCCAGACCCCGGAGTGACGCCTTACACCAGCGGCAGGCTGGCCTTCCATGCCGCCATCACCTCGCGCAGTTCCGGGAGTTGTACCGGGCGGGTGAGAAACGGCTTGCCCGCGCCGGCGCCGAGCGCGATAAACTCGATCCGCGGCCCCTCGCCCTGCGCCCGCACAAACGCGCCCAGCAGCACCTCGTCCACGATCGCCAGCGT
>JBGSPJ010000699.1:0-7519 GCA_041738655.1 Rhodothermales bacterium | reverse complement strand
CCCGCCCCTGTGGACCCGCCGCGTCCACGACGGGGTGCCGCAAGACGACGACGCGCGCCGGCGCGATCTGATCATCCTCGATGGGCGCGTCCTGCACCCCGTGTATCGCCGCGCCGACCTCCGCGACAGCACCTTCTTCCTCGAAGGCTCACCCGATGCCCCCACTACCCTTTATGTGCGCCTGCCGGCCGGGGTCGATCCCTCTACCCGCGCCTGGGAAACAAGCCGGCTCCCCCATCTTTTTCGGACGTCTCCCAACGAAATCAGCTGTCTCGCGAGCGAATCGCTCGGCTATTTTCATCTCGTCGGCCTGACCTTCGAACACGTCGCCAACGAGGCCCAGCAGGGCGCCGTGTGTATCGGCGGCGAGGGGTCGGTCGCGGAGCGGGTAACGGTGCGATGGACGAACGGCGCCGGCGTGCTGGTTTCGGGCGAGGGCCACCGTCTGACCGAAGTCGAGGCCTATTACAACGGCATGAGCGGGATACGAGGCGAGCGGTGCGACCGCTGCGTCGTCGAGCGCAGCATCTCCCGCTTCAACAACTGGAAGGGGTATGCCCCGTTCTGGGAATCGGGCGGCGGAAAGTGGCTCTATGCGACGCGCTCGGTATTCCGCGAACTGGACTTTTCGGATAACGCCGGCCCGGGGCTCTGGCTGGATATGTACAATACCGATAACATCGTCGAAAACAGTCGCTTTCACGGCAACTACGGTGTCAACCTGTTTATCGAGTACCAGAGCAACAACAACTTCGTCCGCAACAACGTGATGACCGGCGCGCGGTACGCCCGGCCCTCGTTTTTTGGCTACGGCCTGCTTATCCACGCGAGCGACCGAAATACCATCCTCCACAACACCATGATGGCCAACGAAGGCGGCGGAATGCGCATTCGGGCCGACGACCGAGGCGACGCGGCCGGCAACCGCTACCTCAACAATCTGTTTATCGCCAACCTGAAATTCCAGGACCTCACCGGGCGCGATCTCGCGTTTGAAAACCACCGCACGCTGGCTCTGGCCCGGTCCAACCAGGGGGACGGCAATGTTTTCTGGGGCCGGAGCTCGGCCTCAAGTGATTACCAGACGTTTTACCTCCGGCTCCTCAATTCGTCGGGTGATGAGGTGCTCCGCACATCGGATCTCACGGGCTGGCAAGCGAGGCTGCAGACGGATCACTCCTCCTGGACCCTTGAGCCGGGCGCCTCCCACGGGCTCGACACCACGGACGTCCTCGCCGGCTGGCGAATCGGCGCCGCTTCAGTGCTGCGAGGCAGGGCCATGCCGCTATCAGAATCGGAATCCATTGGGGAAGATATCGACCACCAGCCCCGCCCACCCGTCGGAGCAGACCCTGGCGCCGATCAGTTCGTGGGCGCGGCCCCCGTGGCCGGCGACGCCTCCGGCGATGGCCGGCTTTCGGCCTTCGATGCAGCGCCCATCCTACGGGCACTGGATGCAGGTGGTGGTGCACCCGGTCCATACCAACGAGATTACGACCGATCCGGCGACGGCCTCATCTCACAGCGCGATGCCCTCCTCGTGCTTGAAGCCATCGCGGCGTCGGACTGACCCCGAACGATCACCGCAGTCCGCTCACCTGTCGGGCGATCACCAGGCGCTGGATCTCACTGGTCCCTTCGTAGATCTCCGTGATCTTCGCATCCCGGAAATACCGTTCCAGGGGCAGTTCCTTGCTATACCCGACGCCGCCGTGGACCTGGATGGCCTCGGTGGTCACCCACATCGCCGTCTCGCTGGCATACAACTTGGCCATGCTGGCTTCGAGGGTATACCGTCCGCCGTTTTTAAGGGCCTTCATTTTGGCGAGCGCCGCCTGGTAGATGAGCAGCCGGCTCGCTTCGATCCGCACCTTCATGTCGGCCAGTTTCTGCTGGATCATCTCGAACTGGCCGATCTTCTGACCGAAGGCCTCGCGTTCGCCGGCGTACGCCACACTGGCCGCAAACGCCGCCTCCGCAATCCCCAGCGCCTGCGCGGCAATGCCAATGCGACCGGTATCCAGAACATTCATCGCGATCTTGAATCCTTCCCCCTCCGCCCCGATACGGTTCTCGACCGGGCACTCGTACCCGTCGAAATGCAGTTCACTCGTCACGCTCGCCCGGATCCCCATCTTGTGCTCGGGTTTGCCCCGGTGGAATCCCGGTCGATCCGTGTCGATGATAAACGCCGTGATTCCTTTATACCCTTTTTCAGGATCGGTCATGGTGAACAGCAGCACCGTGTCCGCCACGGGACCCGAGGTCACCCAGGACTTATTCCCGTTGATCACATAGTGCGTGCCCGAAGCGCTTCGCACGGCGCGGCTCCGCATCCGGCTGGCGTCGCTGCCGCTCGAGGGCTCCGTGAGGCTGTAGGCCCCGATTTTTTCGCCGGCCGCCACCGGCGCCAGGTATTTCTGCTTCTGTGCCTCGGTGCCAGCCTGCAGCAACGTGTGGCCAAAAAGGGAATTATTGACCGACATAATCGTCCCGTGGCTCGCATCGGCCCGGCTGATTTCCGAAAGCGCCAGGATGTAGGCCAGGGTGTCCATGCCGGCGCCGCCGTAGGCTTCGGGAATCTCGATCCCCATAAATCCCAACCGCCCCAACTCCCGAATCGTCTCCGCCGGAAACGTCGCCGTCTCGTCGTGATGCGCCGCGATGGGAGCTATCGCTTGCTCGGCAAATTCGCGCGCCGTCTGTTGGATCAGCCGGTGGTCTTCGGTGATGAAGTCGAACATACGAGGTCCTCTAATAGTCAGTACGAGCGATTAACAGCGTTAACTAGTATATCATTGAAAACGTTCTATCGCTATTATCGAACAGATGAAGATCCGGACAAGCCGGATACGAGCGATCAGCCACACGAGGCGTTTGACTTGCCCCCCGGGGCGCGCTATAATCCTGGACGTCGTTCTTCGTTGGCCTGTCTTCTGGATTCCCACCTCGTAGTTGACCGCATGGAACTGCCCCGTCGCTTCTGCCTCGCCGGCCTCTTGTTGATGGCATTCGCATTTTCGGCCGGCTGTAGCCCACACGCGCCCTCCATTACCGTGGCGACCGTTAATAATGCCGACATGATCATCATGCAGCGGCTCTCCCCTCCATTTGAAGCGGCGACGGGCATCACGATCAACTGGGTCGTGCTGGAAGAAAACGTCCTGCGACAACGTGTCACGACCGATATCGCGACCGGTGGCGGCCAGTTCGATGTCGTCACCATCGGCTCCTACGAAACCCCGATCTGGGCCAGGCAGGGATGGCTGCAACCGCTGCATGACCTCGGCCCTGAGTACGGCTACGACGATCTGCTCCCTTCCGTCCGCCAGAGTCTGTCGCTGGGCGATACCCTGTACGCGGTGCCGTTTTATGCCGAGAGCAGCTTCACGTATTACCGGACGGACCTCTTCGAACAGGCCGGCCTGACCATGCCCGAGGCCCCCACCTATACCCAGATCGCGGATTTCGCACGGCGTCTGCACAATCCCGAAAACGGCGTGTATGGCATCTGCCTCCGGGGCAAGCCGGGGTGGGGCGAGAACATGGCCTACCTGAGCACGCTCGTTAATGCGTTCGGCGGCCGCTGGTTTGACATGGGCTGGCACCCCCAGTTGACGTCGCCGGAGTGGCATGCCGCCCTCTCGTTTTATGTCAACCTCCTCGCCACCTACGGTCCGCCCGGCGCGACATCCAACGGCCACAACGAAAACCGCGCTTTATTTGCCGCCGGCAACTGTGCGATGTGGATCGACGCGACCGCCGCCGCGGGTCATCTCTACAATCCGAACGACAGCCGGGTAGCGGACCGGATCGGTTTCGCGCGCGCGCCGATGGAGGTTACCGAAAACGGCACAAGCTGGGTGTGGGCCTGGGCGCTGGCGGTGCCGGCCTCCAGCCGTAATGCCGAAGCCGCGCGCCAGTTCGTGCAATGGGCCACCTCGGCGGAGTACATAACCCTCGTCGGTGAAGCGGACGGGTGGACGGTTGCGCCCCCCGGCACGCGGCGTTCCACTTACGCCAATCCGGCGTATCTGGCCGCGGCGCCGTTCGCCCCGTTCGTCGAAACGGCCATTTTGTCTGTCGATCCCACCCGGCCAACCCGCGATCCGGTGCCGTATGTCGGGATCCAGTATGTGGGTATACCCGAGTTCCAGGGCATTGGCGCGCAGGTGGGGCAAGTCGTGGCGGCCGCGCTTTCCGGGCAACAACGCGTGGACGAAGCCCTCGAAACGGCGCAGAGCATCGTGGAACGTGCCATGCGGGACGCCAGCTATATCCCGTGAAACCTCCACCCGGCATGACTCCTCGCACCAGGCTCGGCGTTCTGCCCGGGGATTGGCGGCTGTTGTCGCCGGCCGTCGGCGCGCTCGCGCTCTGGATGGTTCTGCCGCTGGCCATGACGCTTTGGTTTTCCTTTCAACGGTACAACCTGCTCACGCCGCAGCTGCGGGGTTTTGCCGGCGCGGCCAATTATGCGACGTTAGTCTCCGACCCCGCATTATGGGCGTCGATCGCGAACACGGTGGTCCTGGTTGGGAGTGTGTTGGTGATTTCGATCATCGCCGGCCTCCTCGTCGCGGCCATATTTGATGAGCCGTTCTCGGGCCGGCGGATGGCCCGCCTGTTCGTGGTGGCGCCTTTTTTTGTAATGCCGACCGTCGGCGCTCTGATCTGGAAGAACCTCCTCATGCACCCCGTGAACGGACTCTTCGCGGCGGCAGCGCGGGGGCTGGGGATGCCGGCGGTCGACTGGTTCACCGACTGGCCGATGGCTTCGATCGTGCTCATTGTAGCGTGGCAGTGGACGCCCTTCGCCTTCCTCATCTTCCTCACCGCGATGCAGTCCATCGACCCCTCCGTTCGCGAAGCCGCCTTGCTGGACGGCGCCGACTGGCGCGACCGGTTCATCCACCTGGTGCTCCCCCATCTGCGCCGGGCCATTGGGATTGTCGCGATGGTAGAGGCGATCTTCCTCCTCACGGTCTTCGCCGAAATCCTCGTCACCACCGGCGGCGGGCCGGGCCTTGCAACGACCAACCTGGCGTTTTTTATCTACATCAAAGCCCTCCTGCAGTACGATGTCGGCATCGCTTCGGCCGCCGGCGTCATCGCCATCCTCCTAGCCAATGGGATCGCTTTTTTCTTCATGCGCACGGTGTCGCGCTCGATCGATGTCTGAGTCATGACCCCTTCCCTGCCACGCCGCCTGGCGACGACCATCCTGGGTTGGGCGATCGCGCTGACCTTCTTCCTACCGATCGGGTGGATGGTGCTCGCCAGCTTCAAGACCGAGGTCGACGCCATCGCCGCCCCATCGCTGTTCTTTTCACCCACGCTCGAAAACTACGTCGCGGTCCACGAGCGCGCGCCATACGTACATGCGGCCGCGAACAGCGTCTATCTGTCCCTCGGCGGGACGGCCCTGGCCCTACTGCTGGGGATCCCGGCCGCCTACCGACTGGCGTTTTTCCCGACCCGCCACACGCGGACCCTACTTGTCTGGATGATCTCGACCCGCATGCTGCCGGCCGCCGGCGTACTGGTCCCGATGTACTTGTTGTTTAACTGGACACGGCTTCTCGACACCCACGCCGGCCTTATCGGGATGTATGCCCTCATGAATCTCCCCATCCTGATATGGCTCCTGTATAGCTTTTTTCGAGATATCCCGACGGATATCCTCGATGCCGCCCGAATCGACGGCGCCTCCGCGCGTGAGGAGTTGCGCCACATCCTCCTCCCCCTGGCGCTTCCGGGCGTCGCTTCGGCGTCGTTGCTCTCAATCGTTCTCTGCTGGAACGAGGCCTTCTGGAGCCTGAACCTCACGACTACGGATGCCGCCCCGCTGACCACGTTTATCGCCTCGTTCTCTGCGCCGGAAGGTCTCTTCTGGGCCAAGCTCTCCGCCGCCTCGACGCTGGCTATCGCCCCCATCCTGGTGATCGGATGGTTAAGCCAGCGCCATCTGGTACGCGGACTCACCTTCGGCGCGGTAAAATAACCCTGACCCTATGCACGCCATCCTTTTCCCCGCCCCCGAGCAATCCCGGTACACCGCTGTTGATGACCCCGTCTGCGGACCGGACGAGGTGGTTGTATCCGTCGAGATCTCCGGGATTTGCGGCACGGATCTGCACATCTACAAAAACGAGTACCTGTCCCGCTTTCCCCTCATCCCGGGGCATGAGTTCGGAGGGCGTGTGGTGGAGGTCGGGCCGGCTGTAACCTCGGGCCTACGCTTTGGCGATCGCGTGGCCGTCGACCCGAATCTATATTGTGGTCAGTGTGATTTTTGCCGGACCGAGCGGTCGAATCACTGCGCCAACTGGCAGGGTATCGGGATCACACGATCGGGCGGTTTCGCCGGGCTGGCTGCTGTGCCGGCGCGCGCCTGCTACCGGGTGCCCGAGTCGTTTTCACTTGCCCAGATGGCCTTTATCGAGCCGCTCGCCTGTGTGTGTTATGGGATGTCGAGGCTGCCGGTGGCGCCGGCCGACCGGGTGCTGGTGTTCGGCGCTGGTCCCATCGGCCTGCTCCTCGTCCAGGCACTCCGGCATGCCGGCGCCAGCCGGCTTGTTGTGGTCGACCGGCAGCCAGACCGTCTCGAACTTGCCGGACGCCTCGGCGCCACGGCCGTCCGGCAGGCCAATGACCGGTTGACGGACGAACTCAACCAGCTGGCTCCGGGTGGATTCGACATCGTCGTGGACGCCACGGGATCGCCGACCGTCATCGAGCGCGCGTTCGCCTACCTCAAACCCCGCGGCCGTTTCCTGATGTTTGGCGTCGCCCCGAAAGACGCCGAAATCCGCATCCGGCCATTTGATATCTTCAAAAACGACTGGCAGATCATTGGCAGTTTCGCCCTCTGCTACACCTTCCACCAGTCGATTGACTGGATGGAAGCCGGCGTGATCGACGTGGCTCAGCTCGTAAGCCACACCGCCCCGATGCGCGACTTTAACGCCCTGTTTGATGCGTTCAGCCGTGGCCAGACCCTGAAGGTACACCTCGTACCCGAATGATCCTTTTCCGACCATCCATCCCTCTACCATGATCCGTGCTCTGATTCCCCACCCCCATCGCATTGAACTTGTCCATCAGGATCCGCCCATCCCGCGTCCGGGCGAAGCCCTGTTGCGGATTCGAGCGATAGGGATATGCGGCTCGGATCTGCATACGTTCGAGGGGAAACACCCGTACGTTACGTACCCGGTGTGGCCGGGCCACGAGGTCTGCGCGGAGGTCGTCTCCGCCGACGATGCCTCGCTCGTTGGATGCCGCGTGGCGATCGAACCTTCGCTACCCGGCCCGGGCCGGCCCCGGTTCGAGCCTGGACGGTACAACATCGCAACCGAGTTGGCGGTGATGGGATTTCAGACGCCCGGGGCCATGGCCGAATATTTTGCGTGCCCCATCGACAGGCTGCATCGGCTCCCCGATGGCTTTTCGGACGCGATGGGGGCGACGGTCGAGCCCGCCGCCGTGGCCGTGCACGGTATCCGCCGCGCCGGCA
>JBGSPJ010000689.1:0-15229 GCA_041738655.1 Rhodothermales bacterium | reverse complement strand
GTCACGCCGGAGTTTTGCGCTTCTCGCTGCCGAAGCCTTCCTTGGAATACCAATAACGCAGACCCGACTGCAGGAACTTGAGCATCTCCTGCTTGTCCCCGATCCGGTCCTGCCAGTTGTACTTGTCACCCTGGCCGGGCGACCCCGCTTCGTAGGTCTCTCCCAGGATCTCAACCTCGCTCCCGTCAAACCGTTTCTTTTTGATGGACGATTCACCACCCATGATCCATACCTCCTTTTCCCTGATTTGCGATTTATGAAATACTATTGTTACAGAAAACTCCTTAGCCCCATGACTCCACCGGCAGTCTAAACCCGTCCCGCGCAGGTCTTCCGAAAACACGTCCACCCGATGGAGCCAGAGAAACGGCGCGATGCGTGTCGCGTCTCGCCGGGATACGGCGTCCCGCCCGCGGAGGCGGAGCCGGTTCAGGTATTGCTGGCGGGCGATCTCACCGAAGCCACCGTCGATCATCCAGCGGCCGCGCGCATGCAGGGTGCCAAACGACTGCAGCCCGAACACGGAGGAGGCCGGCGATACCGCGTGGGTAGTCGCCATGTGCTCGCGCAGGACACGAAAGCAGGTGTCGGGATCGGGGAAGAGAGGGGGGATGACATCGATCGACACTGAAAGCGCGCCGGCTAGCTGTTGAGCCATGGCCGCGTCGCGGTGATTCGCATCCCCGAACGTGTGCAAGTGTACGGAATGTTTGCCAGATCGCATGGCCAGCAGCAGCCGCGAATCCAGGCCACCCGAAAGCCCGAGCGTGAGCGTGCGACCCGGGGGGTCTTCCGGGAGCACCAACGACATCAGCCGGTGCTCGAAGGCCGTCGGGTCGGGGGAGGTTATTGCAGGCGACCACGGGTGTTGCGTGACCTGGCGGGCGCCGGCTTTCCAGTGCAGCCGCCCACCGGCACCGAGCCGGTCGACGCCGGCCAGCAGCGCGTGCTGGGAGAGCTGGTTGATGAGCAGCCAGTGGGCGCCGAACGCGGCATCATCGAGCGTTTGTCGGCCGGTAAGCGCCCCGATCGCGTCCAGACGGGAGGCAAGATAGAGCGACGAGCCCACGTCCGCGTGGTAGAGGGTGCGGAGCCCGAGAGCGTCCGTGAAAGCGGAGAGCGCGCCGGCGGGGTCCGATGTATCCCAGCGAAGGGCGATAAAGTGGCCATCGAGGTCGGCCAGCGCCGGATCGGGGGCGGAGAGGCGTTGCTGCCAGTCCGCGGTGTCAAGCCGCCGAACGGTCGAGGCCGTCGAGTGGAGGCCGGCCCCGACAACCATCCAGGTGGGCCCGCGGAGAGAGGTTTCCGGGATACCGCCGGCGGCCACATAGCCGGCGGGCCATTCCGTTTCAAATAAAAAACCAGGAGCCTGGCGGGCCAGGCTCCTGGTTCGGGATATAGCGGCCGGATCGGGCCCGACACAGCCCATCAGCCAGCTCATGGGCGGATCCGGATCAGCCTTTCGCTTTCAACTCGGCCTGGGCGGCCGCGAGGCGAGCGATCGGGACGCGGAAGGGCGAACACGAGACGTAGTTCATGCCCACTTCGTAGCAGAAGTGGACCGACATCGGGTCGCCGCCGTGTTCGCCGCAGATACCCACTTTCAGGTTCTGGCGGGTTGAACGGCCGCGCTCCGTGCCCATCCGGATCAGCTGCCCGACGCCGTGGCGGTCGAGCGTCTGGAACGGATCGTCCGGGAGAATCTTGGAATCGACGTACTGTGGCAAGAACCGGCCGGCGTCGTCGCGGCTGTAGCCGAAGGTCATCTGCGTCAGGTCGTTCGTGCCAAACGAGAAGAACTCCGCCTCCTGCGCGATTTCGCCGGCGATGAGCGCGGCGCGCGGGATCTCGATCATCGTACCGATGAGGTACTCGATCTTCGCTCCCTTCTCGGCGAACACCTTCGCCGCCGTGGCGAGGATGATGTTCTTCTGGTTGACGAACTCTTCCACGGTGCCGATGAGTGGCACCATGATTTCTGGCAGGACCTTCACGCCCTGCTGGCTGAGTTCGACGGCGGCCTCCAGGATGGCGCGGGCCTGCATTTCCGTGATTTCCGGGTAGGTGATCCCAAGCCGGCAGCCGCGATGCCCGAGCATCGGGTTAAACTCGGACAGGGCCTCGACCTGCGCTTCGATCTCGTGGACTGTGATGCCCATTTCCTTCGCCATCTGCGCCTGGCCTTCCGCATCGTGTGGGAGGAACTCGTGGAGGGGCGGATCCAGCAGGCGGATGGTGACCGGCTTGCCGGCCATCTCCTTGAAGAGGCCGAGGAAGTCCTTCTTCTGGTGGGGGAGGAGCTTGAGCAGCGCGGCGCGGCGGTCCTTCTCGGTCTTCGAAAGGATCATTTCGCGCATATTGATGATCCGATCCTCCTCGAAGAACATGTGTTCGGTGCGGCAGAGGCCGATGCCCTCGGCGCCGAACTCGATGGCCTTGGCGGCGTCCGCCGGCGCATCCGCGTTGGTGCGGACGCCCATCGAGCGGAATGTGTCGACCCAACTCATGAACGTGCCGAAGTCCCCGCTGAGGGTCGGGGCGATGAGCGCCTCCTGCCCGTTGATAACCTCACCCGTCGAACCGTTGATCGAGATCCAGTCCCACTCCTTGATTTCGACCTTGCCGTTGGTGAACGACTTCGTCTTGTAGTTGATGACGACGTCGCCGCAGCCGGCCACGCAGGGCTTGCCCCAGCCGCGGGCCACGACGGCCGCGTGAGAGGTCATGCCGCCGCGCGAGGTCAGGATGCCCTGGGCCGCGTCCATGCCGCCGACGTCCTCGGGGCTCGTTTCGATACGGACGAGGATGACTTTTTTGCCGGCGGCTTTGGCTTCTTCCGCCTCATGGGCCGAAAAGACCACCTGGCCTACGGCCGCGCCCGGCGACGCCGGCAGGCCTTTGGCGATGACGCGCGAGGCGTAGCCCGCTGCGTTTTTGAAGCCCGGGTGGAGGAGCTGGTCCAGATGCCCTGTCTCGACGAGGTCGCGCACGGCTTCTTTCTCGGTCACCAGGCCCTCGCGCACCATATCCACCGCGATCTTGATGGCCGCGGCGCCGGTGCGTTTGCCCGAGCGGGTCTGGAGGATGTACAGCTTGCTGTTCTGTACCGTGAACTCGATGTCCTGCATGTTCTTATAGTGCTTCTCGAGCAAGTTCATCGTGTGGATGAGCTCCCGATAAGCGACAGGCAGTTCACGCTCCATGAGCGTCAATTCGTGCGGCGTGCGGATGCCGGCCACCACGTCTTCACCCTGGGCGTTGATGAGGTATTCGCCGTAGGGCAGGTTCTCGCCAGTAGACGGGTTGCGGGTGAAGCAGACGCCCGTGCTGCAGTCGTCGCCCATGTTGCCGAACACCATGGACTGGACGTTGACGGCAGTGCCGATCAGTCCGCGGATCTTGTTGATCGTCCGGTACTTCACGGCGCGGTCGCTATCCCACGAATTAAACACCGCGTTGACCGAGTAGCGCAGCTGCTCGTACGGGTCGCTGGGGAACATGTCGCCTTTGTGCTGGCGGTAGATCGCCTTGTAGCGGTCGACGAGGATCCGCAGGTCGGCGGCGGTGAGGTCGATGTCGTTCTCCACGCCCCGCTCGTGCTTGAGCGCCTCGATGGCTTCCTCGAAGTGCTCGTGCGCGACACCCATGACCACGTCGCCGAACATGTCGATGAAGCGGCGATAGGAGTCGAAAGCGAAGCGTTCATTGTTGGTCAGCTTTGCCAGGCCTTCCACCACTTCGTCGTTGAGGCCAAGGTTGAGGACGGTATCCATCATGCCCGGCATCGAAACCGCGGCGCCGCTGCGGACGGAGACCAGGAGGGGGTTCGCCGGGTTGCCGAAGCCGGCCTTCATCATCCGTTCGAGGCCCGCGATCCCCTGGCGTACCTGCGCTTCCAGTTCCGCCGGCCACGTGTGGTTGTGCTCGTTGTAATACTTGCAGCATTCCGTGGTGATCGTGAACCCCGGAGGAACCGGTAGGCCGATGGCGCTCATATCACCAAGATTGGCCCCTTTGCCGCCCAGGAGCGCTTTCATCTCCCGGGTGCCTTCGGACTTACCGTCTCCAAATAGATAAACATATTTTGTGCTGTCACTCATACTGAGATTCCTCCTGTCAGAGTCGTTTGATGGCTGCAAGGTGTGGGCCCCTCCGTCTGCGGATGGTCGGCCGGGCCCGATCATGTGGTGCGCGCCGTGAGCGGGGGACGCGCGTCGAGCTGGGCCGACTGCCGCACCAAAAAAGCGCGTAAAGTACGGCACAGCCAAATCAAGAAGTCAACGCGGTGTTCCGCCTTCCAGAAAGATTATCCCGGATTTGTCCAAAAAATGACCTTGGAAGACGCGTATGCGTGCCTCTAATAGAGACTCTGATCCTCCAGCGGCTGGGCGTAGAGCACCGTTCGCCGGTCGGGCAACATCGGATAAATGGCAATAAAAAGGATCACCAGTGCCGCGAGCGCGATCGTCGGCGGGAAATCGGTTTCGGTGAACAGGGCAACCTTGTACCACAGCGCGTGGACCCCCACGGCGATGTACAGATTCTTCGTGCGGAGGAAAATAAGGGAGTTAAGGATGCTCAGGGCGACGACGGAGAGGATGGCGCTCGTGAGGTGGTATTCGTTACCCTCGCCGAAATCTATCAGCGGGACCTGGATGATGATGTAGATGAGCTGGGAGATTACGACCGCCAGCACCAGGTTTACGCCGGCGTCAAACGGGATGAAGCGCTGGAGCTTGGTGTGCAGCTGGGGGATGAGGAGCCCGCGGTAAACGGTTTCGTCGAACAACGCCTTGGTAACCGCAAACAGGGCCAGCAAGCCGGCGCCTCGCAGCGGCTCCAGCCCATCCATCGCACCGGAGAAGCGGACGAACCCTTCGGAGAGGAAGCCGGCGATCATCATCGCCATCTGCAGAAACGCCCAGAGGAAGACCGTGGCGAGCAGGCCGGCCGGAATGTTGCGTGTCCAGAGCCCCAACTCACGTGGTTTGAAGTGACCGATCCAGAGGATCAAACCGACTGCGATGAATGCGATTTTGACGAAACTTAACGAAATCAACGGTCCGATCAGTCCGCCGGAAATGTCTTGTAAGGTATCGAGCGGGTAGTGGAGGACCGAAAGGTAGAGCCGGTTCAACAGGAGGTCAACCAGCAATACGATGAGCAAAAGCAGCATCGGGGCTTCGCGAACGTCGCGAAAAAGCCGGGTTCGAAAGGCGGGTGCGGCAGCCATCTACTGGGGGCGGATGAGAATGATGGGGCAAGATACGCTTTTTGCGGCGATATGCAGCCCCCCTCTCCGCCACCCCTGGCGAGCGGCTGGAACGTTGTCACCGCCGGGGCGTGAGACCTCGGCACTAAAAAATCCGCCGGCGCCCTTCTCGAAGCGCACCGCTTCGCCCGCTCTCCACGCGAACGTATTACCTCGTCTTTATGAAGCGACTGGTTGTTGTTGAATCCCCCACCAAGGCCCGGACGATCCGCAGATTCCTGCCCGAGAGCGAGTTTCGCGTCGAGGCGAGCATGGGCCACGTGCGCGACTTGCCGGCCTCGGCGGACCAGATCCCCGAACAGCTCAAAGACAAGGACTGGGCCCGCCTCGGCGTCAATGTAGAGGACGGATTCCAGCCGATCTACATCGTCCCACCCGATAAACGGAAGGTTGTCAAGGAATTAAAAGCGGCCCTTAAGGATGTCGACGAGTTGTACATCGCGACGGACGAGGACCGCGAGGGCGAATCGATCGGATGGCACCTCCTGCAGGTGCTCGAGCCGAAAGTCCCGGTGCGGCGGATGGTGTTCCACGAAATCACCCGCGAAGCCATCCTGGATGCGCTGGAGCATACGCGGGAGATGGATAACAACCTGATCGACGCTCAGGAGACGCGGCGCGTGCTGGATCGCCTGGTCGGGTACTCGATCTCGCCGCTCCTGTGGAAAAAGATCGCCCCGAAACTCTCCGCCGGCCGCGTGCAGAGCGTCGCCGTTCGCCTCATCGTGCTCCGCGAAAAAGAGCGCATGGTGTTCGTCCCCGCCGCCTACTGGGACATCAAGGCTTCGCTCCGGAAGGACCGCAAGGCGTTTGAAGCGGTCATGACGCACCACCGGGGCATCCGGCTGGCGTCTGGCAAGGACTTCGACGACGAAACGGGCAAGCTTCGGGAAGGCCTCGTCGCCGGCAAGGATGTGTTGTTGATGGCCGGCGCCGATTCCCGCGCGCTGGCCACCCGCCTCGCCGGGGCCCCGTGGCGCGTCGCCCAGGTCGAGGAAAAACTCTCCATCCGCAAACCGGCGCCGCCGTTTATCACCTCGACCCTCCAGCAGGAAGCCAGCCGCAAGCTCAAGCTCTCCGCCCGCGACACCATGCGCGTGGCGCAGCAGCTCTACGAACAGGGCTACATCACCTACATGCGTACCGACTCGACGCAGCTCTCCGGCGAGGCGATCGAGGCCAGCCGGCGGGCCATCACGCAGCGGTACGGCACGGAGTACCTGTACCCGACGGTCCGCCTGACCGGCGGGAAGGTCCGCAACGCCCAGGAGGCGCACGAGGCCATTCGCCCCGCCGGCAGCGCGATGAAAACGCGGGATGAGCTGGGCCTTAAAGGCGTGGAAGGCGCTCTGTACGACCTGATCTGGAAGCGCACCGTCGCCACCCAGATGGCCGACGCCCGCCTCCGCATGGTCACCGCCCGCATCGAAGCCGGCACGGGGGACGACATTGCCGTTTTCCGCGCCTCGGGCAAGACGATCGAGTTTCCGGGGTTCTTCCGGGCGTACGTGGAGGGGAGCGACGATCCGGAGGCCGCGCTCGAGGACCAGGATCAGCCGTTGCCCGACCTCAAGGAGGGCGACACGCCCGAGTGCCTCAAGGTGGAGGCCGAAGGCCACGAGACCAAGCCGCCGGCCCGGTACACGGAGGCCAGCTTGATCAAAAAACTCGAGGACGAGGGCATTGGCCGGCCGAGCACGTACGCTACGATCATCGACACGATCATCGGCCGCGGGTACGTGAACCGGAAGAATAACCAACTGATACCCACCTTCACGGCGTTTGCCACGAACGCGGTCCTCGAACAGCAGTTCGACCAGCTCGTAAACGTGGGCTTCACGGCCCGGATGGAAGAGGAACTGGATAATATCGCCGCCGGCTCGGTCAAGTCGCTTCCGTACCTGAAGTCGTTTTATCAGGGCAAGCAGGGTCTCGAAGGCCTTGTCGAAGGGGGATTGGATCGGATCGACGCGCGGAGCGTGTCCACCGTGACCTCGCCCCGATGGGGAAACTACGTGGTGCGCGTCGGCCGCTACGGCCCGTACGCTGAACGCGAGGTTTCCGGCGAGCGGCTGACGGCGTCACTACCGGCGGATGTCGCGCCGGCGGACCTGACGCTCGAGATGCTGGAATCGATCGTTGCCCAGGGCAATGAGGAAGACCGCGTCCTCGGGGTCGATCCCACGGCCAACGAGCCTATTTTGCTGCGCAACGGTCCGTACGGCGTCTATCTCCAGCTGGGCGACGACGAGAAAAACGGCAAGCCGAAACGGATCTCGCTGCCGAAGCACATCACCCCGGAGGAAGTAGATCTGGACGTGGCGATGGCCCTCCTGGCCTTGCCGCGTGAACTCGGAAAACACCCGGACACCCAGCAACCCATCCTGGCGCACATCGGGCGCTACGGGCCATACGTCCAACATGGGCGGGTCTATGCGTCGCTCACAGCGGAGGACGATGTCCTGTTTGTTGAACTCGGGCGTGCATTGGAGTTGATCCAGAAGAAGGAAGGGAAGTCGCAGGCGCTTCGCGTGATGGGCAACCACCCAGAGACCGGCGAGCCCATCGAGATCCTGGATGGCCGGTATGGGCCGTATGTAAAGCACCAGAAGGTGAACGCCTCGCTCCCGAAGGGGACGGCGCCCGAGAGCCTGACGATGGTGCTGGCGCTGGAGCTGCTGGCCAGCCGTGCCGGTGCGAAAAAAGGGGGTGCGAAGAAGACCGGCGGTCGCAAGACGGCCGCGCCAAAGACCGCCGCGAAAAAAGCTCCAGCGAAGAAGCCGGCCGCCAAAAAAAGCGCCCCTAAAAAAGGCTCGGACGACCCGGAAGCCCCGAAGCCCGCGACGCGCCGGAAGAAATCCTGAGGTCCTGGTCTACAGGTCAAGCTGCAGCTGGAGCATCAGGTGGCGCGGCGGAGCGAGGAGCGCCGGGCGTTCCATGTAGTAGTATTCGAGCGCGTTTCGGAGGATGAGGAGGGTGCGGAGTTGCCCGAAGCGGGCGCCGGCGCGAAGGTCCAGCACCCGGGTGTCGATGAGCGTCTCGGCGTCCGGGACGAACCGGGCGAAGTCCGAGTTCACGCTTTCGGGGCGGCTTGCGTAGCGGAAGTCGAAGCCGGCGTCGTACCGTTTTCCGAAACGGGAGTCGGCGGAGACGGTCAGCATATGCCTGGGCCGGAAGGCGAGCGGCTCGCCGGCGCCGAGGTCGCGGGCGTCGAGGTAGGTATAGCCCCAGCGTGTCGTGGCCACCCCTTCGAACAGCGAGGCTTCGATCGAAGCCTCCCCACCGCGGACGCGGGCTCGGATCAGGTTGACAAACTGAAAGGCCGACGCCGCCGGGATGAACCGGGTCTCGATGAGGCGCCAGTAGTCGTTCCAGAAAACCGCCACATCGACCAGCGCGTCGCTCCGTTCGGAGAAGGCCAGGAGGCCCCGCAAGCCCAGTTCGTAACTGGTACTTTCCTCGGGCCGGAGGCCGAGGTTACGGACAATCGGGAAGAAGTCGCGATTGTCGACGAACCGCTCGCCGAGGCTTGGAATCCGGAATCCCTGGCCATAGGCCGCTCGAGCCGTCAGGTTGGGCGTGAAGGAGTACGCGAAGTTGAGTTTGGGGCTCAGTTTTGTGACCGTGTCGCTCGCGTCGATGCGGTAAAGGTCATACCGCAGGCCGGCCACCAGCTGGATGCGCTTGCCGAATGTTTGCTCCCATTGGCCGAACACCGCCCCTTCCGGCTGATTCCCGATCGGATCGCCATCCGCGCTCACAAAAAAGCTCGATCGTGTGGAGTTGGCATCCACCGAAGCGCCGCCTGTCAGGTACCGGCCAGGGCCGGGGTTCCAGTTGAGCAGGTATTCCCCGCCAAACCGAAAGCCATAGGTGCCGTCCCGATAGGTGCGGACGTTCCCGGCGGCGTCGATGGGCCGGACACCGACGGCGTAGACCCGCGTTTTGATTTCGTAGAAGAGCCGGGTGCTCAGAACGTGTGTGAGAGTGGGGAAGAGGCTGATCTGGTTGGATTCATTGTCCGTTGCGCCGCTGGGTTCTGAGGAGCTGGAGATGGCGAGGCTACCGGGTTGGAGGGCGTCGCGGGCGCCGTTCCAGAAGAGGAAGTCGTCTTTTTTGCGCCAGAGGACATTGGCGAGTACGTCGAGCCGCAGCGCCGCGTTCGGATTCCATCCGATTTTGCCGTGGGTCTGGACGAGCGTTTTCTCGTTGAGGCGCATGTAGCCCGCACTCCGTCGGAAGGCGCCATCGACCCAGTAGCCAAATCGTTCGGAGACCCGTCGGGCGTGAGACACCGTGGCGCCGGCGAACGGGCGCGGCATGTCGGCGCCGTCCCAGCGGTCACGCCAGATCGCATACCGTACGGGCTCGTACGCGCCGGCGAAGGCACGCACCATGGTGGTTGGCTCGGTGGGGAAGGTGCGGGTGATCAGGTTCACCACCCCGCCCAGCGCCCCGCTGCCGTACAGCGCCGAGCCCGGGCCCTTGAGTACCTCGAGGCGTTCTACCTGGGCGAACGGGAGTCCCTCGTAGGGCACCCCGTCGGTGTCTGGCGAGAGGAGGGGCACGCCGTCGATCAGCAGCAGCACACGGCTGCCCACATTATAGGCGAAGCCCGAGGAGCCGCGGACGCTGATCTGGTTGTCCTGCACCTGAACACCCGAGATATGCCGGAGGGCGTCGTCCAGCGAGACCACGTTGCGGCGGGCCAGTTCTTCCGGCGCCATAGCCGCCACGCTCACCGGGACGGACGTGATCCGCTGTTCGCGTCGGTTGGCCACGATGATGACCCCATCGCTTTGGAGGACCTCCTCCGCGAGCTGGACGTCGAGTGTTGTTACCTGGCCTGCGACGAAGTTGATGGTTCGTCGGACGCGTTCGAACCCGACCATCGACACCTCGATGTCGCGGGGGCCGGCCGGCACATTGGGTATTCGGAACCGCCCGTCCGCGTCGGTGGCGGCCCCGATTGATGAGCCGACCACCAGTACATTGGCGCCGGGGAGTGCCTGGCCGGCGGGATCCGTTATCCGGCCGCTCAGCGTGGCGGTTTGCGCGTGCGCCTGGAGCGAAACCCCCAGCGAGAGGGCGAGGATCGCGAGGAGACGCGTCTGCGAGGGGAGGGGCATATTCAGGGAGCCGCGTTGGGTGGGAAAGGAGGGCGGGTGGAGAAGTCGACATCGATCTGGATGGTGGCTATCTCCCCCTCGCGGATGAGGATTGTGCCGTCATCGCCGGCGAAGAGCGCCGCCGGCCGCCAGTCGAGAATGCCCGGGCCGAACTTCTCGGCGATCCCGTTGTAGACGAGCACCCCTTCATCGATTCCGTCGATGAAAAAGGTGTCCTGCGCTACGTTGCGGCGCAGGCCGGAGCTGATGACCATCCGGTTGAGCTGCAGGAAATCCGAGGTATCCCTCGGTGTAAACCGCATGCCGACGAATCGGAGGTCGAACAACGAGTCGGCCGATGGCCAGGTGCCGGTGTAGGTAATCGTGCCGCGGAGCGCGCCGACGGCGTCGCGATCGGGTGGTTCGAGGCCGTGATCGCATCCCGCAAGGGTGGCCAGGATAACAACGAAGCAGCGTGTACGCATGGGAGAGTGAATGAGGCGTGCGTCGGGTAAAGGATGGATTCTGGCCGGCCCGGGCGCCGTATTCATCGCAAAAAGTTCGTTTGGAGTGGAGTCGGGATGGGCTTATATTTGCGAAATTTGAATATAGGCATCATCCCTTTTCTTTTCTAACGACGCTATCCAACGACGCTGTCGTCCGTGCCGATGAGGGTACGTCCTAACCGTAGATGCTTTTGCGCGCTCGGATACCCACAGCCGGATGTGCGTTTTTTCATGCTGATGTACCACAGCCCCGTGCCTGGCGCCTCCGCGACCACCATCCTGTGTAGCGCCTACACACCGCTGACCGGGCGTCGGCCCGTGAATCGCACGCGAGGCGATCGATCACGGGCGGCGTTAGTTCAGCCGTAGTATCCCCGAATTTCCAGGTTTCTTCCATGAAGCTGTCTCATTTCCAGTTTGACTACCCCAAGGAGCTGATCGCCAAGTATCCTGCAGAACCTCGTGACAGCGCGCGGCTGATGGTGTTGAACCGGGAAAAGCGCACGATCGAGCATCGGGTATTCAGCGACATCGTCGAGTACTTCTCCGAGGGAGATGTGCTCGTGGTGAACAATACGAAGGTCTTCCCGGCACGAATGTACGGCAACAAGGAGAAGACTGGCGCGCGGATCGAGGTATTTCTGCTCCGCGAGTTGAACCCCGAAAGCCGGCTATGGGACGTGATCGTGGATCCGGCCCGCAAGATTCGGATCGGCAACAAGCTGTATTTCGAGAACGGGCTGGTGGCGGAGGTGATCGACAATACGACATCGCGGGGGCGGACGATTCGTTTTGTGTTTGAAGGCACGAACGACGAGTTGTACCAGAAGATTGACGAGATCGGGCAGACCCCGATTCCGCCGTACATCAAGCGGAAGGTCGAGAAAGAGGATCGGGAGCGGTATCAGACGATGTTTGCCGAGCAGCGTGGCGCCGTCGCGGCGCCTACGGCCGGCCTCCACTTCACGCCGGAGCTGATCGCGAAGCTCATGGAGAAGGGCGTCAAAGTGGCCCCGCTCACGCTGCACGTTGGTCTGGGCACCTTTCGTCCGGTAGAAGTCGAGGATTTGACGAAGCACCGGATGGACTCGGAGCACTACATCATTTCCCCCGAGTCCGCCGAAGTGGTCAACAAAGCGCTTACGTCGCCTCGGCAGAAGGTGACGGCGGTTGGTACGACGGTGGTTCGCGCGCTTGAGTCCAGTCTCTCGGCATCCTACACCCTGAAGGCCGATAGCGGCTGGACGGACAAGTTCATTTACCCGCCGCACGAGTTTCGCATCGTCGAGCGGCTGATCACCAATTTTCATATGCCCCGGAGTACCCTCGTCATGCTGGTGTCGGCCTTTGCCGGCCACGAGTTCCTGATGCGGGCGTACAAGGAAGCGATCGAGCAGGAGTACCGGATGTTCTCCTTCGGGGACGCCATGATCATCCTGTAGCGGTCGTCGCGCATGGCTGACGCATCGATCGCTGTCGTCATCCCGGCGGCCGGTACGGGGTCGCGGATGGGAGGGGAGCGCAAACAGTTTCGCCGGCTGGGCGATCATCCGCTTTTCGTGGAAACTCTGCGGGCTCTCGATCGGCACGAAGCGATCGATCTGCTGGTTCTAGCCGCTCCCGTAGCGGACCACCTCGCCATTTCCGAGGCACTAACAGGCGCTACGCTGCGTGCGCCGGTAGTGCTTGCTCCGGGAGGCGCCACCCGTCAGGCGTCTGTTCGTGCCGGGTTGGAGTTGGTGCCTTCGTTCGTTGCCATGGTCCTTGTGCACGATGGCGTGCGCCCCTTCGTGTCGCGATTGGCGATCGACCGAGTGATCGAAGCGATCCGGGAGACCGGCGCCGCCGCCCTGGCCGTCGAGGCGACAGATACCCTGCGGCGTGGAAGCGACGGCTGGTTTGGCGAATCGGTGCCTCGGGAGGGCCTGTACCGCATGCAGACTCCCCAGGGAGCGCGGCGTGACTGGCTGATAGAGGCCCATGAGGCCGCTGTCCGCGATGGGGTAGAAGCGACCGACGATGTGGCGCTCCTACAACGCATCGGTCGGTCCGTTCGGATTGTCGAAGGCGACCCTCTCAATATAAAAGTCACCACGCCGGCGGACTGGGAATTGGCGCGTCGGCTGTGGTCCACCCGTTTGTGTTAATCCGTTTCTACAGGCGTCTAGCGATATGCGTATTGGTATGGGATACGATGTCCATCGTCTTGTCGAAGGCCGGCCGCTCATCATCGGAGGAGTGACCATTCCGCACGAGACCGGACTGGACGGTCATTCGGATGCCGACGTATTGCTGCACGCCCTCACCGATGCCCTACTGGGCGCCGCGGCGCTCGGGGATATCGGTCTCCACTTCCCGGACACCGACATCCGGTGGAAAGGCGCGGATAGCCGCGAGTTACTCCGGGAGACCGTGCGTCTGGTGGCCGAGGCCGGCTACGTCGTCGGAAACGTAGACGCCACCGTGGCGTTGCAGCGCCCCCGGCTCCGCCCGCACATCGAAGCGATGCGGGATTGTATCGCCGGGGTACTCGGAATTTCGAGGCAGGCAGTGTCCGTGAAAGCGACCACCACCGAACGACTGGGCTTTGTGGGCTCCGAGGCCGGCGCGGCGGCGTACGCGGTATGTCTGCTGCTGCCCGCGTGATCCCCAGTGTATACCTGTAACTTTCATCGACTCGATGGCAGAATTTTTTTTGGATGTGTTCGCGTGGATCGAGTCGCTGGCACCCGTCTGGGCGTACCTCGTCATTCTGGCGATTGCCTACGGGGAGAATGTCCTACCTCCGGTACCGGGGGACATGGTGGTGGTATTCGGGGGCTACCTCGCGGGCATCGGCCACCTGGATGTGTTTGTCGTATGGGCGTTGTCCACCCTGGGGGGGGCGCTCGGGTTCATGACCATGTACGGGGTGGGGTACTGGGCTGGCGATGCCGTGTACGACCCGGATCGGTTGCGTTGGCTGCCCAAAGCCTATCTCGGCAGGGTACGTACCTGGTTGCACCGCTGGGGGTACCGAGTGGTGCTGGCGAACCGGTTCTTGAGCGGCGCACGATCCGTGATTTCCCTTTCGGTCGGTATGGCACACATGAACCGTCTGAGGACACTGGCGTATGCGACGATTAGCGCGTTTTTGTGGACGGGCGTGATCATCTGGGCCGGCTACCTTGTGGGCGAGAACTGGGAGGTGGTGTCCGGGTATCTCAAGGGGTACGGGTGGTTCATCCTGGCGCTGACGGTTGGCGCCGGCCTGGCGGTCTGGTTCCGGACGCGCCGGCGCCTGGTGTCGGGAAACGATTCGGCCGGCGAAACTCCGGGCGTAAATCCGGGTTGATAGGGACGCGGTTGACAGCAGGGAGCGGGGCGTGTATATTCGCTCTTCTTTTTTGAACGTGCCGGTTGTGTACAATTGCTGGCGTAGCTCAGCTGGTAGAGCAGCTCACTTGTAATGAGCAGGTCGGGGGTTCGAATCCCTCCGTCAGCTCTTCATCTTAAATTCGTGCGGTTGGGGGCACTCTCCGGGCACGGTTGAGATATAAGCAGGCACGTTAACGGGCAGGTGGCCGAGTGGTTAAAGGCGACAGACTGTAAATCTGTTCTCTTACGAGTACGGAGGTTCGAATCCTTCCCTGCCCACTCACTGGAAAAGATTTCAGGTTTCGGGTCTTACGGGTGAGGGTCCTCTTCCGCCTCGGGGTGGTTGTTTTGTCCTCGCCGTTGGGCCTTCTTGGCGGGAGTAGCTCAGTTGGTAGAGCATCAGCCTTCCAAGCTGAGGGTCGCGGGTTCGAATCCCGTCTCCCGCTCGCCGTACGATTACCGGGGTCGGCCGGGGTTGCCGACCGCGTACCGCCGCCTTAGCTCAGCGGTAGAGCACTTCCATGGTAAGGAAGGGGTCATCGGTTCAAATCCGATAGGTGGCTCACGAGAATCTCGCGCCGCGGCGTGAGTGCGCGTGTTGTTCGCAGGGCGGGGTTCCGCGTTGCGGCTGCATGCGCTTTCTCTCTATGCACAAGAACGATTCGGTTTAAAAAAGTAGAGCCATGGCGAAAGAGACGTTTCTACGCAATAAGCCTCACGTGAACGTGGGGACGATCGGGCACGTTGACCACGGTAAGACGACGTTGACGGCGGCGATCACGAAGGTGCTGGCCGAGCGTGTTGGCGGCGGTATCGTGGTTCGTTCGTTTGATTCGATCGACAATGCCCCGGAGGAGCGGGAGCGCGGGATCACGATTGCGACGGCGCACGTGGAGTATGAGACGAAGAATCGTCACTACGCGCACGTGGACTGCCCGGGGCACGCGGACTATGTAAAGAACATGGTGACGGGTGCGGCCCAGATG
>JBGSPJ010000687.1:0-11446 GCA_041738655.1 Rhodothermales bacterium | reverse complement strand
GTTGCAAACCCAAACCTACGCCTTCCGGCCCTCTCTTCTATGTTTTTGCGGTTTATGGGCCAGAAAAACCTGGCCACCAAACCACTGTTTATGTTGCAGTTACGTGGTTGTCAACCTGGAAAAGTGTCCAGTAGTGAGGGCGCGGAGTAGAATCACGTGGAAGATATCGAATCGACGAGGTGTATCCCTGGTCGAGGCGCTCGACGAAATTGTGAGGGCATGGGAGCGTGAACATTTCTTCCAGGAATTCAACGCAGCATATGAAGCGTTAAAGGCGGATAGTGCCGCATGGACAGAAGAGCTTAAAGAACGCTCAGCCTGGGACACTACTTTGATCGATTCCCAAGAATGAGTTCATCCGGCCTCCTGGCGTCGTTTATGATACACGAAACGGATAGGTCACCTGTTGTACTTGAGAAGCTCCCCATCAAATTTAACCAACGCCCCGGTTCGCCGTAGCGCCGGCACGATACGAACGTAGATTATGAAGGGTTAGAGTCCCGCTTGTTTGAGGGCGGCCTATCCTTCCTGTATCTGTGCAATTCACGAACTGGTATATCCATGTTTCTCCGGTGTCGCACCTCCCAACGCGTGTTCTGTGCCGCGGCGCTGGTGGTTATGGCACACGTGTCTGGTATGCAGACCGCGCCGGCTCAGCCGCTACCCGGTGCGTTTATCGAGGCGTTTGTCGACAGCTCGCCCGAGAAGTTCATCGGCGACATGCTGTTTACACCGGAGGGTGTACTCCTGGCGGCCGACGTCTGGGGCGATCAGATTCTTCGCTTCGATGGGTCGACAAACAATACCTTTGAACCGTTCATCACCCATGAAGCCGCCGGACTGATACGTCCTTCCAGAATGGCCCTCGGATTGGAAGGTAGCCTGTTTGTTTTGGAAGGGTTTCCTCGAAAAATCCTCCGCTTCGATGCACAGACCGGGGCATTTGTCGATACGTTCATCCCCGAGGGAAGTCCTGGAATCGAGAGCGCAATGGACTTCACCTTAGGTCCCAACGGAGATCTCTTTATATCCAGCTTCGATACGCATGAGGTTGTCCGGTACGACGGATCGACCGGTGCCTATCGGGGGGCCTTCGTGGCCCGCCGCAGCGGCACCCTTTCCAATCCCGCGAACCTGTCGTTCGGCCCCGACGGCCATCTGTATGTCGTGGACGAATTCACCGAGCAGGTTTTTCGGTTTGATGGAGAGACGGGCGCGTTTATCGACGTGTTTATGGCCCTGCCCGAAGCCTATTCACGCACGATGCGTTTCGGGCCGGATGGGCGTCTCTTCTTTTCGGGGGTGTCGAGAAGGGTGATTCAGCATTATGACGGGACTACGGGTGCATTTCTTGGGGACTTTATTCCCAACGGAAGTGCGGGATTACGGGAAAACACCACCTTTACGTTTGGCCCCGACGGGCATTTATACGCCTGGAGCCGTACTAAACTCCTCCGATTCGATGGGGTAACGGGAGCCTTTCTTGACGTTTATATTCTTGATCACACAGGAGGCCTGGATCAGCCGTTTGGGCTCACCATTGGCCCGGATCGTCACTTTTATGTGACCAGTTTCACCCAACATGCGGTGTTTCGCTACGACGGGACGACTGGTCAGTATATCGATACGTTTGTTTTGCCAGACGAAGGGGGGCTCGACAGCCCGTTTGACCTCGAATTTGGCCCGGATGGCCACCTTTACGTAAGCAGTTTCGGAGCACACGCCGTGTTGCGATTCGACGGCGAAACGGGGGTATTTATCGACGCGTTTGTGCCGGCACGGAGTGGAGGCCTGGAACGCGCCGCCGGCATTGCTTTCGCTCCAGATGGGTTTCTGTACGTGAGCAGCTTCGAAACCGATGAAGTGCTGCGTTTTGATGCGCAAACGGGGGCCTACATCAACACCATTGTCACACAGGGGGATGGAAGATTGTCCGGTGCGCATGGCCTCGCCGTTGGGCCAGAAGGGCAGCTTTACATCGGCAGTTTTCGCACAAACGAGATCCTGAGGTACGACCTGGTCTCGGAGGAACATCTCGGGCCTTTTGTAACCGCCGGCAGCGGCGGACTGGAAGGCCCGCAGGACCATCGCTTCGGACCGGACGGCCACCTCTACGTGACCAGCCTGTTCACCGATTCGGTCCTCCGTTACGACGGAGCAACCGGGGAATTTATCGACGTTTTTGTACCCACGTATTCAGGGCAGCTCGATGGACCCCGCGGGTTGGTGTTCGGCCCTGGGAACGACCTCTTTGTGAGCAGCATCGACACCGATGCCATTCTGCGCTTTGCCGGTCCATTTGCGACCGATACCGGCGTTGAACTGGCTTTGGATCTGCCGCAGGCGCCGGTCCTGAAAGGGAATTTTCCGAATCCGTTCCGTACCTCGACACGCATCGTGTACGAATTGCCCTCGCCGGCTGCTGTCACACTTTCCGTGTTTGATGCCGCCGGAAAACGCGTGATGACACACGAAGAGGCCCATCAACCACAAGGAATACACGAAATCCAGTTTAGTTCAGATCACCTGCCAGCCGGCCTCTATATCTACCAGCTCCACACGGGCGACTCGGTATCGAGGGGTAAGATGGTGCTTATTCGTTAACGTTCCCGCGAAAGACCGGGTGGTCTATCCGATGCCTAAAGCGATCCGTCCTACGACACCTTTACTTGGATTGACGGCTGCCTTGCTGGTCGCCTGTTGTGCGTTGCAGCCAGCAACGGCACAGCCAGTCGAAGGGGCCTTTGTCGATGCGCTGGTGAAAAACCGCCGGCCCGATCAGGCGCGCAATATGCTTTTTGGTCCCGACGGTCAGCTGTACGTCAGCAGCCTGTCGTCGCACAGTGTCCTTCGCTACGATGGGATCACAGGGAATTACCTGGGTGACGTTGTCACTCCCCGGAGCGGTGGCCTCCAATCCCCCCGGGGGATGATTTTTGGACCGGACGGTGACCTGTATCTGAGCAGTTTCGATACTGACGAGGTGCTTCGCTTCGACGGTGCAACGGGTCTTTTTAAAGAGGTTTTTGTCGCCGCCGGCACCGGCTTGCTCGATGGACCCGCCGGACTGGCGTTTACTTCCGCCGGGACCTTGCTCGTAAGCAGCATCCGCACGGACGAGATCCTTCAATTTGATCCGTCAGGGATTTATCTCGGCGTTTTTGTGCCAGCTTCTGGTCAGGAGCTCCGCTATTTTTATAGCATCACGATCGGACCGGACGGGCACCTGTATGCTGCGGGGTATGCCTCCCATAACGTGCTGCGTTTTGATGGAAGTGATGGATCGTTCATCGATGTCTTTGTCACCTCCCGAACGGGCGGCCTGCTGTACCCGTATTCCCTGGCGTTTGGCCCGGATAACCAACTCTTTGTGGGTCGATTTGGCCCTTCAGTACTCAAATACGATGGGGATAGCGGAGCCTATCTGAGCTATTTTGCGTCGCGGATTGTCCCCGGACCCTTCACGGTGACCTATCTGGTGGTTGCCTTCGACGCCGAGGGGCAACTCTACGTGTACGACAACGACGCCAACAGCGTCTTTCGGCACCATGGGCGCACGGGGCAACTCATCGACGCGTTTGTGGATGGAGAAAATGAAGGACTTTACGGACCTTTTGGGATCACCCTCGGTCCGGATAGTTCTCTTTTTGTCGCCAATTTTGAGGGTGAGAGGGTACTGCGTTTTCATCAGAACACAGGGCAAAGCCGTCGCCCTTCTCTGGCCTGTTGCCTCAATATGCCCAGCCGGCCCATCGATGTGCTCCTCGACGCATCAAGCCGGCTTTATGCCTCGAGTTTTTCGGAAGACAAAGTGGTCCGTTTTGATGCGATTACCGGCGATGCGTTGCCCGAATACATCCCACCGGGGAGTGGAGGGCTGGATGGGGCCTCCGGCATGGCAATCGATCCGGACTCGGTCCACCTCTATGTGGGAAGTATCTTTACCGACGAGGTGCTACGATATAACCTGGAAACCGGCGAATTTGTCGATGTATTCGTGACGTCACAAAGCGGTGGACTCGATGCTCCACATGGGGTTCTGTTCGGTCCGGATGGTCATCTCTACGTAGGCAGTTATCACTCCGATGCCATCCTGCGGTATGATGGGCTTTCGGGGATGTTTATGGACGCCTTTGTCGGCCCGGGAAGCGGAGGGCTGGATGCTCCGCAGGACCATGTGTTTGGGCCCGATGGCCATCTGTACGTGTCGAGTCTTTTTACGAACGAAGTCCTCCGCTACGATGGATCGACGGGTGCGTTTAAGAATGTGTACGTCCCGGCACTATCCGGTGGACTCGATGGCCCGCGAGGGCTCTTGTTCGGTCCGGAAAATCTGCTTTACGTGAGTAGCTTTGACACCAGGGAAGTGTTGCGGTTTGTCGGTCCCGCCCGAGCCGCAGGTACAGCTTCCATCTCCCCAGTGATCTTTTCCTCCGAACTCCGGGGCAACTTCCCCAATCCGTTTAACAGGTCCACGCAGATCGCTTACTCCCTGGCTCAGCCGGCATTTGTGCGGTTAACCATTTATGATGCCATGGGCAGGCTGGTAGAGGTGTTGGTAGATGAGGATCAGGCGGCCGGCGAGTATACGGCAACCCTGGACGCGGACAAACTTCCGAGCGGGGTGTACACCTACCGAATGGAAACATCCGGGTTTTCGAGAACACGTCAGATGGTGCTTGTTCGATGAGGTTGTGCCTGCAAGGTATAGTTCCCATTCGTTCCGAGGGAAGGCCCGGTGTACGACCCCTGCTCTTCCTGGGGTGGATGGGGCTATGGATCCTTGCCGGTGGCAGGGAGAAGGCTGTTTATGCCCAGGCCGGCCCGGGAGAATTTCTGGGCACCTTTGTTTCCGCCGGACTACCGGAAGCTCCGGTCGACGCGGCATTCGGTCCAGATGGAAACCTGTACGTTGCCAGCGGCAGGGCCCAACGAATCATGCGATTCGATGGGCAGACGGGCGTTTTTATGGATCACTTTGTCGACTATGTCGAGACCCCGACCGCTATCACGTTTGGGCCGGATGGGAATTTGTATGCGAGTAGTTTCTACCGCCGCGAGATATTCAGGTATGATGGCACATCCGGACAGTTCATCGATACGTTTGTGGCGGATACGAGTGATGGTCGGGAAGTTACGAGCGATCTCGTCTTTGGTCCGGATGGGAATCTCTATGTGAGTAAGCAGTCTCCGGCGTCGGTCATTCTGCGTTACGACGGCGCATCGGGCGCTTTTATGGATACGTTTGCCGTGGCCGCTCGCGATGTGCATTTTTTCTCGCGAGATATCCAGTTTGCTCCAGATGGAGATCTGTATGTGAGCAACGAATTTCGGGACGAAATCCTTCGCTACGACGGCGCGACAGGTGTCTTTAAGGAGGTCTTTATTCCCCGGCTGCGCGGTGGATTGCTGAGGCCGGCCGGGATGATGTTCGATGCGATGGGTTCGCTGTTTGTGTCCAGTCTGGGTACCAACGAAGTGCTGGAGTATGATGCCAACACGGGCGAATTTATCGGTGTCCAGGTTTCGCAGGGTAAAGGAGGCTTATCCGGGCCGACTACCTTGTTGAAAGGCCCTGACGCAGCATTGTATGTCGTGAGTTTTAACAATGCGCGTGTCTTGCGTTATGCCTTCGAGGACGGAGCGTTCCTCGAAGAATTTGTGCCCTCCCCATTCGGGGGCTTTAATGGGGCGCGCCATATTTTGTTTGGGCAGGACAGCCTGCTATACGTTTCCACTTACGTGAACGGCGTTGCTCGATTTGATGGGAGGACAGGTCGATTTATAGATACGTTTGTACCTGCGCGAAGCGCGGGATTAAATGACATCGAAGGGATGACGCAGACGCCGGACGGAGATCTGCTTATATCCCACGGTAGTCGCGATGAAATCTTGCGATTTGACGGCGATACCGGGGAATTTATAGATATTCTGGTTCCGTTTTCGGAGAACGGTCTGAGGAATCCGGGTGCCCTCCAGGTGAGGCCGGACGGACTGCTTTATGTCATGAGTCGTGGCACCAACGAGATTCGCAGGTATAATCCCCATACCGGGGTTTTTGTCGACGTCTTTGCATCCTTGCCCGCGGATCCCATCGAGATTCCGGACGATATGGCGTTTGGTTCGGACGGGTTTGTCTACGTGACGAGCAGAAGCGCACGGGTGGATGGTGTCTGGCGGTTCGACGGGGCAACCGGGGCGTTGTACGATACCTTTGCCACGTTGCCGGAGCGTGCTTTTCTGTATAGCCAGGAGCAGGATCGTCCCATCGTTGTCGGTCCGGATGGCGATTTGTATATGGCCCGTTCCGCCGAATCGGAAGTGTATAGAATCGATCAAGAAACGGGTGCGGTCGAGGTGTTTATTCCGCCAAGGCTGGGGAATTTGCGCTGGGCCTCAGATATGGTTTTTGATGCACGCGGCGATCTGTATATCGCCAGTAGTTACAATAGTGAAGTGCTTCGTTATAAAGGACCCCAGCCTGTTCTGACCCATTCGGATGATCCCTTTTATCTCCCCGGAAACGAAATCGATCACACGGTATACCCGAATCCGGCTCATTCCGCGGTTACGATCGCCTACACGATATCACACCCGGCTTCTGTGGAGATCGATTTGTACGACATAACCGGGCGGCACTTGGCCGATCTCCTTTCCAGGGAGCATGCATCCGGTACGTATGAGGTTTCGTTCGAGGCGGGTGGGTATCCGGCTGGTCTGTACCTCTACGTTATTCGAACCGATGGATCGGAGAAGGTGGGCCGCTTCGTGGTCGTCAGGTGATGTAGAGCATCACACTCATCAGAGAAACCCTTCTCCCTCCAGGCGCGAACGAAGAAGCGATTTCCCCATGCTCTTTTGCAGGAGGTCAACCTGATTGAGGCGATTTGTGATGTCCGAATCGAGGGCTTCTTTATGGTCCCAGTAGTACGCAAGGGCAGAGTAAATCTGGCCCAGACCCAGGTACGGGTGCTGGAAGTGCAATTCCTCCGCACTCCAACCATGTGCGAGGTGCCCGAGGACGAGTTCGATCACTTTCATGTCGGTCCCAGCCAACAGGGCTACCCCCTGCTCATTCAGGAGCACATGCTCATACGATGTCTGCGACAAGTTCATGACAGTGCGATGGTGGACTTATGGACTCGGAAAGTGTTCGGGTCGTGTGGTTCTAACCTCCGGGCAGTGGAGTGGTTGCACGCCCTGGCGCGTGGATTTTGTCATAGGAGACAGCCGCCACGGCTATGCGGTAAATGGTGAGGGTGGCGTGTCAAGGTCCGCCGCGGGTTGTAGGTTACGGGTAGAACGCCGTGCCCGCCCTCCCGAATACGAGACTCACCCCATACTTATCTCGCCAGAATCATCGCCTTCGTCCATGTAGCATTGCCGGCACTAATCCGGTAATAATACACCCCATTGGGTAGATGGCTGCCGCTGAACTGCGCCGTATGCTCGCCGATTGGTTTTTCAGCATCGACAACCGTCGCCATAGGCTGGCCCAGGGCATTAAAGATCTCGATACGCACCGGAGCCGGACCAGCGAGGTGGTAGGTGACGGTGACCTCGCCTGAAAACGGATTGGGATAACTCGTCGCCTGCGGCAGATCCGTACCCTGAGGGGGTTCGGGATCGTTCCCGGTAGCCACTATCCCGCCACGTTCGAAGGCGCCGATATCCACGGAGCCGGCGTTTCTCGTTTTGTACTCGATATCCCAAAAAGAGACGATCCGATCGCTGCCGGCATCGAGGGCGGGGCTGTCTGCTCGAAGATCGAATTTGCCCTTCTGAGGATCATTCAGCCCGGGACTGACACCCAATAGATTGCCATTCAGGTCCGACAGATCGACCGACGTGCCGCTGAAATTGATTGATTCAGACCCGGTTGTCCCGTCGAAAGAGAGATTGTTTTCCCAGACCATCTCTTCAGATCGGGCGATCAGGAGAGCGTGGTTCCAGGAGAGCACCCCCGCCCCGGGTTTGGCAACCCCGATGTTATTTCGCCAGACGGTATCCTTCGAGTAAACCAGGCTCAACTCCCCTCGCCAGGTAGCGGTACTCTGGGTGTCTTTGTTGTTGTGATACACCGTGTTGTTGAATACATCCACATGGTCGCTTTTGAACACGTGGAGGCCTTTTCCGCCGTTGTTGTATATCAGGTTGTTTTCTATCAGCGTACGGTGCGGGTATTTCACGTTTGTGTCGCCCTCGTTATAAAAATTATCGACGATGATGCCGTTTCCATCCGTCGTTTCGCCGGGCTTAAAACTTGCAAAAACCAGGTTGATGTTGTCGTAGCTCCGGTTGTTTCGCACGACGAGGTGGTAGCCCGGCGCGTTGTCGACCGAGCGCGCTTGAAAGAGCCCGATACCGCTGGATTGACTCGGGTTATAGTTGGCGTTTCCGTAGGCGACGTTGTTTTCGATGAGGATATGGTCGCATCGGCCGACCTGAATGCCGGCTCCGCCGCAGTCGTGCACCCGGTTGTTCAAGATATTGACGTGATGATTCTCCCAGACGGTAATGCAATTGCCGGTTCTTCCCGGGCCGGGATTCGGGTCATATATCTCGAACCCATCCACCGTCACGTAGTCGGCCGCGATCTTGATCCCATCGGTTTTGCCGGTTTCAGCGACTTCGACCTTAGCCCCGCCCTGGTTCACGGCTTTGAGTACGATATATCGACCCGGCGCTCCCGAACGCGAGATGATGATCTTCTCTTGGTACACGCCGTTTCTCACCAGCACCGTATCGCCTGGCGACACCTGCTTCACGGCGTACGCGATCGTGCGAAAGGGTCGCGCGGCGGTGCCCGGATTGTTATCATTGCCGGCCGGATCTACGTAAAACGTGTCGGCAAAGGATGCGATGGGTACGGCGAACCCGATCAGGAAGAGCAGAATGTTGAAATAGGCCATCGTGTGGGTTAGAAGCGAGGATTTACGGATACGCTATCTATCTCGAGTCCAGGGCGTCTGATACGGCTTCATGGGTGGGAGACCGCAACGAGTTTGTCCTTATGCGCGCTTTGACATCCTCATAATCCATCCCACCCCACAATCTCAGTGCCACATAGGTGCGTGGCAAGGGGTGAATTTCTCCCTCGCATCGACCAGCGCATCGACCACAACCCTGCTCAAAAATGATGTTTTGACACGCCCCGGAGTGGGGGATGCCAAAGTCCGCCGCGGGTTGTAGGTTACGGGCTGAACCAGAACTACACCGCCATGAAATCTCCCATTCGCCACCTCGCCGGCTTCCTCCTCGCCGGCCTTCTCCTCGTCCCGGCCACCCGCGCCCAGGAGAACCCTCGCGCCGAGCTCGAAAAAATCGCCATCATCGACCAGAAGGTGATGATGCCGATGCGCGACGGCGTTCGCCTGGCGACGGACATCTACCGCCCGAAAACCGACGGCCCCGTTCCGGTCATCTTCTCCCGAACCCCCTATAACTTCAACAGCTGGCGCGACGGCGAGGAAAACGCCGGCACCTACCGCAGTGCCCTCGACGCCGTCAAACGCGGCTACGCCTATGTCGTCCAGAACGAACGGGGACGGTTTTTCTCGGAGGGCGAGTGGGATATCCTCGGGACGCCATTGACGGACGGGCACGACGCCTTCACCTGGATGGCGGAGCAGCCATGGTCTAACGGAAACATCGGCCTCATCGGGTGTTCGTCCACGGCCGAATGGCAGATGGCGGTGGCCTCGCTGGATCATCCCAACCTCAAAGCCCTCGTGCCGCAGGGGTACGGCGCCGGCGTGGGCCGGATCGGCGACTGGTACGAACAGGGCAACTGGTACCGTGGCGGGGCCGAGCAGATGCTGTTTTTCTCCTGGTTGTACGGCGTTCAGAACGATGTCGCCCGGCCGATACTGGGGCCGGATGTCTCCCAGGAGGATCTGATTCGCATTTCGCGCTCGTTCGACCTTGCGGCAGAGCGGCCGGAGGTTGACTGGTCGAAGGCGTTTTACCACCTCCCGGTGATGGATCTGATCAAAAGCGTCAACGGACCCGTCGGGGTCTATGAGAAGATGATCCGGCGCAAGCCGAACGACCCGGCCTGGTACGCCGGCGGGCTGTACCACGACGACATGCCGATGAACAAGCCGGCGATGTGGTTTGTCTCCTGGTACGATGTGTCCACTGGCCCCAACCTGGCCCTGTTTAACCACGTCCGCAACACCGCGCCGCCAGAAGTGGCCGACAACCAGTACCTCGTGATCGCGCCGACACTCCACTGCGGGTACAAGCGGGCCACGGAAAACACGGTCGTCGGCGAGCGCTCGATGGGGGATGCGCGGCTCGATTACGACGCGCTGACGTATGGGTGGTTCGACCTCTGGCTCAAAGAAGAAGACGCCGGCCAGCGCGCGGCCATGTCGCGGGTGAAGTACTTCACGATGGGGAGCAACGTCTGGAATACGGCCGATTCCTGGCCACCGGCCGAGGCCGAGGTTGTCACCTATTATCTGGACAGCAACGGCGGGGCCAACAGCCTGTTTGGCGATGGCCGGCTTGCGACAACCCGTCCGCCGACGCGGGGGGACCGGCCCGACACCTTCGTCTACGACCCCATGAATCCAGTGACCTCCTACGGAGGTAACGTCTGCTGCACGGGCAACGCCATCCAGGGCGGCTCGTTCGATCAGCGAAGGATGGAGGCGCGTAACGACATCCTGGTTTACACCACCGAACCGTTCGCAGAAGGGGTGGAGGTTACGGGCACAATCGAGATTGCGCTCTACGTTTCCTCCGACGCGCGGGACACCGACTTCACGGTGAAGCTGCTGGACGTGTACCCGGATGGCCGGGCGTATAACCTCGACGAGACGATCCAGCGCGCGCGGTACCGCGAGGGGTACGATCGCGACGTGTTCATGGAGGCCGGCGAGGTGTATGAACTCGCCGTCAGCCCGATGTCCACCAGCAATTACTTCGCCCCGGGGCATCGGCTGCGGATCGAAGTCTCCAGCAGCAACTTCCCGCGGTTCGTGCGTAATTTGAATACAGGCGGTAACAATTATGACGAAACCGAGGGCGTGGTCGCGCGAAACACGGTCCACTCCTCGGCGGCCCATCCTTCTCACATTCGCATCCCTGTTGTACGGAGGTAAACCTATGCCCATGCGCTGTGTCGTGCTTGTTGTGGCGATCTTCGCCTGCAGTGTCGGGGGCGTGCGCGCGCAGTCACCCGCGTCCGCCAACAGTCACTGGATTTTTCTGGTGGATAAAAATCCCGGCGATGGCCGTTCACCCGTAGCCGAACCGGGATGGGTGACGCCGGCTGCCGAGGCACGCCGGGCCGCACGTGGGATAAGTTTCGATCCGGCGTTCGACGCGCCGGTGTCGCCGGCGTACCTCGACAGCCTGCGCGCCCTGGGAGTCGGGCCCCGGGTAGTTAGCCGATGGCTCAACGCCGTGAGTGCTTCGCTCACCGCCGAGCAGCGTG
>JBGSPJ010000667.1:0-8033 GCA_041738655.1 Rhodothermales bacterium | reverse complement strand
GACGCCCGACGCGCCGGTAACGGCGATGCGGAGGGAGCGGCCGGCGGGATTGATCGCCTGGTGGACGCGGAGGTCCGCCCGTGTCGTGGCATGTCGGTAGGCGAACTGGCTGTCGAGCTGGCGACGGATGATGTCGCCGCCGGCCCATTCACCAAGCCGGCCGAGGGGGAGGTCGTAGCTGAGCGCATCCACCAGCTGGCTCGACGCCGCGTCAACCGGCTCCATGCGATGGGTGTGGTCCCACCGACGAAACGGCCCCGCGTGTTGGATATCGCGGAATTGCCGGCCGGTAATGTAATCGGCATGCTCGGCGACCCAGCGGATCCGGGCCGGCGGTTTCCCGATCAGGAGCACCGCCCGCTGCCCGTCGCGGATCCCCTCGAACGAGGCGAGCGACACCGGCGCCCACGGCGGCACCAACCGCTCGAAGGCGCCCGGGCGTTCATGCCAGGCAAAGAGCGCTTCGGCGGAGACGGGCATCGGGCTGGAGTAGGTGCGGTCGGGCATGGGACGGGGGTTTAAGGTTCGGGGTTTAAGGGGCAAGGTATGTGGACGCGGTGAGGGCAAACCCGGGTCCTGGCTCTCGAACTGGGACCCAGCGGCTGGTGGGATCTCAACCTGATAGTTAGCAGGCTGTTTTGGAGTGCGAAATCAGGTCGTAGGGGCAGCAGGGGGTGCGGCGCCGGCGTGGTGGCACGGGCTTTGAATTGAAGCAAATACCCATTCGAACCCCACCCTACCCACCGCAGAAAGGCGTCTCCCCCACCCGGGATTTTCGCCCACGATTTCATCCACAGGCAGCGGGCTCCCCATCGCCCTGCTCGTGTTTGCCGCCCACCCATCCCACCGGGCGGCACCGGGCCATACTGCCGCGAGCCGACGCATGTACGCATGACACCTGATAAAAACCCCTCCAATCGCCCTGTTCGCCTTCGTTCGTTTCCCCCCGATGTACACGACAAAGTATGTGAAGACCTGGTTTCCCGGAATCTGATCAACAACGGCGATGTCGCCGCGGCGTACCGCAAGCGCCGCGCGCTGCACGCCCTCGGCTCGACACAGCCCGTGTGGCGTATCCTGGCGCTGAACCCCGCGCTGGACAAAGAGCAGATCTACGCCACTGCGGCCGACATGCACGGCTACAAGACCGTCCAGACCGACCGCCTCGAACTCATCCAGTTCGTCCGCCGCATCGTCGATCGCTTTTCCGAAATGCAGTGGCGGAAGCTCGGCATGCTGGGTATCGTCCCGATCGGCACGATCGAAAGCGCGCAGTACCCCACCCGCTGGGTGTTCGGCACCTTCGACCCCACCATCCGCGAGGCGCATCAATTGGCGCGCGATTGCTCAGCGAACCACTACGAAATGCGTTACCTCTCGCACGGTCTCGTCGCCGAACTCATCGCCGAAGTGTTCCTGACGCGTTTGGAGCTGCCGCCGGAGGAGTAGGGTGACGGTTCGGGGTCATGAGCGGCCTTCGGCCGCGGTCAAGAGGCACTTCGTGCGGTCATGTACGGCCCTTGGCCGCGGTCATGGCACTTCGTTCGGTCAAGAGCGGTCTTTGGCCGCGGTCAGTAGGCACTTTGTGCGGTCAAGATAGCAGAAGCTTCATGACCTGCGAGCGCAGCGAGCCCAGACCGCGAGCGCCAGCGAGCTCGTTAGACCCATTTCCGAAAACACCTGCCACAAAGGCTATCGTTACCCGATGCCGGCAGGATGGTTAAAATCCCCAATATGCCCAGCTGAGCTTTTGCTCAACGTAGGCTAACAGATCGTCAAGGTCTTCACGCGTGTAGAGAGCCCCGTTGTAAATGACCGCGCTTATCTTTGTTGTATTAGAAATCTCCTCCAACGGATTTGCATCAAGCAATATCATATCGGCTTTCTTGCCGGCAGAGATGGCGCCATAATCTGAAGAGAGACCAAAATATGTGGCCGGATTGACGGTGGCCGTCTGGAGGGCTTCCATGGGCGTCAAACCAGCTTTCACTAGTTCCTGTAATTCATCGTGAAGACTGAAACCCGGAATCACATACGTATCGTTGGCGTCGGTACCCGCGATAATCTTTACCCCGGCTTGATGGGCTTTCCCCGTTAGCTCAAGTCCTTTCAAGTAAAAATCCATGTAGGTTTTCCGGCCTTCCGGAGAAGGATCCCGGCTCACCATGCCGTCCGCATCCTCAGCCCAATAGGTGCGTTGCATAGCGTGAACGTATCGGAGTCGAGGATCGTTGCGATACGCCTCATTGTCTGCAAAGGCATCCATCTTTCGCGTAAGATGGGTCGGACAAAACCAGGTCTCATTCTCGACCATCACACGCACCAGTTCATGAAACTGATCTTCGCTGTGTGTATCAATCATTTCCCGGAGCAAGGCGGTGGTCTCGATCTGCGTCCTCGACGCATCTTCGCCGCTGTACCTGGCCCGATACCGCTCGCGGAGTGCATCGGCTCCCGGGAAAGCTTCGAACAGAAATAGCCGGGCGTGCTCAAAGCTTCGATGGCCTGCTCTGGCGGCATCTATGGCTTTAATAGGGCGAGGCCTATGCCCCACAACGGATATTCCCTGTTTTTTTGCCTCAGCAAGGAGCGCATAATATGGTTCTGGCAACAGGTAATCGAACGTCTTTATAAACTCGGCCTGGGTACTGGCGACCAGGCCGCGCGCGTCCTCTTCCGTAGCTAATCCATTTGCGATAGCGCCGGCCTGGGCCATCACCCGCGGACCCAACAAAGCGCCGGCCGCAATTTGCTCCCGCCACTTCTTCTTCTTATCGAAGCTAGCCATCCCCCCCATTTCCCGGACGTTCAATACGCCGTTGGCAATAAACAGCGGCATAGTGAGCTGAGCTGCTCGTCCTGTAAAATGAACGTGCATATCCCAGAGCCCGGGAATCAGAAACTTGCCGCTTCCATCTACTTGGGTGCTATTGGCCGGTAGTGTTAATTCGGCCGTCGCGGCTACTTGCACCACTCGTCCTTGGTCTATAAGAACAGTCTGACCGGTTAACAGGGTATCCAACTCAGGGTTTACAATACTAACATTGGTAATTGCCAGGGAGTTAGATGAAGCACCAGGTGTAAGTGTAGTGTGCCAAATTAAGGTTAACCCGACCAGAATGGCGACCAACGCAAGCAGTCCGATAGCGAACCGTTTTGCCCATGATCGAATCTTACTTTTTGATTCCTGGCTCATCGTTGCGTGTCTATGTGACGATTGGTGATTCCCAAGAAATGGCAAAAGGCAGTTCGCGAAAGCCCGCGAAGGCGAAGAAATCTATCTCAAGATAGCCGCCTCTCCCCCGCAACAGCAACAAAATCCGTATTCAGTTCGTCGCGACAGTGCCTTTTCGGAATACAACCACATCATTTTCCGGCTTCCACCCTGCGCTCCCTACAGCCCCTTTGCGGTCTACCAGATCTTCTGCTTCCGTATCGCCATCCCTCGTATCCCGGATCTCTTTCTCATCGACGTTTTTCCATCCCGCGAATCAGCCTCAATCCTCAATTTGCGGTGAGCGAATGTGTTCATGCCGATCGATGCGCAACGCGATACTCCGCGCCTCTGCGGGATCCATCCCATCCCCGTTGGCCGAGTGAAGAAATAGTGCTCCCGCGGAGGCGCAGAGTAGAATCATGTGGAAAAATCGAAAGCATCGATGTCCGAGAGATCGGCTATATCCATGATCGTCAGCAGAAACTGACTGGTTAACAGCCCTCGAAGTCAGGTATCCTGGCAGATGACGATTTTGGGCTACAGAATTCATCCGCTAAAACGAAAGTACGTCTTGAATCGCCCGCGCATAGAATGGGCCGGTGGTGATGCGCACCCGCTTCTGCTCGCCGAGAAGCAGTACATAGCGGTTGTTGAAAAACGACTGTACCTCTCGAATCGCGTGTCGGTTGACGATGTAGGCCCGATGAACCTGGATGAAGTGCACGGGCAACTTGTCGGTGAGAGAGACGAGGGTGTGACTCGTTAGATACTCTTTACCCTCCGACGTGTGCAGGTATACGTATTTGTCCCGCGCCTGGAAATGCGTGATGCTGTCGAGCGGGATGAATACAAACCGTTCGCCCACTTTCACCGGGATCGATGTGGCTTCGGTGTTTGGCGAGAGCGCACGGGTCAGGGATGCCACTTGTTCGGGTGAGAACTGGAAATGCGGATTGATCCTCTCCCGGATGCGCCCGAGCGCCGACGCGAGGCGATCGGCTTCGACCGGCTTGAGCAGGTAATCGAGCGCATTCTCTTCAAAGGCGCGAACGGCGTGCTCGGCAAACGCGGTGGTGAAGATGACAAGGGGCCGATACGTCAGCCGGCTCAGTAGCTCCAGCCCGCTTATCCCCGGTAGTTGGATGTCGAGAAAGAGCAGGTCGGGACGTACCCTGTCCAACACCCCGAGGGCCGTCGGCGCGTCGGGAGCCTCGCCGACGAGTTCAACCTCCCCGCGATGCAGCTCTAGCAACCGCGACAACCGTTTCCGGGCGAGGGCTTCGTCTTCCACGAGGTATGTCCGCAGCGCGTTCATATATGGCTTCGAAGCGTAAGGTGGACGTGTTTGTCGGCGCCGTTGACGAGGTGTACCTCGTAGCGTCCGGGGTAAAGCAGTTCCAGGCTTTCGCTGACACTTTTCCACCCGAAGCCCCCCATCATCTGGTCGGGAAAGTCCGGTCCATTGTCTTTCACATCGATCTCCAGCGCCCCGGCATGTTTCCGGATCGAGAGCGATACGAAGCCGGCGCCCTCGATCCGCGCGGCACCGTGCTTGACGGCATTCTCGACGAGCGGTTGCAACAGAAAGCGCGGCATTTGCTCGCCCAGCGCGGCGTCGTCCACGGACACCGATGTTGTCAATCGATCGCCGAAGCGTGTTTCTTCGATCTCCAGATAGGTTTTAACCAGGGCAACTTCCCGGGCGACGGTCGAGCACGGCGTATCCGTCGCACCGAGCGAGGCGCGAAAGAGGCGTGAGAGGGCAAGCGTCATCTGCTCGGCGCGATCCGGGGCTTCGTGGACAAGGGTTGCTATACTGTTGAGCGCGTTGTAAAGAAAGTGCGGGTTCACACGCGCCTGGATGGCCGCCAGCTGGGCGGTGGTTGCTTGCTCCTTGAGCCGGAGCATTTCGAAGGCTTGTTGATCCAGCAACTGCTGCTCGCTGAATAGCTTGAAGTGGTAAAACATCCTGCTGGAGGCCACCAGGAGCCCCGCCATCACAATCCCCCCGATCACCATCAGGTTGATGAAACTAAACGGGTCGCTGAGATCCCACAGGTAATCTTCTCCGATCGAGAGGTGGAGCACTACGCTCGCCAAAGCGGCCCCCGAGCAGGCCCCGATCAGAGTGGCGACGAATTCAGCGCCTTCGGCAACGTAAAACGAGGCGTCTTCACGGGTAGTGATCCACCGGGCAAGGTAGATCGCTGTATACCCGAAAAGCCCCATTCCATTACAATAGAGGCTGGCTATGAGCAGGGTTTCGCGCTCACCGCCCATGATGAGCGTCAGGACGAGGGCAATGACCTGGCAGAATAAGAGGCTCTTCGCCAGGTTGCCGGCATAGGAAACGAACGAGAACGGCTCGTCGGTGTCGCGTTTACGGAATGCGTTATACATAACCAGCAGGAGCAGCGCCGCGAGAGTCAACATCGCGCGTAGAAGGAAAGCAGTATCCATGACCATTCGTCTTTACATGCACAGGCGACGATGCGTTTCATCGTAGCCATGGAAGAAGAACGTCCTGGGTGCCGCGGGTAGCGACGGATTTCGGACAGAGTAGGAGATACCGCGGATGAACGCTGAGGAGAAAACGATGTAGCACATGGCGAAGACACGAAACAACATCTCATGGATGGTACGTCTTACAGTGATCTTTACATGCACTGCGGGCTGTGTCGCCGGCACGGACTGCCGGTATAGAATGACCTGATGATCGATGGAATGCCGGCATGGGCGTCGTGGTTATCAGGTGCTGCCTGGATACGGCGGGGGTTGCCGAAACGGTCATTCATAAGATCTCATTCGCATACGTACATGGTTACAGAATACGCCTCAGACATCGAGCATTGGGAGGATTGGCAACACGAGTACCGGTTCGGCGTGCTCTTGCTCTTTCCTCCCGAGCCCCTGCGGTCGATCGTCAACGGCCTCCGCCGTCAGCACGACCCCCGATCACAGCGCTACTGCGACGCCCACATTAGCCTGACCGTCCCCGCCGCCGCTCCGGTGACGGCGTCTCATTGGGCCGAGTTAACAGCGGTTGCTTCCGCGATTGAGCCCATCGAGATCACCTATGGTCCGCTCAAGCACTACCTGCCTCACCCCGGTGTCTGCCTGGCCACCGAGCCGGCTGAAGCCCTCGATGCGCTTCGCCTGGCGCTCGAAGCGGTGTCACCGTTTTCGGAGGCTCCGCCTCGCCGGCACCCTTTTTCGCCACACATGACGATCGCCGAGTTTATCACGGCACATCGAACAGAATCGTTGATGGACGAACTGGCCTCCTTGGCGCCGTCGGGTCACTTTCTGTGCCAGGAGGTGTCCTATGCCGTGCCGAACGATGCCTTTCACTTCGAGGAGCGGGGCCGCCTCCGATTAGGGACCCGTCTCCCTCCGCCTCACTGACGTGCGCCTAACGTCCCTGGTAGGTGGGTAGAGAGGAGATACGCGTGCCGGAACGGCGTCTATCGCACGTAGTACGTTTAGGGCTCATGTCGATGTGTCCTGAGCAAAATGGGAGACGCGTCGCATAAACCGCACGAACAACCACGCGGGATGAATGGGAACGGCGTGCAATCATGAATAACTAAAGCTTCTTGACACGCGCGCCAGCTAGCCTTTCGATCACAAACGTAGCAAGCCCCCTGGTGAGAAAATGGATAGGTTCAATCCGTTAATCTGCGGGGTACACAAGAGTGGTTTTACTTGTAAAAACGATAATCGCATCGCTGTTGCTATGCTGGCTGGTAGTTCCAGTGGCCGCGCAGCCGAAGAGCAAGGAAGCCACACTTCAGTCGCTAACAACATACCCGCATTCGCTACAATTCGCGCTGGACAGCGGTGACGAAGGGATGATGGATGTGACCCAGAACCCATCCGAATATGTGCCGATAATTGCGTCTTGGTTGGTTTTTCCCCTGGATTCTACGCTTTTATCGACCTTTGTGTCGGTGAGGCGATATCAACGCATGGTAGAGCTTTTGGGATTCATCGGAACTCAAGCGTCCGACTCGTTGCTGCATCGTGCTTACACTCAGACGACGGCATATTTGGACCCTCTGGACGAGTCGCTCTATCTCGCGGAATATTATGGGAAACATGAAGAGGAAATAGATGAGGTTAGGCGAAAAATAGCCCCAGTATATCTTTTACATGCGATTACCCTTCAAGCGCATGTGCAATTGATGGATAGTAGTATTTTGAATGATGTGATTCGTAGACTTGTGACTGTGAACGATTTATCGTCGCAGCTATATATGATGGATTATATTGGGGCTGTATCAGGCCACGAATTTGGTCATCTTAATGTATCTATTGGGTCAGGCTGGAACTTGATCGGCATATCACTCAATCCATTGTCCGAACATTTTGACAGTATCTTCAAGCCGAACCCTCTTAGCTCGGTACCGATTCAGTGGAACATGAGCGAGTATGTGATGGAGGAGAATCTATCTATCGGCAAAGGTTACTGGGTGCATACGGATTTTCAGGAGTCGTTGCTTGCAGGATCCGCGATCGGTACACGTGTTGACGCAATCACGCTCGATCTCAACGAGGGTTGGAACATGATCGCCGGTCCCTGGTGCAGACTTCCCGTCGGTGATATCGAAGATCCGGGAGGGATCGTTGTTTCGGGTACGCTGCTGCGATTCGAAGGCGCCTATCAGCCGGATAGTGTGTTTGTAAATGGCAATGGCTACTGGCTCCAGACCTCCTCGGCCGGCCAGATCACCCTCGACTGCGCCGCCTCGGCCGGCAAGACAGCGCTTCCGGCCATCATCCAGGACCCCACGGTGGCCGCCGCCTTCCGCCGGCT
>JBGSPJ010000629.1:0-3166 GCA_041738655.1 Rhodothermales bacterium | reverse complement strand
CGCCGGCGGCGACGGCGTGGTCCACGGCCAGAGCGGACGCCCGCGCACCCGCTTCATCCACCGACAAAAAGGCGTTGTAGCGTGCGTTGTCGCGTTCGATCTTCGACAAAAAAGAAGAGACCAGTTCCAACGCACTGGTCTCTTTTCTCACAATAGCCGCGCGGGCTTCGTGAATGCTCATGACTACTGATCCGACGAGCCGGCAGAAGCGCCCCGGTCAACCGGCGTCGGCTGCGACGCAGGGGGCGTGTAGGAATCCGCGCGCGGGGCCGTAGAGCCATGCTGCGGCGGCTGAATCCGATGGGGGTTCGAATCCACGGTGAGCTCATTCTTCAACTCCGAAGTGGCCGCCTTGAACTCGCGGATGCCTTTCCCAAGCCCGCGCGCGATCTCGGGGATGCGTTTCGCTCCGAAGACGAGCAGGATGACAAGGAAGATCAGTAGAATCTCGAAGGGTCCAAGGTTACCCATGTCGAATACCTCAAAAAAGGATGTATCAGCGTCCGCCAGGCGCATCAGACCGCGTGCCTGACGTACCCTACCGGAACCGGAAGTTTCGTGAAAACCGGCGGCAAAAAGCAAGCCGGCCTGCGAAACGGCTACAAAGAAAGGTGCGCGAAGCATCTTTCCGGCTGCCCGTAGAAAACGAAACGCCGGGTCGGGTGTTCCTTTCGGGGGTTTAAGGTTTAAGGTTCGGGGTTCAAGGAAGGCACGCCGATGCGTACCTTCTCGCTCGTATCACATGTATCTAGCTTACTTCAGCATTCCGTGTCCCTGACTCGTCATGATATCCTATCCTGGCCCAAGGCCGAGTTGCACTGTCACCTCGATGGGTCGCTGCGGCTTTCGACGTTGTTCGACGAGGCCGGCAAACAGGGCAAGCTGGGGATGCTGCCGGCGGACAGCCTCGCCGGGCTGGAAGAAGTGCTCCGGCTGATCGACCACTCCGAGTCCCTCGAGGCCTACCTCGCCTGGTTTCGGTACACCATCCCGATCCTGCAATCGCGGGAGAGCCTCGCGCGCGCCGCCTATGAACTCGCCGAGGACAACGCCCGCGAGAACGTGCGGTACCTGGAAGTCCGCTTTGCCCCCATCTTGCACCGCGACGAGGGGCTCACGCTCGAGCAGATCGTGGAGGCCGTGCTCGACGGGCTTCGGAACGCGCAGCGCGACTTCGGGGTGCGTACGAACCTGATCATTTGCGGCCTGCGAGACCGGTTCGAGAGCGCGTCGCTCCGCCAGGCGGAACTCGCCGTGGCGTATCGGGATCGGGGGGTGACGGCGTTTGACCTCGCCGGCGGGGAAGCCGGCAATCCCTCAAAAAACCACCTGCACGCGTTTTATTACGCGCGTAACAACCTGCTCAACCTGACGATCCACGCCGGCGAATCCTGGGGCCCGGAGTCGATCCATCAAGCCCTTTTTTATGGCGGCGCCCACCGGATCGGGCACGGCACTTCGCTCTACCGTGATCCGAGGCTGATGCAGTTCGTGGCGGACCATCAGATCCCCCTGGAAATCTGCCCGACCAGCAACGTCCAGACCCACGTCGTCCCCGGCTACGCTGAACACCCACTGCGACGGTATGTCGACGCCGGCATCCTCGTCACCATCAACACAGACAACCGATTGTTCAGCCGGACGACCGTGACGGACGAGTTGTGGCACGTCTACCGCCACTGCGGCGTCACGGCCGATCAGTTGCGCGAAATCGCGCTGAACGGCTTTCGGTGTAGCTTCCTGCCGTGGGCTGAAAAGCAGGAGATGCTGCGTAATGCCGCCTCAAACACCCTGGCCCTGCCCGCCTCCCAAAAACCATGATGAAGCCGGGCGCGATCCAAATTAAACTCGGTGTGTTCAAGCCGGCCGCGCCCAGGATCCAGCATCCAGAACCCACGCCGCGAACGGCGTGGTCGTCATCCGATACCATCCGAGTCTCATGCAACAAACCATCCGCCCCGCCCGAGGCCTGCTCGGGGTCGTCGAGCTGCCGGCCGACAAGTCCATCGCCCACCGCACCGCCCTGTTCGCCGCGCTCGGCGATGGCGTTTCCCACCTGGTGAACTACCCCGCTTCGGCGGATCCGCAATCGACCCTCTCCTGCCTGCGTCAGCTGGGGGTTCGGATCGAGGCGTCGGAGACCGGTTACACGGTGCACGGCGTCGGGCTGACCGGGTTTTCCAAACCGTCCGGACCACTCGACTGCGGCAATTCGGGCACGACGATGCGGATGCTCTGCGGCATCCTCGCCGGCCAGCCATTCGACAGCGAATTGATCGGCGACGCCTCACTGAGTGGCCGGCCGATGGAGCGTGTCGCCGGCCCGCTGCGCCAGATGGGTGCGAAGATCGAGTTGACGGACGGCCATGCCCCGGTGCGTATCCGCGGCGGGCAACATATGAAGGGGATGGTGTACCGCCTTCCGATGCCGTCGGCGCAAGTGAAATCCTGCGTCCTCCTCGCCGGGCTCTACGCCGAGGGTGAAACGACCGTCATCGAAACCCTCCCCTCGCGTGACCACACCGAGCGGATGCTCCAGCTGGATGCCGTGGAGATAAACGGCGAGCGGCACCTGACCGTTCGCCACGGCCGGCGGATCCCCCGTCAGGCCTGGGCCGTGCCGAAGGACTTCTCGGCGTCGGCGTTTTTCCTTGTCGCCGGCTCCATCGTGCCCGGCGCCGAACTTCGCCTCCCTGGCGTGGGCATTAACTCCTCGCGCAGCGCGTTGCTGGATGTGCTCCGCGCCATGGGCGCCTCGATCACCATGAGCGAGGAGCGGACGTACGGCGGCGAGCCGATCGCCGACCTGCTGGTCCGCTCTTCGAACCTCCACGGGGTGACGGTACCGGAGGAGTACATCGCCAACCTGATCGACGAGATCCCCATCCTGTGCGTCGCGGCGACGCAGGCGAAGGGGCGGACGGAGATCCGCAACGCCGGCGAGCTGCGCGTGAAGGAGACAGACCGGATCGCGGCGATGGTCAAGAACCTGCGGGCGTTCGGGGCCGAGGTCGAGGAGTTCGAGGATGGGCTGGCCATCACGGGTGGCAAGCCCCTCCACGGGGCGGAGGTCGAGAGTTTCCACGACCATCGGATAGCGATGGCGATGGGCGTCGCCGGGCTCGTCGCGGCCGGCGAAACGGTTGTCCACGGCGCCGAGATCGCC
>JBGSPJ010000617.1:0-8652 GCA_041738655.1 Rhodothermales bacterium | reverse complement strand
GGCCGGCGGCGATCCGGGCGTCGGCGTCCTCCGCGGCCGCAAACGCCGCGATATCATTCACCTGCACAAACGCGCGCGACCCTTCGCCGGCGGGGTCCAGGATACGCTCCAGCGCCGAGGCGACGAGCTGACGGCTGGTAAAACGGCCAGAACGCAGCGCGCCGGCGAGGTCGGGTAGTGAAAGGTCCGTGGTCACGTGCGCTTTTGCAGACAGGGGTGTAGGGGATTCCGACGTCAAAAAGTGGATCAAAACCCCCGATAGTATCGGGTTTAAGCATGTGCGATATTAAGAACGAACGAACGGAAAAAGCACTTCTTTCCGAAGCACATCTTGAAAAGGACGGGAGCCTATAGTGGGTAGGTCTCCCGTCCTGCACTTCTTTATAGGGGATGGGGCTCGCTGGCACTCGCGGTCAAGAGCTCGCTGGCGCTCGCGGTCAAGAGCTCGCTGGCGCTCGCGGTATGAGGCTCGCTGCGCTCGCGGGTATGAGGCTCGCTGGCGCTCGTGGTCAGAAGAACGCATTGTCATCCCGGCCCCCGAGCCGGGATCCAGTCGTCTTGCTATGCGACTGGATAACACCGAAAGTCGTTTCGTGCGTCGCAGGCTCTCAGTCCACGATGAATCGGTAGACGTCGCCAGGCCCCTCGGAACCACGCCGCGTTTTGGACGTGGTATGCCCACGGTCGCCGGCTCGGGTGCCAGGAAATACTCCTTAAACCTCGAACCTGCCACCTCAAACCATTTTTCGCCTCTGTAGCTCAGTTGGTAGAGCAGCTGACTCTTAATCAGCGGGTCCAAGGTTCGAGCCCTTGCGGAGGCACTGTAGTTCAAACCCGAAGGGTCTCCAAGATCCTTCGGGTTTTTGCGTCAGTACGCGATGAGTTTCTCGTAGAGCCGATTTTGCTTTGCACCAAACCCGAAGGGTCTCCAAGACCCTTCGGGTTTTTTCGTAATGCGCGAATACGCTACACCCGGGCCAGCACCCTCATCGAAACCCTGAACCCGTCTCCATTCACCGCCACGACTATGTCCATCAACCGACCCACCACATAATCCGCCTCTCCAAGCGCTGACAGCGCGTTCGTCGACTGAACGGCAATCACTGTGGCGCCGGCGCTCTTCGCCGCGCGGATCCCCGCCGGCGCGTCTTCGATAACAATGCACTGTTCAGGAGCTAACCCGAGCTTCTCGGCCGCGAGCAGGTACGGGTCGGGCGCGGGTTTGCCGTTTTTTACGTCGTTCACCGTCACCAGCACCTCGGGCACGGGCAGGCCAAGATAGGCGAGACGGGACAGGGTCAGTGTCCTGAACGAGCTGGTGGCGATGCCCCAGCGTCCCGCCGGCAGACTACCCAGCAGCGCATGGGCGCCGTCGTACACGCGGAGGTCCTCCATGTCGTGCGCCGCCCATTCCTCGAACACCTTCGACTCGGCCACCGGATCCAGGTGGGGCGCCACCGCGGCCACGGTGCGGACGGGCGGCAGACCGTGATGGATGGCGGCGATGTGCTCAAACGATACCTGATTCAAATCGGCCCAGCGCTTCCAGTGTCGGTTGGACACCACATCGGAATCGATCAGCACCCCATCTAGGTCGAAGATGAGGCCCTGGCAATGGAGTTCGGTCATGGAGTTGATTGAGTTTGCGGTTTCGGGTGAAGTCCCGGAGGCGGGTAGCTGTGCCCGACGGAAACTACGCTGGTTGAAGTCCATCGCTCCCATATTGCTCCCGGCCGGCCAATAGTCGACCTTGATACCAATCGATCCCCCGATCCCCCCGCAGTCATGAAACGATCCCTGCTCCTCGCGACCTTTTTCCTGCTCACGACCACGGCCTTTGGTCAGGCCGACCCCTATATCCCCAAACAGAGCGATCGCCCCGAAGCCGTCGCCGGCGATGAGCCGGGGTTCGTCTCCATCTTTAACGGTGAAAACCTGGACGGATGGGACGGCAACGACACCCACTGGCGCGTGGAAAACGGCGCGCTTGTAGGCGAAATCACGCCGGAGACGCTGGTCCAGAGCAATACCTTCATGATCTGGCAGGGCGGCCGGCCGGAGGACTTCGAGCTGAAACTGGAGTACCGGATCACGGACCGGGGCAACAGTGGTATCAACTACCGAAGCATGGTTATCCCGGACCCCGTCACGCCCGACAACACGTACGCGATGCGCGGCTACCAGTGTGATATCGATGGGCAGCTCCGTTACACCGGGAATAACTACGAAGAAAAAGGCCGGCTCTTCCTCGCCCTCCGCGGTCAGCTCACGCACGTGGTCGGTGGCCGGACGCCGGTCCTCCTCGCACAGATCGCGGAAAACGAGGCGCTGGCCGGCGCGGTGACCGCCGACTGGAACGCCGTCCACCTCATCGTCCGCGACAACACGCTCATCCACATGATCAACGGCCAGGTGATGAGTGTCGTGGTGGACGACGACCCGGGCCGGCCAACCAGCGGCCAGATCGCCGTCCAGGTGCACGTCGGCCCCCCGATGAAGGTCGAGTACCGAGATATCCGATTAAAGACCTACTAACATCCGTTGAGAGGTGTGTTTGCTAGGCGATTGCGCATCGCGTAGCGATGCCGCATTCTAGCCCCCGTCCTTCAGGTCGGGGGCTTCGCAGCCTGGATACCGCCCCCGCATTAAAATACGGGGGCTACACTGCTGCGTCGCTATGCGACGCCCGAGCCGCGTGTGACATGGAAACAACGTGAAAGGGGAGGGTGTCGAAATCCCAACCGTTTCCTAACGGGAAAACGCGCAACGCGCAACGCTTCCTACTTCAGTTCACCCGGTCCTTTATCGTCACCACCCCCAGCCGGTTCGAGCTGCTCTGGTGGATCAGCAGCTTCCCATCCTGCGTCACCCACACGTGGCGGACGATCCCCACGCCGGACGGAATTTCCCAGCTCTGGAAGCTTTCGGTCTCGGGGTCGAACCGGACGAGCGCGTCGGGACGCATGCCGGACTCGTTGTACCAGATCTTGTCGTCGATCACGGCCATCGAATAGGGGTGCGACTCGGGTCCGCTCGGGGAATCCCACTCCTTGATCTCACCCGTTACGGGGTTCAGCCGACCGATCTTCCCCATCGTTGAATTCCCGTACCATACCATCCCGTCGCTTGTTAGCCCCAGCCGGCGGATCCGCGAACGCTCGTCGGGCACGGCGAAGTACTTCACCTCCATCGTCTCGGGGTTGAGGGCGCCGAGTTTGTTGGTGCCGTTGTAGGCCACCCAGAGCGTTCCGTCCGCCGCCACCTGGATGCCGTACGGCCGGGGCTCGGTGTCGATCTCGGTCAGCTCGCCGGTCTTCGGGTCGAGCCGGCCAATCATACCAGCGCCCTGCGACGTGAAATACAGCTTTCCGTTCGGGTGGAAGATGGGCGTGTGCGGATCCCGGCCCTTCGTTTTGTATTCGACGATCGCGCCGGTCTTGGGGTCGAGCTTGCCGATCGTGGCGTTGCTGTTGCCGGTGTACCAGATATTTCCGTCCGCGTCCGGCACGATGCTGTGGGGTCGCGCGGTCGGGGGTAGGGGGTATTCGCGCATTTCTCCGGTTTCAGGATCGAGCCGGCCCACCAGGCTCGCCCACATCCCCGTCCACCAGTACGACCCATCGGGCGCCTCGATCGGGTCGCGCGTGCGCTGGCCGAGGGTGGGGGTGACCCACTCCTTGATCTCAATCTCCACGGGGCCGTCGATTAGCGTCGGGCGCCGGCCGGGCTGTTCGGGGAAATGGGTGGCCAGATACTGCGCGATCGTATCCGTTTGGGCCTTCGGGAGGGCGACCATCGACGAAAAGACGTGCTGCCAGCGCTCCGGCGTGTCGTAGCCGGCGGCGCCGACGATGTTTGCCGTCGTATGGCAGGATACACACGCGGCCTCGACGAGTGCTTTGCCGGGGCCGTCGGGCAGTTCCACCTGCCGGCCCGGTTGGGCGTGCGCGAACGGGATCAGGCCAGCATAGGCCAGGGTGAGGAATAGCAGGATGAAAAGAGCGCGGGATGATCTCATGACGGCGGTACGGACGGTTCTGTGGTGACGGGTTCTCCCCTACAGTAACACCCCGGCCCCGTTCCACGCAAGCCGTTCGTCCAAAGCCGGCCGATTACTCCACCTTCACCATCGTCCGCACCTGCGCCGGCCCGGACGCCGTGCTGAGGCGCAGCACGTACATACCGTTGGGCAGCGAGTCGCTATCCCACCGCACTTCGTGGAAGCCGGCCGGCTGGGCGCCGCGCACGAGCACATCCACTTCACGACCCAACACGTCGAATACCGCGAGCTCGACGTCTTCGTATTCGGTCAGGCTGTACGATATCGTCGTCGACCGCGCGAATGGGTTCGGATACGCCGATGCGAGCTGGAATGTCTCGGGCGCGACGGTGGCCTGATGGTCCTCGACAAACGCCTCGGTGCCGATGAGCACCTGGTAGCCGGCGGTCGAGGCGGTCAGCGTCACGGTCGGCCGGGCGTGCAGGTCGGTGAGTTCACCCGTGGCGCGGTCCATCAAATAGACGCGCTGTTCCTCGAACGCAGCGAGGCCTTCGGCGGAAAACACGATGCGTTCGCCGGCGGGTGCGTGCAGCGCCAGGTCAAACGCGGCGCCATCGACGATTTCAGGGCGGGCTTCGAGGGCGAAATCGCCATACGGCGTGTCAAACGCCGGTTTCAACGCCAGCCCGAGCCCGGAGAAAGCCTGACGCGGCGTGTACTGGTCCAGTCGATCCAACCCACCCATCGCCTCCTCGCTGAGGTAGATCTCGGCCGAGGCGGCGAGGCTGTCGGTGGCGGCGACGAGACGCAGGATGCGCGCGGCCGGCCCCGTGGCCAGCTGCTTCGACGCGCCGTCGGTCTTCCCCAGATTCGGGTAGAGGCCCGGGAAAGGCAGCTGCAGGGTCTGGACGACGCTCTGGTCGTTGAAATAGTAGTAGCCTTTGTAGGGCTCGAGCACGGTGGCCTCACGGAAGGCGCCGTCGAACGTCCATAATTTGGCCGTGGTCGGCATCGACGGGTTGAGGGCGCGGACCGTTTCCCAGGGTAGGGGGAGGAGGTAGGGCGAGCCGATGAGGTTCCAGCCGGCCTGCAGCCGCAGGTCGTACGTGCCGTCGCGGTCCAGATCCACGGTACTTACCGTCTGCTCCGGCACTTCGCCGGCATCACGCGCGAGCATCCAGAACGCCCGGCCTGGCCGGAAGCGGAAGAGGGTAGAACCGTTAAACTGCTCGAAAAAGTTCGTCGCCTGGCCATTGTCCCGGTAAATATTCCAGTCGTTGCCTTGTTCACCCGAAAGGGTCGCCGAGGCGTTGAGGTCGACATCCCCCGGTACACTGTACAGGCGGTACCCGAGGCTGTCGAGCCGCGGACCAAAGGGAAGGTCGGCGCTCAACTCGTAGGACGACTGGTAGGTGGTGAACGACTGGACGAGGCCGATTGTCTTGCCGGCGTTGTTCTCCGCCGTCACCCGGAACAGGTACGTCACCCCCTCGGCGAGGCCGCTCACGGTCGTCGCAATCGGGATTTCCACACCCACAACGGGTTGTGGCGTGGCGAGGACGGAGGACTCGTTGACGGCGTCGCGGCCGTATTCGAACGTAACCGAGGTCGGGCTCCCGTTGGAATTAACCACCACCTCGAAGGTATAGGAGGTCGGTGAGTTGATCTCGATCGATTGGGACTGGAGGACGGCCACCGAGCTCGTGTTATCGACCCGGAGCGTGAACAGCTGCGTCGCGCTCCCCTGTGAGTTGGCGGCCTGGACGGAGACGTTGAACGAGCCGGTGGCCCGCGGCGTCCAGCGAATGACACCGGTCGCACCATCGATCGTCATACCAGCCGGGTTTGCCAGCAGCGCAAACGTGGGGGTGGGATTGCCCGAGGCCTCCACGGTGTAGCTGTACGGGACATCGACGATTGTTTGCGCGATGGGATTCGAGGTGATCGACGGCGCCGCGAGGCGCTCGCCCACCGCGATGGAGAAGGACTGGCTGAGGGTGCCCTGGGAGTTCGTGGCGTCGACGATTACGTCGTACGAGCCGGCGTTCCCGGGCGTCCAGGCGATAACGCCGGTCGTCGACTGGATGGTCATGCCTTCCGGGGCCGTCTGCAGGGCATAGGTCGGCGCCGGATTGCCGACGGCGTCCACATCGTACCGATAGGCCTGGTTTACGGTGGCGGTCTCGACCGGGGTCGACGTGAATTCCGGGCTCGCGAGCGTCTGGCTTACGTTGATGGAGAACAACTGCGAGGCGCTGCCCCGCGAGTTGTTCGCGCGGACGGCGACGTTAAACGTTCCCGTCGCATTCGGCATCCATGTGATGAGCCCGCTCTGGGCGTCGATCGTCATGCCCTCGGGCGCGTTCGTCAGCAGGAACGTCGGCGCCGGATTGCCCGTGGCCTCGAGGTCGTAGGTGTATTCCTGGCCCACGAAGGTCTGGGTAGATGGGCTGGAGGTGATGGTGGGCGCGGATAACGGTTCGCTCACCTCGATGTCAAACGACTGGGTGTCGTTGCCGGCCGAGTTGGAGGCTTCGACGGTGACGGCGAAGGTGCCCGGTTCGGCCGGCGTCCAGTCGATCACGCCATTGGCGGCGTTGATTGTCATGCCGGCGGGCGCCGTTGAGAGGCCGTAGACCGGGTTCGGGTTGCCGGATGCGTTGACGTTGTAGCTGTAGCTCTGGCCGGCCGTCGCGGTACGGACGGGGTTTGAGTTGATGGTTGGCGCGACCAGGGGCAGGCTGGCGATGATGGTAAACGACTGCACGTCCTCGCCCTGGGAGTTGCTGGCGCGGATCGAGACATTAAACGAGCCCGCCACGGCCGGCGTCCAGGCGATCTGGCCCGATGTCGCGTCGAGCGTCATGCCGGCCGGGCCCGCGGTCAGCGCAAACGTGGGCGTCGGGTTTCCGGTCGCGCTGACAACGTAACTGTAATTCTGCCCCACGGTGGCTTCGAGGCTCGGGCTGGAGGTGATCGTCGGCTCCGCCAGCGGCAGGCTCACGATGATCGAGAACGACTGGTCGTCGGTGCCCTGGGTGTTGGAGGCTTCAATCGCGACGGGGTACGTGCCAACGGCACTGGGAGACCACGTGATCACACCGGTCGTCTCGTTGATCGTCATGCCGGCCGGTGCTTCCTCGAGGAGGAAGGTCGGGGCCGGGTTGCCGCTGGCCTGGACGTCGTAGTTGTACGGTTGCCCCACCACGGCGGATGTGATCGCCGAGGAGGTGATCACAGGAGGCGCAAACGCATCGGATACGGCGATCGTGAACGCCTGGGACGTCGAGCCGGCGGTGTTGGCGGCCTGAACGACGACATCCACGTCGCCCGCCGTTTCGGGTGTCCAGACGATGAGGCCTGTCACCGGGTCGATGGCCATCCCGGTAGGCGCCGTCGTCAACGCGTACGTTGGATCGGGGACGCCAGTGGCGTTCACGTCGTACTGGTACTCAACCTTAGCGCGGGCCGTTGTCACGGCTGTCGAAACGATGACCGGGGGCACGGCCGGATCGCTGACGATGATGGTGAACGCCTGGGTGTCCGAACCCAGCAACGCCGTCGCGTTGACGCTGACGTCGAACGAGCCCGCTTTGGTCGGCGTCCAACGAATGAGGCCGCTGAGCGCCTCGATCGTCATGCCTTCGGGCGCCGTGTTCAGGGCAAACTGGGGTAGATTCGTGGCATCGACATCGTACAGGTACTCGACGCCGACCGTTGCCGTCGTGATCGGTTCCGAAGTGATCTCCGGCCCGAATTGTGCCCGAGCATTCGTAAAACTCAGGGTCAGAAACGCAAAAGCCGCCAGGGCTCCTTTCCAGATCATCCGATGGGATGGGTTATGAGACTACGGAGGGCCAGGCATGTCATCTCAAAAAAAGACAACATGCATCGTTTTGGGACGATGTCCGACAGCGCAGGGACGCTATCGGCACAGCGGCGAAGACCGGGCGAGGCCGGCAGCACGACATGGAGGGCCGTAGAGGCCGATGGGGGCGGATAGGCCGGATGCCCCTCCATCGTTTAAGTGTGTTCTTCTTATTATTTGCAAGAATAGTGCCACGGCAAGATCCGGGCGGAACGCTCGAACTGGCACAGGGGATGTGTCTGATGTACCTTCCACTGCACTCTCCACACAATGTAGTACCAGATCCCATCCGATATGCGGCGTTTAGTTGTGCTTTTTGTGTTCATCCTGTCTGCCTGCGACAGCACGCCAGACGTACCGACCGAACCGGAGGTCGAGGTGGTCGCCGAGGTCGCCGTCTCGGTCGATGTCGACGCCGAACGATCGCCCATCAGCCCTCTCATCTATGGCACCAACCAGGACAAAGACGGCGTGGCGTGGACGATCCGGCGGATGGGGGGCAACCGGATGACCGGGTATAACTGGGAGAACAACTACTCGAACGCCGGCAGCGATTTTCAGCATTCGAGCGATCGGTTCGTGGCTTCTTTCTTCAATCTGGATCCAGGGGAAGCCACGCTTCCCGGTCGCGCCGTCGAAGTGTTTCACGAGCGATCCCGCCAGTTCGGGACGGAATCCATCGTCACCCTGCAACTCGCGGGGTTTGTCTCCCGGGACGATTTTGGGACCGTCAGCGTCGCCGAGACGGCGCCGTCCGCGCGGTGGGTCCGGGCGTTGCCCCGGA